>CAZWAX010000154.1:0-12045 GCA_964631985.1 uncultured Polyangiaceae bacterium | reverse complement strand
TCGATCGAAATTTCTTTTACCCGATACGATCGATTTGTGCAGAGGTTCCCTAGCGGACGCCGAGCGCCTGCTCGATCACACGCAGCATCGACCGCCGAGCACGCCACGCCCAGACTCTTTCGAGCCATCGCCTCAACATTGCATCCAAGGTGACGTCCGGCCGTTGCGGCGCCGTTGAGCGGGGGTGAGGAGCGCATGAAGGATCGGTGGGGCCAGTGAAATGTCCTCCCCCGTGAGTGAGCACGGAGGATGGCGAGTGAGATCTTGCGGCGGTGGGGGCGGCAGTCCGGCGGCTGCGGCGGCGCGCCGAGCGGGAGGGCCGGGCGGCGGTCGTGCATAGGCAATCGGGGGTGCCGTCCCGCGAATCGGGTGGATGAGGCCACGCGCGCCCGGATCGTGGCGTTGCGCCGCACGACGTATCGCGTATTCAACGACACGCAACTGGCGGAGAGGCTGGCGGCCGAGCGGCCGCCGATCAGCTTCTCGGTGCGAACGGTGCGTCGCGTGGTGCGCGCCGCCGGGATCGGGTCGGTGTGGCGCCGCCGCGCGCGCCAGAATCATCGCCGCCCCGACCGCAAGCCGCAGCGGGGGCTCATGCTGCTGTGGGACGACAGTCGGCACGCCTGGCTGGAGACGCGCGGCCCCCTGCTGACGCTCGTCGAGCCATCGACGACGCGGTCGAGCGAGCTCCTGCCCGGCGCCCACTTCCTCGAGCAGGCGAGCGCGGCCGCGTATCTGCGGCTGCTCCACGCGCTCGCCACCGCGGGTGCCCTGCCGGCGAGCGCTTGAACGCAATGACGATTTACCGCGGCGGCGCGCTGAGCCATAGCGACCCCGCATAGGCGGACAAAGTCATTGGCCGGTAAGACCTCCTCCCTACTGGACGGCGACGCTGCAGGTGGCGTCGGGAATCGACACGCCGCCCGGCGTGGACGCCGACACCACCGTGCACACGAAGTCGCTGGGGCTCGGCACCGACGTCACGCAGTCGAAGGTGATGGTGGCGAACGTCCCGGCGGGCTGCTCGTTGAAGCTCACCAGGCTCGCGGTGAGGTTCGCGACGTTGTCGTCGTCGTTGACCGTCGTGAGGCCGCTCCCCGTGAAGACCACGCGCTCGACGACGCTCGCGGCGGTTCCCGAGCCGGGAACGTTGACGTCGCTCGCGGAATAGCCCAGGTCGACGCGGGCCGCGCCGTATGCGACGTCGATCGACACCACGACCACGACGGGGTCGCCCGCGTTGCATGCCGTGCCGCCGCCACCGCCGCTCGGGGTGGGCGTCGCGGTGGGGGTGTCGCCGCCGCCGTCGTCGGTGGGTGTGGGCGTGGGCACGCCCTCGGCGGGCGTTGCGGTGACCGTCGGTGTCGGCGTCGGCACCGGGCCGCCCTGACCGCTGCAACCCGAGGTGTCGAGCGTGCAATCGCCGGCACACGCGAGGGTGCCGCTCGAGAAGCCCTGTGTCCGGCAGCTCTCGGTCGGTAGGACCAGGATGTCGCAGGCTTCGGCGGCGGGATTGACGATGCCGTCGCCGCAGACGTTCAGCTGGCAGGTGCCGAGGCAGGCGTCCTCGTCGGCCTGGTTGCCGTCGTCGCATTGCTCGTCGCCGTCGATCGATCCGTCGCCGCAATCGGCGAAGCCGCCGTTGCCGCCGCCGCCGTCCCCGTCGCCGTCGTGGCCGCAGCTCGCGATCACGAGCGCCATCGCGCCGAGGAGCAGTGCCGCCGTCAGGGTGATCCGCTTGTGCATGGTGAGCTCGCTCTCTCTTGTCGAAGCAAAAGCGGGCATCGACGCTCGGAGGCGCCGATGCCCGTGTCGTGAGGGTGACGCTAGGCCGCTGTGATCACTACTGGACCGCGACCGAGCACGTGGCGTCGGTGATGCCGACGCCGCCCGGCGTCGACGCCGACACCACGGTGCAGGTGAAGTCGCCCGCCGCCGGTACGCCGCTGGTGCAATCGAAGGTGACGGTGGCGAAGAGTCCCGAGGGTTGCTCGGAGAAGCTCACGAGGCTGGTCGTGAGCGTGCCGGTGTTGTCGTCGTCGTTGACGGTGGTGAGCCCACCGCTCGACGCGAACTCGACCCGATCCACCACGTCGGTGGCCGTGCCGGAGCCGGGGATGTTGACCTGGGCCGCGGGGTACTGGACGTCGATGCGGGCCGCGCCGTAGGCGGTATCGATCGACACTTCCACGACGACCGACGGGTCGCTGCAGGGCTCGCCGGTCGGAACCGGCGTCGGGGTCTCGGCGTCGACCGGCGTCGCGGTCGGCGCCGCCGCGGTGGCGGTGGCAACGACGGTCGTCGCGGTTGCGCCGACCGCGGGCGTCGCGGTCGGGACGGGCGTGCTGCCCGGCGCGGTGGACGTCGGTTGCGGGCTCCCGTTGTCATTGTCGAAGTCGATGTCGCTGTCGTTGTCGCCGCAGCCGGCGAGCGGCAGCAGCAGAGCCCCGGCGAACAGCGCAATCACGAGCTTGGAGCGAGTGGTCTTCATTACGATTCCCCCTTTTGTGGTTGCCTGTGGATCAGTAGTTGTAAGAGACGCCGAACGAGACGGTGACGCCGGTCTTGTAGTCTTCCGCGAGATCGTCCCCGACCGTCGTCGGGTAGTTGTCGTTCAGGATGTTCTCGACCCCGAGCTTGACGCTCAGCGGAACGCCCCAGGGAGCGACCTTGGCGAGGTAGACGAGGTCGAGCTGGTCGCGGCGTTGCTGCTCGAAGTCGGGCAGGGCGGTGCGATCCTGGACGCTGGTGATGGTCGGCCCGACGGTGTTGTAGAGGAGGCGCGCGGTGCCCCAGGTCGGGTGGACGTACTCGACCGCGGCGTTCACGACGTACGGCGACTGCCCCTGCAAGGCGCGCTTCCGATAGAGCGCGCCTTCCGTGCTGGTGGCCGGCCGGACCAGCGCGGTCACGTCGGACTCGACGTAGGACACGTTGGTGAGAAAATTCACGTTCTCCAGCCAGGGGGTGATGAAGCCGAGGTTCTTTCGGCCCTCGAACTCGAAGCCGTAGAGCTTCGCGTCCTCGTTCTGCTGGAAGGTGTTCTGCGGCGACGACCCCGAGATGAAGATCGCCTGCTCGATCGGCTTGTCGATGGTCTTGTAGAAGCCGCTGATCGACACGAGCTCGGTCGGGCTCAGGAACCATTCCCAGCGCAGGTCGAAGCTCTCGATGCTCGCCTGCACCAGCTCGGGGTTGCCGACGACGCCGCGGAGGCCGCGCGGCGCGGGGTAGACTGCGGGCGACAGCTCGCGGAACTCCGGTCGCGACACGGTCTGGCTCCAGCCGAACCGCAGGTTCATGTCGCTGCGGGGGGAGTAGATCAGGTTCACGCCCGGCAACGGGTCGAGGTCGTTCTTGATGATCTGGCGCGGCTCGTTCTTCACGTCGAACGTGTCGAGCTGCATGTACGAGTATTCGGTGCGGACGCCGGCGATCAGGCGGAGCTTGTCGCGCAAGATCGGGAGCTCGAGCATCCCGTAGCCGGCGATGATCTCCTGCGACGCCTTGAAGGAGTCTTGAGGATTGGTCTGCTCGACGAAGCTGATCGGGAAGGGGGGCTGCCCGCCGCCGATGTTGTCGGGGTTGAAGACGTCGTTCAGCGGTTGGCTCTGATCGAACGGGATCCCCGGCTGCGGCTGGATGTTGTTGCGGAAGATGCGGATGCTCGCGTCGCGGTCGCGGAACGCGTACGCGGGGCCGAACTTCAGCTTGCCGGGCAGGCCCCACCAGACGTCGGTGAAAGGCAGGGCGGTCTTGAAAGGCACCGTGAAGTCGACCGCGCTGTCGGTCAGAACCTCGGTCAGATCCTGGAAATTGCGGGTCCCGCCGAGGCCGTCGTTGGAAGCGATCAGTGCGCCGTTCACCAGCACGCGATTGGTGATCCGCTGATCGGGAACGTTTTCCGTCGTTTGCGACAAGGCCGACCGCCAGTCGACGTCGATCCACGAGAAGTGGTGCGTGCCGCCGAGCTGGCCGTAGCCGAGCTGGTCCTGGGTGTAGGTGAACTGGGTGACGACCTGCGGATTGCCGTTTTGCTCGCTTCGTCCCTGCCCGATCAGCGTCTGATCGGTGCTGTTGCGATCGACGAGGGTGCGGAGCGTGAAGCGATGGTTCGACGAGAGCTCGTAGGCCGCCGTCATGACCGCGCCGAGCTTCACCTCGAACGTGTTGGTGTCGAAGGTGAAGTCGTCGGAGATCTGGGGGTCGGGATCCTCGAAGCTGCCGGCCTGGATGAACTGGCGTTGCAGAGCGTCGTAACGCCGCCACTGGGTCTCGTAGATGACGCCGAGACGCACACCGAACGGACCCCAGCGATTGCCGATCTGGAAGTTGACGTCGTAGTCGATCGGGGCGGTCGTCTCGTCGGTTTCCCAGATGTTCTTGAACGAGCGCCCATACGCCGTGCGCTGGGCGCGTGAGGCGCCCGCCGTGTCGTCGGGGATGAGCGAGGGGAGCTTTCGGTAGTCGCCGCCGAAGCCGAGCTGGTCGAGCTTCGAGCCTTTGTAGGTCTGGAAGTCCTGAAAGGTCGTGTTGCTGTTGCCCTTGGTCGAGAGGCCGAGGCCGTAAGTGAGCTTGTCCGGGAAATCGAGGAGCTCGATGTCGGCGAGCCCACCCGAGAAATCCCCGGGGAGGTCGGGGGTGTAGGTCTTGATGATCGAAATCGACTCGAGGAAGTCGGCCGGGAAGAGGTCGAGCGGGACGACGCGGCGCTCGGGATCGGGGCTCGGCAGGCGGCTGCCGTTCAGGAGCGCCTGGCTGTAGCGCTCGCCGAGGCCGCGCACGTAGATGAACTTGTCGTCGCGGACGGTGACGGCCGGGACCCGGGCGACGATCTCGGCGGCGTCGGAATCCGGGGCTTTCTTGATGGTTTCGGCCCCGATGTTGTCGCTCACGACCGACGCTTTCTGGCGCTTCACGATCTGTGTCGCCTCCGCCGCCTTGGCGGCCTGTGCGACCACCTCGACCACCTCGACGCCGCTCTGGCCCTCGGGCTTCAGCGGGACGTCGGCGGTCGCGACCTTGTTCGGCGCGACGATCACCTGCTCGAGCCGCGCGCCCTGGTAGAGCGGCGCGAAGAACCGCACCTGATAGGTGCCGGCAGGTACCTTGACGTTGTAGCGGCCGTCGAGGTCGGTCCGGATCGTTCGCTTGAGGCCGAGGATCTCGACCCCCGCCTCGATGATCGGATCGCCGGTCGAGGCGTCGATCACCTGGCCGCTGATCGTGCCGGTCTCTCCGGGGGGCGCCACTTGCGCTCGTACGGGCGCGATCGACGCGATGATGACCACGCCAACACACACCGCGACGACTGCCATCCTGCTCAGCGCCATCCGAGGCAGCCTCCTGACGCCGATGCGTCGACTCGTTCTCTGCGGCACTTCGATTTCACGCCGGGATGCTCTTGCGTTCACGCGGATGTCTCGTGCGACGGAGGCGTAGATACATCCCGGAATGTTGTGGTCGCGTTACGACGGCATTGCCGTCGAGTGATCCACGGCCATCGCGTGCGGTGCACGCGTCCGAATGCGGTGCGCTGCCCTTGTCACCGAACCGTCGCAGGAACGCGGCGAGCGCGTCACGGATCGTGAGTACGTTCGGCGCCGTGATTCAGCGTGGAAGGGATCCACGCACCACCCACAACCCAGACGAGGAGGTAGTAGATGCACAAGATCTTGAAGGGCATGCTGATCGGTGCCGCCGCGACCATGGCCATCGGCCAGGCGGCGCCCGGAGCGTTCGCCGCGAGCTGCGGCGACAGTGACAACAGCGGCGGCGTCGCGATCAACGACGTCGTCCTCCACCTACGCGTCGTGAGCGCAATCGACTCTGCCGCCAGCATCTGCGGCAACGCCGGCTACGCCAACTGCGCCAACCTGAACGGCGACGGGGCCGGCACGACCGACATCTCCGACACGGTGCTGCTGCTGCGCCGGGCTTCGAGTGTCGCGAACTGTCCGTCGGACCTGTGTCTCGCGCGGACCGTCCTCGCGGGCTGCCCGGGAACCTCAGTCCTGCCGGCGCTGATCACCGGGAACCTCGTCGTGCCGGCCGGTTGCGACGCGCGCGTCAACGGCCTCACGGACGTCGCCGCCGGTGCGGTGCTGACCGTCGAGCCCGGCGCCACCGTCAAGGGCAACATCGCCAACCCGCCGTCGGTGCTGGTGGTCCGGCCCGGTGGCCGCATCAACGCAGTGGGCACGGCCGGCTCGCCGATCACGTGGACCAGCGCCGCCACGCCCGGCTCGCGTGCCAAGGAGGATTGGGGCGGCGTCGTGCTGCTCGGCAACGCCCCCGTCAACGAGCCCGGCATCAGTATCGAAGGCCTCACCGACGGTCTCTTCGGCGGCACCAAGGTCGACGATTTCAGCGGCTGCATGTCCTACAACCGCATTCAGTTCTCGGGCCGTGACCTCACGGTCGACAACGAGCTGAACCTCTTCCAGATGGCGGGCGTCGGCAACCGGACGCAGCTCGATCACATCCAGGCCCACCTCGGCGCCGACGATGCCATCGAGTGGTTCGGCGGCACCGTCAACATGAGCTACATCGTCGCGTCGGCGGCGGGTGACGATTCCTTCGATCACCAGCTGGGCTGGACCGGTGGTCTGCAGTTCGGCCTGATCGCGCAGCGCGCGGTCGACGTCGAGAGCGGCGGCTCCAACGGCTTCGAGATGGACAACTCGGAGTTCGGCGCCGACAACCTCCCGCGCAGCGCCGGCAAGTACTGCAACGTGACGGCGATCGGCGCGCGCTACTCGGCGGACAATCCCGGCGTCACCAATCAGTTCGGCGTCTTCAGCCGCCGCGGCAACGCCATGACGATCGCCAACACCATCGTCAAGGATTTCCGCAACGGCGGCTACCAGATGCGTGATGCCAGCACGGCGGCCCGCGCCTGCGTCAACAACACGACCCTCAACACCACTGCCCCGGTCGGCGTGATCCAGAATAGCATCTTCGTCGACAACGGCGCAGGTGGCACGACCAATCCGGTCAACCACAGCTCTTGCGACACGGTGGGTGAGTGTGCCTGCACGACGACGGAGCACTATGCGCTCCTCGAAGCGCAACGCGCGGTCCTGTCGACGGCCGATGCGACGGTGGAAGCGATCGGCGGCAACACCTTCCCGCCGACCGGTCTCGTGCCGGTCGGCGGTACGTTGCCCGACACGCATCCGGCCGCGGATTGCACGCAGATCAACGGCTCGTTCGTGAGCGCGCCTTACATCGGCGGCTTCGAGCCCGGCGGGTCCGACTGGACCGCGGGCTGGACCGAGTACCCGGCGAACTAATTGATTTCGCCCCCGTGCGGCGGCGCCTGCGGCGCCGTCCTCCGATGGGCGTCGGGGCCCGAGTTCGACTCGGGCCCCTCGCGCCCGGGAGCGACCCAGAAAAGGAGAGGCCGAGAACGATGAAACCCATCACTGCCATGGCCGCAACGGTCCTGCTGGTTCTTGCCACGGCCCAGCACGCACGATCGGAGACCGCTCACGCCTCTACCCCTCCGGTCACGTTGGAGCGACCAGCCAAGTACGCGCTGGCCGACTCCGCCCCTTCGATCGAGGTCCTGCTGCAACGGGTCCTCGATGCGCTCGCCGCGAGCGATGCGAAGGCGCTCCGCCGGCTTCGGGTCACCGAGGCCGAGTACCGGGAGTTCATTATTCCCGGGAGCGCCAAGCAGGGGGAGCCACCGCAGGTTCTCGGCGCCGAAGACAGCCAGTTCTACTGGCAGATGCTGAACACCAAGAGCACCTACAAGGAGGCGGCCGTCATGAAGGGCTTCGGCGGCCGCCGCTATCGGCTCAAAGGGGTCGAGTACGTCAAGGGCCACAAGCAGTTCGCGTGGTTCGACGCGTACGCCACGACCGTACTGACGCTCGAAAACGAGGACGGGCAGGAGCGCGAGCTCGTGCTCGGCTCCATCGCGCACGTCGACGGTCAGTACAAGTTCGTCGGCCTCAACGGCGATCGATGACGCAACCACAACCCAACCTGTTCCCAAGGAGATCGACGATGCACAAAAATGGAATGATTCGGACGCTCGGCGCGGTAGTCGCGGCGGGGGTCCTCATGATGGCCTCGACGGCCGACGCGACCGAGAAGTGCCGGGCGGCCGTCGTCAAGGAGTCGGCGAAGATCACCCAGGCGATCGCGAAGTCCCTCCAGAAGTGCGAGGAGGGCGTGCGCACGGGGAAGATCATCGGCCCGTGCCCCGACGCGGGCACGGCGGGCAAGATCACCGGTGCCAAGAGCAAGACCGGCGCGGCGGTGGCGAAGGCGTGCGGCACGTCCACCGGTGAGTTCAACTTCGGCAGCTGCCCGAACACCCAGGGGCCGAACGGGGTCGCCACCTGCAACACCATCCTGGTGACCAGCAAGAGCGCGGAAGGCGACTGTCTCGCCTGCCTCGGCGAGGAGCACGCGCAGGAATCGGCCAAGGCCAGCTACGCGGCCTTCGTCAACCCGGGCGCCGACAAGACCCTGTCGAAGTGCCAAGCCTCCATCGGCAAGGCGGCGGCGGGCTTCTTCGTGGCACGCTCGAAGTCGCTCTCGAAGTGCCAGGCAGGCGTTCTCGGCGGCAAGCTGACCGGCCCGTGCCCGACCGGCGATCAGAAGACGGTCGACGCGATCGCCAAGGCGCAGACCAAGATGGAAGACACCATCTGCAAAGCCTGCGGCGGTGCCGACAAGCTGTGTGACGGCGTCGACGACTACACGGCCGGCGCGATCGGGTTCCCCGCCAACTGCCCGCGCTTCCAGGTGGACGGTGGCCTTGGCGCCCCGGTCACGACCTTGACCGAGCTCGTGAGCTGCCTCGTCGCTCAGAACGTCGGCCGCACCGATTGCACCGACGCCCAGGCCCTCCCGAACGACGCGACGGCGCTTCCTGGTCAGTGCCAGGCCGCCTCGACGGCGTGTCCGTCGGACGGCGGCAACGCGACCGTCCAGGTGTCGATCGCGAACGGCAGCGGTGGCGATCTCGGGGCGATCAGCATCAGCCTCGGCTACCGCGGCGTGACGATCCCGGGCACCGGCGTCGCCGTCCTCGGCCAGGTGACCAACCTCCAGAACGGCTTCGTCGAGGCATTCGATGACGAGGCGGCGCTGAAGGTCTCGATCGCCGATCTCGGCGGGCTCGTCGACGGCCCACTGTTCACCGTCGGCGTCAACACCTGCGCGGCCGCGGACGCCCTCGCGTGCGTCGTCACGCAGGCGTCGGACACGCTCGGGACGGAGATCCTCGAGAACGTCACCTGCACGGCCGGCGTGCTGTAGCGCACATCCGCGTGCATGCACGCGTGGGTGTGAACGGATGATGACGGGGGCGATCTCCTCGACGGGAGGTCGCCCCCGTCGTCCAGTTTCGGTTCAAGGGGGAGAAGCCATTGGTTCCTTATAGATTCCTGATCGCGAGCATGCTCGTGCTCGCTTCCGTCGGGACAGGTCGAGCCGGAGACACCGCGCCGACGAAACGATGCGATCCGGCGGGGACACAGACCGTCGACGTGGCCCTGACGCCGCCGGCCGGCATCACGCTCGCGGGCGTCAAGGTGCGCTTCGACTACCCCGAGCAGGCCGTGATGCTGGCCGGGCGTGGGGACGACGCGGATGTGAAGGCGCGGGTGACGGCGATGCCGTCCGGCGCGCTCGGCGTGCCGAACGACGAAGACGATGCGCTGCTCGTGGCGCTGGTTTCGACCGCGCCGCTCCCGAGTGGCCGCATCTTCACGGTCGCGTTCGAGACCTGCCGGGGGAGCAAGGCCGTGGAGGCGAGCGGCTATCGCTGCACGGTCGCGGAGGCATCGGACGAGCAAGGACGACTGGTGAGCGGGGCGACCTGCAAGGTCATGCTTCGCAACGACATGGAGGGGGAAAAGTCATGAACATGCGAATCGTGATGATGGGCGCGGCGTTGGCTGCGACGATCGGGATGACGGCGACGCACGCGACCGGCGCGGAGAAAGAATCGCGCAAGTGCCGCAAGGAGATCGGGTCCAAGTTCCTGAAGGTCGTGAAGACCGAGCTGGGTGTGATCGACGGGTGCCACAAGAGCCGCAACAAGGGGAAATTCGTCGGCGACTGCAACGATCTCGCGGCGGCGGACGTCAAGGGCAAGATCGCCAAGACCGAGGCGAGCACGACCAAGAGCCTCGATAAGAAGTGTCTCCCGGGTGACCTGGTGCTCGGCAACTACGCGCTCGGCGATCCCGACGGGGTGTTCTTCCCGGCGGCGGAAAACGCGGTCGAGGCGAACGGCACGGCGCTGCTCGGCTCGCCGGCGCTCGTCGGCGACAAGGCCAAGGTCAAGTGTCACGCCGAGATCTCCAAGGCCGCGCTCAAGAACATCGACGAGATCCTGAAAGGCGCGGTGAAGTGTCAGAACGGCCTCGACAAGACTGGCACCGTGTTCGCCGAGCTCGCCGCGAACTGCGTCGCGACCCCGGTGAAGGCCGGTCCCAAGGGCGAGGCATCGATCACCAAGAAATGCGCGGGATTGACGGGCGCCGACGTCGGCAGCTGCGATCCGCTGCCGACCTGCGTGACGACGGCGTCCACGGCCACCGGTCAGTCGCTCGCCACGGCAATCTACGGGCAACCGACGGCGGGATGCGGCAACACCATCGTCGATCCCGGTGAGCAGTGCGACGACGGCAACGCCGTCACGACCGATGCCTGCATCGCCTGCCAGCCCGCCACCTGCGGCGACGGGTTCGTCCATGCCGGCGTCGAGCTCTGTGGCGACACGCCCGCGGAGGCCTGCGCCGATCCGGGGACGGATACGTGTCAGGTGTCGCCCTGCGTTTCGAACGGCGGCACCATCGACGTCACGGTCCGCTTCACCAAGCCCGCCGGCAAGGACGTGACCGGCCTCGTGGTCGCGCTCGACTATCCCGAGACCGACGCGCAGATCCCCGGGACGGGCGGGGCGCAAACGGTGCTCGACCGCGTCACCGACGTTCCCGACGGGCTGCCGACCGTCACCGACAACGACTTCGAGGTGCAGGTCGGCGTGGTGGCGTTCGACCCCATCACGCCGGGGGCGTTCTATCGCGTCCACCTC
The DNA here is from genome assembly GCA_964631985.1 of uncultured Polyangiaceae bacterium. GTDB lineage: Bacteria > Desulfobacterota > Binatia > UTPRO1 > UTPRO1 > UTPRO1. The sequence goes on along the minus strand of CAZWAX010000154.1, from coordinate 980 downwards.
GACACCTGTGGGACGCCGACGCGCGACCAGTTCGGGTGTGTCGTGCGCTCGGCCTCCGATGCCGAGGGCGGGGACATCACCTCGCAGGTCGGTTGCTCGGTCACGGTCCCGTAGATCCCTCCGTGGATTGGGGTCCCGCGCGGCGAGTCGCTCGTCGCGCGGGACCTCGGTCACGGAACGGTCACAATGACGCTGCGCTGCCGTCACATCCCCGTTGGTAGGTAGGTCGCGGTACCCGATCCGCTCCGAGAGGCCATGACGTCCATGCTCGCGACTCGTTCGCCCGTGCTGTTTTCGCTGCTGCTCGCGATCCTCTGCTGGCCGTCGTCCCCGGCGCAGGCGGGATCGCCCCTGTCGAACGATCCGACGCCGCTCGCCGTGTGTCAGGACTCGATCCGCACGGCCGGGCTCAGGCTCGCGACCGAGGCCCGTCGCGTGCTCTCGGCGTGCTTCACCGGCGGTATCGAATGCGTCGCCGGTGCCGCCGAGGACGATCGCTGTTGCCGGAATGCCGGCCGTCGTTGCACCAGTCGCCTGGCGAAGCTCGAGAAGGCCACGGCCCGCTTCGCGACCTACGTGGAGAACCGGCGCTGTGCCGTCGTTCCCTTCGCCGACGTCATCGCGCCTGACGGGCTCGGCTACGGCGGGCTGGAAACCGCCTGCGCGGCGCTCGTGCCGCCCGCGGCGATCGGCGACCTCGGCGGGCTCGTCGCGTGCCTCGCGCGGGTCATCGTCGCTGACACCTCATGCCAGATCGGCACGCGTGAGCTCCCGCGGAGCCTGGACGCGCTCGCGTGTCTCGCGGCCGAGGCGGAGCTCGCGGCGGCCGGGGTCGAGCTTTCGAGCTGTGACGCTCCGACGGCGGCCACCCCGACCCCCGCGGCGACGCCGACCGACGAGTCCACCGTCGCTCCGACGGCCGCCGCGACGTCCACGCCCGTGCCGAGCTCCACGGCGACGCCGACCGTGCTGCGGACCGC
>CAZWAX010000153.1:0-12064 GCA_964631985.1 uncultured Polyangiaceae bacterium | reverse complement strand
TTCTTGCTGCTGCGCGGTCGGGCCGCGATCGTGGCGGACGGTCGCGAACGCGCGCGCGCGCTTCAGGCGCTCCGGCTCCGCTACCGCCAGTACCGCACGATGGATCTCGACGGCCCCGCGCACCCTATCGTCCGAATCACGCCGAGCCACCTCCATCGCTGGCAGGCGAGCGGCGGTCGGCGGCGAGGCGACGGCGCGCGATCGCGGCCGCCCGGCGGAGCAGCGGATCGTCCGACGCCTCGGCCGCGGCGATCGCATTCTCCGCGGCGCTGACACCGCGTCCGACATCGCCGAGCGCGCAAAGCGCGGCGCGCCGCAGCCCACCCTCCGGATCGTCGCGGGCGAGGGCCAAGACGCGGTCGCACGCCTCGGCCGGTGTCGGCTCGAGCCGAATGAGCGCGGCGAGCGCCGCGAACCGCACCCCGACCGAGGGATCGGCGAGACCGCGGAGCGTCGCCACGTGCACGTCACGATTCGCCGGCGCCACGTCGCGGAGGGCATAGAGCACCATCTTCCGCCGCGCCGGCTCGTCATCGTCGATGGCGGCGAGCAGCGCCGCGACCACGAGGTCGGCATGCGCCCGCGCGCACGTCGTGAGGAGCTCGGCCGCCGCCCAGCGGCGGTCGCCGTCTCGGTCGCCGAGCGCTTCGAGCAGCGGCGCGATCATCGACGGCTCGGCGAGGCCGAGCCGTCCGAGCGCGTAGACCGCCCCCCAGCGCCACACGACGTCGCCGGAACCCATTGCGGCACGCAGCCGGGTCGCGGTCGCGGCACGCACCTCCGGGGCGACCCGGCGCAACAGGTCGGCGGCGAGACGCTGCACGGCCTTCTCCGGCACCGCGAGACAGTCGACGACCGCCATCATGGTCGCCTCGTCGACCGCGTCGTCAGCGGCCGCGATGGCCTCGAGCGACGCGCGGCGATGGAGCGGGTCGAACCCGACGCTCATGCCGGTAGGCCTTTCACGATCGTATCGGCGATGACCCGAAGCGGACCGACCCCGAGCATGTAGTGCGCGGGGTCGCCGAACACCGTGTCCACGATGCGGGCGATCGCACCCCGTTCGGCCGGACACAACCGGAGCCGATACTCCAGGCTCGCGATCGCGGGCGAGTCCGCGATGAAGTCGCCGGCGAGACACACCTCCTTCAAGAACCGACCCTGCTCGAGCGCGAAGTGCGCCTCGAGCACGCCGGTCTGGATGCCCGAGCTGCCGGTGAGCGTCAGATCCGACCGCGGGCGGCGCTGGGTGTTCCAGGAACGGCTCTCGCGAACGGCGAGCGCCGTCACGGCCTGGCTTTCGAGCGCCGAGAGCGGCTCGGCGGCGATCGTGACGCCGAACTGCTCCGCGAAGGCGTCGCGCACGAGGGCACCGAGCTCGTCCAACGACGGGGTCTCGCCGATCTCCTCGCGCAGGCTGGTTCCACCCTCGAGCGCGAGGAGATCCGCCTTGATGGTGCCGGCGGCGTCCCATCGGTCGAGGAGCTGCGCGACCGTGCTGAGCGGCCGATCGACGGCGACGATGGCTTCGAACAGCAGCCGACCTTCCTCATCGGTCTCGAAGCTCACGGCCGCGATCGGGCGGCGATTCACGGTCACGAGGTCGCGCCCCGGATAGAACGCGGGAAGGCCGAGCTGCTTCAGGGCCCGCATCAAGCCACGGACGTAGCGGTTTGGAACCTGGAAGGGCGCCAGCGCGAACGGATCGTCCGCCACGAGCGCCGACCGATGCGGCAGCAGAAGGGAAATACCCAAGTAGCCTTCACCGAGAGCCAATGCCCGACCGCCGGTGAGCCGGCGTACGAACGCCTCGCCGAGATCCGCGGCCTGCGTCGGCGCCAGATGCCAGCGCCCGGCAGCCAACACGTCGCCCGGGAACGCATAGACCCGCAGCACACCTGGGCGCGCCCGCCGACCGAGGGTCCCCAGAAGGTACCGGTCGGTGGCGACCCCGATGGACGGTGGCACGTCGCGCTGCAGCACGTACCCGAGAGCTTCCACCCGCCCCACCTGCGGCGCTTTCATCCCGCGCGTATACCATAGGACGCGGCACCGATCCCCGTCCGGTGGTCCGCTCCCCGGCTTTCCGGCCCGCGGTGCGCCCGCCTTGTCGGGGGGCACAGCTTCCGCTTGCGGCAATCCGGTGCGCGTCCGTGCAAGATATTGTCTGGCAGCCCTACTTGGTCGCACATCTTCGTACGACGGTTTGTCCGGATCGACGGGCGAACTGACGTCACTCGTTGATCTTCCGCGTATCTCGTACGCGCGTCCGGCAACGGGTCGGCGGCACAGAGGTTGCTCCCGCTGGGGCAGGACCATGATGGCCAAATCCGCCGAAGCTGTGCGACCCCTTTTCGATGTCTCCGTGCCCGATGCGCTGCTGCCGGAGCAATATTTCGATCGCCTCGCAGCGCGTACCTCCGACACGCCGGAGCGGCGCTTGCTCTTCGCCGTGCTCCTCGACGCCGTCATCCAGCTCCAGCGTCGGAACACGTCCGGGTCTGCGGAGGCGGAGCGTTGGATTCGCAACGAGTCGGAGTCCGACTTCCCGTTCTCGTTCCGGAACGTCTGCGAGGCGCTCGGCATCGAGCCCGGCTACCTCCAACGAGGGCTCATCTCGTGGCGACGGAGCCAGGTCGGCACGATGCCGGGGATTCCGGTGCGCCAGCTCCGGACCTCGCATCGGCGCGTGACGCCTTTGGGCCGCCGGCGCCGGCGAGCCGTCGCCAGCTAGCTCCTGACCTACGACACGACCTCCGCACGCGCAGCGTGGGAGGACGTGCGGGCAGCCGGGAATGTGCGGAGCGCGGCTTGGCCGCGCTCCGAGGGAAGAATCCCCCTCCTCAGCTGCCTTCGGCGGACGCCTCGCTTGCCGCGCCGTCCTCTCCGAGCGAGATGCCGTGCTTCCGGAGCTTTCGCTGGAGGGCCCAGCGGCTGAGGCCGAGAATGCGGGCCGCGCGGGACTTGTTGCCCTGGGTCTCCTCGAGAACCTGGCGGAGATGCTGGATCTCGAGGTCGCGGAGCCGACGCGTGGCGACGACCTGGCCGCTGCTGCCCGCATGCTCGGCGAGCGGCGGGGGGAGATCGTGCACCTCGATGGTGGGGCCGTTCGCGGTGGTAGCGGCCGCGGCGACGAGGGTCTTCAGCTCGTCGAGGTTGCCGGGCCACGGATACGACAAGAGCGCCTCCTCTACCGGCTTGGCGATCCCCAGGTCCCGCCCGCGGTCACGCCCGATGCCGGCAGCGAGCTCGCGGGCAACGAGCACCGCGTCGCCCCGTCGTTGCCGGAGCGGTGAGAGCTCGAGGGTCGCGTCACTGAAGTGCCGATGAAGATCGGCGCGTGCGTCGCTCGGCTCGAAGCTCGGGGGCGTCGGATGGGGGTACCCGACCACGATCCGCAGCGGGCGTTCACCCGCCGTCGCATTGCCAGCTTCGAGCATGGCGGAGAGCGCCGCGCTGACGTCGGCCGCAAGCGCGGTGACGTCGTCGATGAAGAGCGTTCCGCCGTCGGCGGCAGCTTGATGCTTGCGGAGCTCGGCCACCGTGAGCGCCGATCCCGAGCACACGACGAAAGGTGCGTCCGGCCGTCCCTGATCGTGGAGCGCGCGGGCAACCTCCTGATGCTCGGTGCCGCGCTCCCCGATGATCATGACCGGAGTGCGATAGCGCGCCAGCCGCCGGATCGCGTCGACGATGCCGATCATGTGCGGATCGCGCGTGAGCAGCGCGCCGAGATGCGCTCCGCCGTTCATCATGCGGTCGAGGACGGCGCTACGACCGCGAAGGCGTAGCGTTTCGCTGATGTGATCGACCACCACGGCGAGACGCTCCGCATCCACCGGCTCGAGGAAGATGTCGTAGGCTCCCGCGGCGAGCGCGTTCCGCCCGCATTCCGGCGTGTCGATGACAGCGATGATGGCGGTGTTCTCGTCGAAGGCGCGGACCTCGGACAAAAAGCTCTTGCCGGAGCCGTGCAGGACTTCCTCGACGGGCATCACGAGGTCGAAGGGCTCTTCGCCGAGGACTTCCCAAGCTTGCGACACGCTTTCGGCTTCCCGAACGCGGAGCCCGTGGCTGCTCAAGACCTGAGCGAGCGGGCGACGTTTGGCGGCATCCGGGGAAACGATGAGCGCGCGTTGCGGCGCGCGCGGCTTCTGCATGGTAGCGAGTGCGTCGTTCATGGAGAGCGATCTTGCCAACCGGCACGTCGCTGACCAATCCCGCCCCTCGGTTCGCGCTTCTCACCCCGACAGGGGATAGACTTCGCCGAGCCAGTCGTCGATGCATTGCCATTGCTCGTAGAGCCATGCGACGCGCGCCGTCGGCTCTGTCGGGATATCGGCGCGCGCGACCCGCCAGAACCGCACGCGGATCGTCGCTCCGACGAGCGCTCCGCCGACGAGATCCGCGGGCGATCCCGCCGCTTCGAACCCCCGGTGCCCGCAGAACACCACGTCGGCATCGCGATTGGCGGCGAGCAAGCCGAGCGGCCCACCGACGTGCGGCGGCAACACGTGCCGGAGTTGGGTGGCACGTGCGACGAGCGCGGCGTCAGCATGGGTCGCGAGCTTCTCGAGAGCGCGGGCGAGCTTCCGCGGGGTGAACCGGGTGCCCTCGGGATAGATCAGGACGCCGTCCTGCGGACCAAGGTCATCCATCAAACGCTGTACCGCCGCGATCTCGCGCGCGGTCTCGCCCGAGCCGCGGCGAATGAACGCGTTCGGCAGGCGATGTCCCACGACGTCGAGGCAGGGATCCCACAACAGCTCCTGCTTGAGCACGAAGCGGAGCGCGATTCCGTGGCGACGCGTGACGTAGACGACCGGCAACAGCGTGTCGGCCTGACTGACGTGCCGGATGAAAACCAGGATCGGCCCCGGGACGACGACGTCGTCCCCTTCGACGATGGTGCGGAGCCGGAAGACCCGTTCCGCCGCACGATAGAGAGCGTTCGCCCACCAGCTCTGCAGCGCCACGTTCCGGCGCAGGAATACCGCGCGCGCGGTGCCGGTCCACGGACCGCACACCAGCCAGACGATCGCGGCCGCCGTCACCCCGAGGAGCTCGCACCCGAGATAGATCGTGAAGTACGTGGTGCAGCGCAGTAGCGGCCACGGCCCGCCGCGCACCACATCGACGAGCGCCGCGAGGGGAAGCGTGACCGGCAACAGCAAGCACCACAGCACGGTCACGACCACCAACGACGGGAGCGTGATCGCGCGCCGGGCCCACACCGTCAGGAGCCTCCCAGGAGTTGCGCCTTCAACGAGGCGTCGATCGCCTTCGGCCCGAGCCAGATCGCGAATACCGCAGCGGCGAAGTCCGCGCCCTCGACGGTACCGAGCGCGGTCCCGTTCAAGGCGAGCTCCGTGCCGACGCCGGGCACGTAGGTGAGCGCGTAGCGGTCGCCGGGCTTCACGTCACGATACAGGGTGTTCAGGCGATCGATGCGCGGGCGGAGGGTGGCGAGCGTCTCGGCGGGGACGTTGGCGGCGATGCCCTCGGTCGTGGCGTTCGCGAATCCCGTCGCCTTGATCGCGTAGAAGTACTCGATCTCGAGGCGCTTGGGCGCATCGGCGAGGACGTTGGCCGGCGGCGTCTTCTCGCCGAGGTACAGCGCCGCGACGTACGCCTTGATCACGTAGCGGTAGCGCATGAGCCCGACGTCGTTCAGGCGCAAGGCGACATCGCCGGCCTGCAACCGATCGGCGAAGCGAACGCCCTCGATCTCCTTGGCGAGTACGCCGCGTGCCAGCGAGACGAGCAGCAGCGCGATCCCCATCGATCTCGTCCAGCGCGTCATGGGTTCGACCGGCCCTCGTTAGCACGCCTGCCGCCGAAGATCTCGCCGACCGCCTGATGGCGAAACGCAAAGATCTTCTCGACGTCTCGCCCGACGAAGCCTCCGGCGACGACGTCACCGAGCACCCCGAGCGGGACCTCGTAGTGGACCCGGTCGCGGATGATCGTGCCGCCGTCGAAGGGCTCGAACTCGTGTGTGTGGTCCCACCGCCGATAGGGGCCGCGCGTCTGCGTGTCGACGAACGAGCGATTCGGGCTCCACTCCCGGATCAAGCTCTGCCAGCGGACGGGCACACCGTGCAGCGAGAGCTGGTAGTCGATCCGGGTGCCCGTCTGAAGCGTCGGGGTGCTGACCGCGAGGATGCGAAACTTCAGGAACCTCGGCGTGATGCGCTCGAGGTTGTGCGCGTCGGCGAAGAACGGGAACACCTCGTCCGGCGGCTGCGGCACCCACTGCTCGCGTTCGAGGACCGTTGCGGGATCGGCGACGATCTCCTCGAGTGCCCCGGCGAGCTCGGGGTGATCGAAACGGAACCCCTGGGCTTCTGCTGCCGTCGGAAGGACACGCTGCCCCTCCAGGAGCACGGCACTCATCTCGCCGAGTGCGAGCTTGAGCACCATCTCCGGCACGGGAATCAGCGCGGGCCGCGCGAGGGTCCGTGCCAGGACCGCGGTGAAGTCGGCGTTCGTGACGGGCGTCGGGGCGACGCCGTTCACGACCCCACGCACGTCGGCACGCTCGAGAGCGAAGGCGAACAGCGCCACTAGGTCGTCCCGATGAATCCAGCTCATCCAGTGCCGTCCGCTGCCGATCCGGCCTCCGAGCCCGAGGCGGAAGGGTGGCAGGATGCGGGCGAGCGCGCCGCCGCCGCGGCCGAGCACGAGACCGGTCCGGACGACCACCGTGCGCACGTCCTGCGATTCAGCCGCCAGGGATTCCCGCTCCCACGCCTCGCAGACGTCGGCGAGAAATCCCGGTCCGCGCGCAGACTGCTCGGTCAGGATCTCGTCGCCGCGATCCCCGTAGAACCCGACGGCGGACGCCGACACGAGGACGCGCGGGCGCCGCACGGCCGGGGCGGCGGCCATGGCCTGCACCAGGACGCGCGTGGCCTCGACGCGCGAGCGCCGGATGGCCTCCTTCCGCCGTGCCGTCCAGCGCTCATCCGCGACCCCGGCCCCCGCGAGATTGACCACGGCGTCGACGCCGTCGAGCGCATCCGGCGCGAGCGCGCTCCGTTCGGGATCCCACTCCACGACCCGACAGCGCACGGGGAGCATCCGTTCGGCGTCCGCGCGACGCCGCGTGAGAGCCACGACCTCGTGACCAGTCGCGAGCAGCCGCGCCACGAGTCGCCGGCCGACGAAGCCCGTGGCCCCTGTCACCGCGACCCTCACGGTCGCCTCGCCGCGCAGGAACTGGCCGCGACGATGCGCCGCGTTCGACACTGGTGTCGCGGGCGACGATGTGGCACCCCTCGATGCGGTCCCATGAAGGAATTCGTTCTCGTCTGTCTGGCCGGTGCCGCAGGCACCGGTGCACGTTTCGCGCTCTCGACCAGCATCGGTGCCCTCCTCGGTACACAGTTTCCGTACGGCACGATCGCCGTCAACGTCATCGGGTCGTTCCTGATCGCCGCGATCGCCTACGCAAGCGCGGCGACCGAACTGATCCCACCGACCCTCCGCCTGGTTCTGACGACCGGTTTTCTCGGCGGGTTCACCACCTACTCGGCCTTCAACCAAGAGACGCTCGTATCACTCCAGCAGAATCTCTGGGGACGCGCCGCCCTGAACGTCGGGCTGACGCTGGTCGTGTGTTTGGTGGCGGGATTCGCCGGAGTCGCCACGGCGCGGCGCTTACTCGGCAACTGACGCCACGGGGGCGATGCGCACGTAGCGCACCCCGAAGCGTGCCGGCCCTTCGCGACCGGCGGCGGCGATCGTGAGCTCGTTCCGACCCGCCCGCAGAAGCGACGGAGGTATCGCCAGGCGATACTCGCGCCAGCCGACGAACGGGAGAAAGCGGCCGACCGGCTGCCCGTTCAGCGCCACGGCGAGACCGACGCAGGATCGATCGCCGCGCTGGGGCCGTCCCCCGAACGCGAGTTGCAGGGGGGATGCGCCGGCAACGACCGCCGCGGGCACGTCGAGCGGCACGGTGCCATCCCCGAGGAGCCAGAGATACGAGCCGACCGCGCGCTCGCGCCCCGCCTCTTTCCAATTCCCACGGAGGACCGGCCGCATCTCGGGATCGACGTGGACGTCGACGAGCGCCGCGCGACGGCCCACGAGCGGCGATGGAAGCTGCACGCCGCTCTCCCCGAGGTGCCGGTCCGCAACGAGCGCCGCTGCCGCCATGACCCCGAGAACCGTCGGTGCGAGCACGGGTCGACTCACGAGGGCCGGCACCACGAACCCCACGAGGACGAGCGCGCTCAAGGCGCCGCCGACCACGTCGGTCGCCCAATGGCGCCCGAGGAAGACGCGCCCCGCCGCGAGCATTGCCGTCAGCGCCGCCACGAAGGCGTACCAGCGCCAGCGGTGACGGAACCCGTATGCGAGGGCCATTACGGCCGCCATTGCCAGGATGCCGTTCATCACGTGCGCGCTCGGAAAGCTGTACCCAGCGGCCAGATCGGGAAGCGCGCTCGGACGATCGCGCGTCAACAGGTGCTTCAACATCTTGCTGGCGAGGAGGCCGAGGAGCCACGTCCCGACCCAAGGCCAGACCGCGCCGAGGGCGGCGGCACCGGCCGCGCGCACGTTCAGCACCACGGCGACCACGAGAACGACCGCGAGCGCACGGGTGGCGAACGCGACGGTGCGCTCGACCACGACGTCGGTCGTACAGCCGCGCAGCGTGAGCACGCTCCGCCAGATCGCGTCGTCGACGGCGACCCAGCGCTCGAGCGAAACCACGAGCGCCATCAGCGCCAGCACGGCGGCCGTCCCGGCGATCATGAATCGTCGGAGCCTCACCGCATCGGAATGGTCGGCCACTGAACGCGGCGTATCATGCTTCATGGCGGCCTTCCGACCCGTCGGCAGCGTGGTATCGTCCGCGGCGCATGACGGCCGTCCATTTCTGGTTCGAGCTCGCGAGCACCTATTCCTATCCGGCAGCGATGCGAATCGCCGATCGCGCCGCGGCGGCAGGCGTGCCCGTCGCGTGGCGACCGTTCCTGCTTGGACCGATCTTCCAGGCGCAGGGCTGGAACGACTCGCCGTTCAACATCTATCCGGCGAAGGGCCAGTACATGTGGCGCGATCTCGAGCGCATCTGCCGAAAGGAAGGCCTGGCACTGCGGCACCCGTCGCGCTTTCCGCGTCCGAGCTTGCTCGGGGCGCGGGTCGCGCGCCTCGCGGCCGCCGAGAGCTGGGGGCCTGCCTTCGTGCGAGCCATGTACCACGCCAATTTTGTCGAGGATCGCGACATCGGCGCGCCCGAGGTGATCGGCGCGATCCTGACGACGCTCGGCCTCGACGCGTCGACGATCCTCGCCCGAGCGCAAACGGCGGAGGTGAAAGCGCAGCTCCGCGCCGACACCGACGAGGCGATCGCGCTCGGCATCTTCGGCGCGCCGAGTTTCGTCGTCGGACGCGAGCTCTTCTGGGGCAACGATCGGCTCGACGACGCGCTCGCGTGGGCGGCGGAGCATTGAAACTGAGAGTGGTCGCACCAGGGATCGAACCTGGGACCTCCTGCGTGTGAAGCAGGCGCTCTAACCAGCTGAGCTATGCGACCATGACCGCGACGCGAAGGCCCCGCTCGTAGCATACGGGCGGTCGGGTTGCGAGATCGAACCCCGCCTCGTTACTTCCGCTTCGACCCGACTTTGCGCACTCGCTCCTCGAGCCTCCCGGAGCGCGTGTCGAGTACGACGTAGCACCAGCGCCGACCCTCGTCGTCCTCGCGCTGAGTCTGGCAAGGCACGTCGTCCTTCACCAACACGTAGCGACCGTTCTCCTCGGGAGGCTTTCCCGAGAAGCGCCACATGAGGAAAACCACGAGGACCGCGGCGAGAATCCAGCGCCAGCGTTGCTGGCCCCAGGCGATGAGCTCCTGGCTTCGGTCAGGCAATGATCGGAACCTCCTCGGTGAAGATCAGCGTCGTGCGATCGAGATCGATGAACCGCGCTTCGTCGGCCCGCGCCAGCGCATATTCGGGCGACGCGACGGCGGCGCGGACGGCTTCCATGTCGTCGAACCAGGCCTCGGCGGTACCGTCGAACTCGGTGCCGTCGCGATCGGGAGCGATCGCATGACACTGCACATAGCGCCGGAGCCCGGGAATGCGTGCCGCGATCGCAGCATGCACCTCGCGCCAATAGCGGTGGAAGTCCTCGGTGGACATGCCGGGCTTCCGACGAATCAGGTAGATCGCCTTCACCATTGGAACGTGTCGAGCGCGGATCCTAGCGAAGCACGGAACCCCGCTCAATCGAGGCACCGACTGGCGCATCGGTGGGCATTGCCAAAAGCGGATGATCACTGGCGCGGCACGCCGTCACGTCCGCGACGCGACGGACCGCATCGCGCCCTTCCACAGTTCAAGGCTTCTGCCGCACGGGCTCGATCTCGGTGCCGGCACGACCCTTGCTGGGTGGGCCCGCAGGAGGATCGCACGGTGATCAATCGTCTCTTCACCGGCAGTCGTTGCAAGAACGTTCGCCCGATCGCGCACCCCGGTGGTGCCATCGACCGTCACACCTACGGCACGATCCGCTATGGCCTGGAGAACCTGGGCCGGGATCTGGTCATGGTGGATTGGGACACCGGCAAGGCATCGATGGTGTTCCCGTCGGACATCGAGCTGCTGACACCTGCGATCGAGGCGCTCAGCGCCTGACGTCGACTCAGCGATTCAGCACGTCGCGGCGAAGCGTGAGCCCGCCGTCGACGGTGAGGACTTGCCCGGTCACGTAGTTGTCGGGCTCGAGCAAGAAGCGAATCGCGCGCGCGACGTCCTCGGGGCGACCGAAGCGGCGAACGACACCACCGCTGACGAAGCGATCGTACTTTCCGGCTCGGATGCTGGCTTCGGCCATTCCGGCGGTCGTCACGCCGGGGGCCACGACGTTCACACGCACGTCCGCCGGGCCGCCATGCTCCTTGGCGAGCAAGCGCGCCGCATGGATCAACGCCGCCTTCGGCACCGCGTAGCCGAGGCTGCCTTCGAAGAGCGCCACGCCCTGCATGGTCGACAGGAGGACGATCGCGCCGCCACTCTTCGCCGCACAGTCGGCGGCAAAGGTCCGGGCCAGCAGGATCGGCCCGACGTAGTTGTCCGCGAGCGACGCCTCGATCTCGGCCTGCGTCGCGATGCCCGTGGCCGGACGCGCAGGGTCGCCGGCGAGCACGACGAGACCGTAGGGATCGCCGAGGGCGCGGGCCGCTTGGCGGAGACTCTCGCGCGTTTCCTCGTGCGCGAGATCGCCACCGACGACCATCACCGGGGCCTCTCCGCGCGCACGGAGCTCCGCCGCCAGTGCCTCGGCACGCTCGCGACCGCGGCGATATCCGATGACGAGGGGCGCGCCCTCGGCATGGAGCCCGCGCGCCAGGACGGCACCGATGCCGCCACTGCCACCCGCGAGCACGCAAACCCGACCCGCCAGCGTCGATGCGTCAGGCATGACTCCCTCCGAGCTCGATCGGCTCGCCGTTGCCGAAGACGCACAGCTCGGCGGGGCGACATTGGGTCCAGGACTCGTCACGCGTGAGCGGCTGGGTCGCAATCACCACGACCTTGTCGTTCGGCGTCGTATGCTGGCTGAAATCGACCTCGAGGTCGGCGTCGACCAAGGCCGCCCGCGAGAACGGCGCGCGACGCTGGATCCAGCAGAGCTTGTTGGTGCAGTACGCGTAGAGATACCGCGCGTCGCACATGAGGAAGTTGAACCGACCGTAGGCCGCGATCTCGTCGGCGAGGTGCGCGATCAGTCGGCGGAGCTTCCCGGCCGGCGGCGGCTCGCGATGGCGGCTGCGGATGACGTCGAGGATGTAACAAAAGGCGTGCTCCGAGTCGGTCGTACCGATCGGCCGATAGAAGGTCAGGGGCTTCCGCTTGATGCCCGCCAGGTAGCCGTTGTGCGCGAAAACCCAGGTGCGACCCCACAGCTCGCGTTGGAACGGATGGGTGTTCTCGATGCACACCCGCGGGCGCGTGCGGCGCCGGATGTCCGAACACGCGTTGGATCCCTTGACCGGATACTGCCCTACCAGGCGGGCCACCACACCCGCAACCGACGGGACGCC
>CAZWAX010000152.1:0-12093 GCA_964631985.1 uncultured Polyangiaceae bacterium | reverse complement strand
GCATCTGCATCCGTTCGTCGCCCGCGACCTCGAGGTCGGGATCGACCGTGACCACCGCGCCCAGCCCCTCGCGATTCGAGGTCACGCCCGCGAGCGTGAGCTGCAGCCAATGGCCGGTGTTGCCACCGTCGTTGCGATAGAGGTGCGGCGCGGCCCCGTGATTCGCGATCAGCACGTCGAGGTCGCCGTCGCGGTCGTAGTCGAACGTCACGGCCGCCCGGCCGAGGCCGGCGTCGGTGATGCCGTGCGCGACGCCGACCTCCGTGAACGCGCCGCTGCCGTCGTTCTCGAAGAGCCGCGTGCGATCGTTCGCCCAGAGGTCGTACTGCTCGTGGCCGGTTTCGAGGAAGCCGTTGGTCTGCACGACGTCCTGATCGCCGTCGTTGTCGAAGTCGAACCCGGAGAGGCCCCAGCCGAAGCCGCCGTCCGCGATGCCGCTGGTCGCGCTCAGGTTGGTGAACGTGCGGGCACCACCGTTGAGGTAGAGCTGGTTGCTGACGCCGTAGCGGATCTCGTCGAGCCGGCCGAAGATCGACGTCGTCATCCAGTCGAGCCGGCCGTCGCCGTCGAAGTCGTCGTGCGTGCTCCCCATGCCGCTCCGTTCGGTGCCGACGTTCGCAGCGACCGTGCCGTCGGTGAAGGTGCCGTCCCCGTCGTTCCAGAAGAGGCGGCTGGTGCCCCAGTCGGCGACCCAGGTGAGCTCGGGCCAGCCGTCGCCGTCGAGATCGACGATGCCCGGACTGAAGCCGGGGGTGCCGAGCGCCGACGTGGGGACGCCCGGCAGGTTCTCGAGCTCGACCCCGGCCACCTGCGTGACGTCCTCGAAGAAGCCGGGAGCGGCGGCCCCGCGATTCCGCAACAACCGGTTCTGCGACCGTCCCGGCAACGGGGCGGCCGGGGGCGTCGGGTGCGCGCGCCACTCGGTCACGAACAGGTCGAGCCAGCCGTCGCGATCGAAGTCGCCGGCCGCCACGCCCATGCCGTAGTGCGTGTACGCGCTCGCGACGGCTGCTCCGCGTGCGACGGCCTCCTCCGTGAACGCGCCGGAGCCGTCGTTCACGAAGAGATAGAAGCGCTGCGGGCCGACGGCCGTCACGTAGAGATCGAGGTCGCCGTCGTTGTCGACGTCGGCGAACGCGACCCCGTTGCCGCCGGTCGGGACGGCGGTGCCGAGGTCCCCCGCCGCCATAGTCGCATCGACGAACGCGCCGCCGCCGAGGTTTCGGAAGAGGATCGGCGGCGCGTCGACCCGCGTCACCACCAAATCGGTCCACCCGTCGCCGTCGACGTCACCCGGCGCCGCGCCGCCCGTGGCCTTCTCGGCCGCCTCGGGGGGCTGGTTCGGGAGGAATGGCGTCGCGCGTTGCAGATAGACGACGCCCGCGGGCCCCGCGACGTCGACGAAGCTCGCGATGGCCGCCGGGGCCCCGAGCAGGCCGACGATCGTCGGGAGCACGCCGAACCAACCGGCGCGGCTCATGGGCCCGTCGGCGCGAAATAGGTGAGGGCCGCGTCGAACGCGGACGCGCCGATGTCGGCCCCGGCGATCCGCCCCCCGAAGTCGTCGGTCGCGACGTGGATGCCGCCGTAGAGACGCGAGATGCCCGCCTGGTCGGCGGCATCGTAGTAGCGCGCCCACTGCAGCGTGATCCCCTCCGAGGGTCCGATCTCGAATTGCAGCAGGCCGTTCTGCGCGACGGGATACGTCCCGAGCCCGCCGGGAAAGTAGGCGCTGCCGGTGAAGCGCGTGAGCAGCTCCGCGGCGGACCGGCTGTAGGTGCTGTGGCCCGACGTGAACCCGGCGAAGGGCGGCGTGACGAAGGTATTCCGTTGATACGGCACCCATTCGACGGCACGCACCCAGCGGACGCCGGAGTACTGCGTCTTCGGGTCGGCCGGTTGCCCCGGCCAGCTGTAGACCGCGATCTCGCCGAGGTGAGCGGCCAGGTGGGCGTGGCGTTCACCGGGTGCGCTGCTCGCGACCGTGACGACCTCGATCAGGCCCGGCTCCAGCGGGAGCCCGAGCGGGTGATACGACGGCTCCAGCGGATCGGTGGACTGCCCGAGCCCGCCGAGGTGGCGGATCATCGAGATCGGACGAACGTAGTCGTAGCGGCGCTTCAGTCCCCAGCACTGGACCGCCGCGTCGTGGAGTGCGCCGTTCAACGCCAGGTAGAGCTTCACGTCCCACTCGAGTGGCTCGAGGACCGGGCCCGTCCCGCCGATGCGACGCTCGAGCAGCGGAGAATCGCCGATGCTGTTGGCGAGCGAGTTCCAGTGGCCGGGCGGCGTCTCGGAGGTCGGGCCGTCGGCCCAGTACTCCGCGAGCACCCGGGCGAAGTCGCCGCGCAGCACCAGATGCGGGGTGTAGGGCGCGCCGGTGAAGGGGTTCTGCGCGTAGCCCTGGCCGTCGTTGGTGCCGAGCGAGCTGTTGCCCATCGACGCCGGCGAGATGTCGATGCGGACGCCGTCGTCGATCGTCAGATGGCTCGCGTAGCGGAGCATGTCGAGGATGCGCTCCTTGAAGAGCGCGTCGCCGACCCCGCCGACCTGCGGCGGCGGACCCGGATCGAGATAGGCGTCGGCCGGCGACGAGCGCGTCAGCGCGAACGGCGTCACGTTCCCCCACTGCGGGCCGACGAAGATCTGCACCCGGCCGGGGATCGGGATGCCGTTCTGGCCGATCTGCACGTCGAGCGCCAAGGGCTGCCAGCGGTTCGGGTCGGTCATGTCGGCCCCGGGCAGCTTCACGACCAGCGGGTCGTTCACCGGGAAATAGGTGGGGTCCGCGAAGTTCAGGCCCTCGTTCGCGCCGTCGTCGAGGTTCTCCGCGATCACCGTCGCGGCGATGCGGTTGCCGAGCGCCGCGGGCGTGTCGTCGGTGGTGCTGGTGTAGCCGGTGTCCAACCCGAGCGCCGCCATGCGCGCATCGAAGTTCTGGCGCGACGTGGTGGCGTTCGGCGAGAGCGTGAAGCGATGGCGCAGCAGCCGATAGGCGGCGAAGCTGATCGTCGTCGCCCGGTCGCGCGCGGGGTCCTGCGAGGCGCGGCGCTCGACGTGCTGATACTGGCGGGCCGTGTCGTCGTACGCGGCCCACGCGTCCCACATGGCGACCGAGAGATGGAAGAGGTTGCGGGCGTGGATCGGCGGACGCGGAAAGTCGAGGCGAATCGCCGTCAGCATCTCCTCGTCCCACGTCCGCGCCACGGAGGCCGGAAACGCGGTGCCGCCGCAGATGGTGCCTTTGACGGTGGCGCCGACCTCCCGGCAGGTGGCGCCGAACTCGCCGGCGCCGTCGAGTGCCAGACACGCACCGCAGCGCGCCTCGCCCCCGGCGCAGGTCAGCACCTCGCCGACCGTCCCGCCGCGGCATCCCCCGGCGAAGAGCGCGTCGAGCGCGACGCCGCGACACGCCTTGGCCGTACGGTTCTCGTGCTGGCGCTGCGCGCGGACCAGCCGTCCGGCAGGGTCGGCCGCAAAGCACGCCTGGACGTCCGCGAGCTGCACGTCGCGCTTCGTGCGCAGCACGCGCACGAGCTCGGCACCGACGACGCGGAGCTGCGTCCGTGCGAGCGCCGCCATGCTGCGCGCGACCGCGCGCTGGCAGCGCGCGCCCGCCGGATCGACGTCCTTCCGCACCACACCCTCGAGCCCGGCGCCGAAGACGTCGCCGATCCGCAGGATCCGCGCGAAAGCCTCCTTCACCGGCGCGGAGGCGCGGAGGCCGAACGGCGGAGGATCCTCGCAGCGCTTCGCCGCGACGGCGTCCGTGCGGGTCGCCGCGGCCGCGACCCGACCGCCCGGATCCGCCTGCAGGCAGGTGGCCGGCGTCTGCGCCGGCGGTAGCGTGCCCTGCGCCGTTGCGTCGACGCAGGCGAGGAAGCGGTCGAGCTCGGCACGGGCCACCCGCGCCCCGGCCGTGTGCAGCCCGAGCGCGCAACGGATCTGCGCCTTCGAGAACGACGCCGCCGACGCGTGGACCGGAGTTACCAGCAGGAGCGCAAGCACCAAGGGTGCAATAGGGGGGTGGGTCATCGCCTCGAATCCCTTCAGGTGGCCGGGCGGCACTCCAGATGCAGCGCCGCCTTGACCCGTTTGCCGCCGACGGTCGTTCCGACGATCTGCAGCTTGCGTTTGCCCGTCGACTGTTTGCCCTTCTTGGAGACCTTGACCGGCACGGTGAACGTCGCCGGCTCGCCGCACGTGCTGCGCGTGACGCTCGTGAACGTGCCGACGGTCGGCGCGCCCTGTGCCGCCAGGCGCTCCAGCTGCGCGGCGAGCACGCCGAGGTTGGCGACGTCGGCGTCGTCCTTCGGCTTGCTCGGCTTCGGGCTGCCGATCGCGAACGACGCGAGCGCCGGCGGCGTGCACTTCGGGAGGCGCGGATCCTGATTGTCGAGGCAGAGCTGGGCGCGGATCGCACAGGTGCGGTTGTCGAGATCGGGGTCCGCGTCGCACGCGGGATCGCCCTCGCGACACGCGACGACGAGGCCGGGAATGCCCTTCTTGCTGCGCGCCGGCGTCGGCGTGGCATACCACTCGAGCGCGCACGCGAGCTTGGCCCCGCCACGCGCGGGCGTGCAGGCATTGTCCGGCGCCGGCCGATCGCACGCGGCCCCGTTCGCGGGCGGGCTCGTCAGGCGCAGCCACTGATTGGCGGCGACCGCGGGCACGACGGTCGTCGCCCCGTTCGGCCACGCCACCCGGAGCTCGTCGACCTGGGTCGCCGCGCCGAGCCCGAAGTGCGCCTCGGCGGGATCCTGCGACTCGAAGTTGCTGCCGGCGCGGAGCTCACGCATTTGTGTGGCCCCCCCGGTCGTCACGAACACCCGCGCCCCGATGCCTTCGCTGTTGGCGCCGTGCCCGACCAGCTTCACGACCAAGAAGCCCTGGGCGTTGCCGCCGTCGTTCCGCAGGAGCCGGGCCGGCTGCTGGTTGTTGGTGACGAGCAGATCGAGGTCGCCGTCGCGATCGTAGTCGAAGGCCACGACGCCGCGGCCCTGGCCGGTGTCCACGATGCCGAGCTCGGCGGAACGCTCGGTGAACACCCCGGTGCCGTCGTTCACGAAACAGCGCGAGGGGTCGAGGCTGAACTCCGCCGAGTCGGGGCCACCGTTGTTCCACCCGTTGGTGTGGAAGAGGTCGAGGTCGCCGTCGTTGTCGAGATCGAAGAACGTGCTGCCCCAGCCCCAGTAGCCGACGCGGACGCCGGCCGCGTCGGTCGCGTCGGTGAAGCCGCCGGCCCCGTCGTTGCGGTAGAGCCGGTTGCCGCTGATGCCCCAGTTGCCCTCGACCTCGCCGTCCGGGTCCCAGATGCTCGAGACGAACCAATCGAGGTCGCCGTCGTTGTCGACGTCGCCGATCGCGGCGCCCATCCCGTTCTCGTCCGTGACGACGGCGGTCGTCGCGTCGGAGAACGTGCCGTCACCGTCGTTGCGCAGCACGTGGCTCGAGCCGAAGTCGCCGGCAACGAGCAGATCGGGCCACCCGTCGGCATCGACGTCGGCGAAGTTCGGCGTGAACGAGAGGCTGATGCCGATCATCGCCAGCACCGGATCGGTGCGGCTGAGAAAGAGCGGGATGCCGGCCGCCTGGCTGACGTCGACGAAGACGCCGCCGTCGTTCCGCCAGAGGTGCCCGTGCGCGTCGACGGGCAGCTCGCGGTTGCCCCAGCGGCTGACGGCGAGGTCGAGATCGCCGTCGCGATCGTAGTCGCCGAAGGCGGCCGAGAAGCTCTGTCCGGGAAGATCGACGCCGCTCGTCGCGGTGATGTTGGTGAACGTCCCATCGCGATCGTTGCGAAAGAGCGCCGGCGGCGAGCCCTGCATCCCGAGCACGATCAGGTCGAGCCACCCGTCGCCGTCGACGTCGGCGAAGGTCGGCCCGGCGCCGATGCCGAGCGGCAGCTGCACGCCGGCCGCCTCCCCGACCTCGTCGAAGGTGCCGTCGCCGCGGTTCCGGAAGAGCAGATTCGGCGCGATGTCGCCGCGCACGACGTAGAGATCGATCCGGCCGTCGCGATCGTAGTCGCCGGCGGCGACGCCGCCCGACATGCGCTCGGGCTCGTCGGTGCGGGCGACGAGGCCGTGCTGATAGTAGACGCCGGCCGCGACCGTGACGTCCGTGAAGACCACCGCGTGCGCCCGCTCGACGCCCGCGGCCGCGAGGAGGGCGAGGGCGGCCAGCACGCAGCCGATCCGGGTCAGCCGACGGTGGCGATCACGAACAGCTCGCATTGCCGTCGTCGCCGTCGTCGAAGAGATCGCAGTCGCGGGCGAGGCCGTCGACGGCGTTCAGCAGAGCGCAGACCCGGCAACGGATGCGCTCGTCGAAGCACGCCCCGAAGGCGGACGGGTCGGTCGCCCCGCAGCCGGGAAACGCCTGGTCGAGCGCGACGCCCTGCGCCGTGCACTTCGCAAGCACGACGGCATTGACGGACGCGAGGCAGCGCTTGGCGATGGTGCCGCCGCCCGGGTCGGGCTGCTGCGCACCGGTGCCGAGGCAGGTGTCCTGCAGCTCGGCCGCAGTGCGGACGAAACCGCGCTTCAGCCCTTCCTTCTTGCAGCGGTTGAAACCGGAGAGGCGCGCGTCGAGACAGCGCTGCATCGCCTTCAGGACGGCGCTCTGACAGCCGCGGACGGGCTTCACGTCCACGAATGCGGGTTCCGCTGGCGCGCCGAAGAGGTCCGCGACGATCGCCCCGCCGGCGTCGACCGTGAGGGCGGGCGGCGCAACGATGCTCGGCGGGCCGAAGGTCGGCGGCATGCCGCCGCACTTCTGATCGGCCTTCAAGAGCGCCACCGTGACCGGGGTCTGCACGAGCGCCGCCGCGCACTCGGCGACCGTCTGCGGACCGAGCAGCCCGTCGGCGGCGTAGCCCGCGCAGGCGCGGAGCTGCTTCCCGGTCGCGAGCGCCACCTTGCGGACGCCGAGATTGATCGCCTCGATGCACGCGCGATCTGCGGGGGTGGCGAACTGGGCTCGGGCGAGCGCCGGCGCGCCGACGACGAGCGCGGCCGCGACCGCGGCGGCGACCCGCGTCCGGCGCGTCACTCGCATCGCTCGCGTCATTTCCATCGGGCGCTCGGGCGCATCACACGCTCAGGGATTGCACTGCACGAAGTAGCGCGCGCTTCCGGAGCCGTTCAGGGCCGCGGAGCACGACGGGCGCGCGTCGCAGCACGAGCCGATCCCGGCCGGCGGACACGACACGGGCTGGCAGCCGTCGCCGTCCTCGCCACCGGTCCCGGCGCAGCTCGAGTAGCCGACGAAGGAATTGACCGAGAAGCGGTTCGACAGGCTGCACACCAGGTCGATGTTGTCGCCGGGGCGGTTGATCGTGACGTTGCAGCCGGGCGCGCCCGAGAGGTTCGCCGTCCCGCCCGGCCACTCGGCGGAGTCGAACACGCCGCCGTTGTTGCTGTTCATCGTGAAGGTGAAGGTCTGCCCGGGGCACTTGCAGAGGCCGCTCGTGCAGAAGTTCGAGACGCAGTCGCTGCCGATGGAGCACGACTGGTTGATCTGGCAGTCGGGGCACGACGCGCCGCCGCAGTCGAGGTCGGTCTCGGTGCCGTTCTCGACGCCGTCGACGCAGGTCGGGGCCTGGCAGAGCTCGCCGATGCACACGCCGCTCAGGCAGTCGGCACCGGTATCGCAGCCGTCGCCGGTGCCGCAATCGGCACACGACGGGCCGCCGCAGTCGACGTCGGTCTCGGTGCCGTTCTCGACGCCGTCGAGACAGCTCGGCGCCTGGCAGACGTTGCCGGCGCAGACGCCGCTCTGGCAGTCGCTCGGGACGTTGCACCCGTCGCCATTCGGGCAGTCGGCGCAGAACGGGCCGCCGCAATCGAGATCGGTCTCGAGCCCGTTCGCAACGCCGTCGACGCAGGTCGGGGTCTGGCAGACCCCGCTCGTGCAGACGCCGCTCTGGCAATCGGCGGCGACGCCGCAGAGCCCGCCGTCGTCGCACGCGGGGCACGTGCCGCCGCAGTCGAAGTCGGTCTCCATGCCGTTCTGGACGCCGTCGGTGCAGGTCGGCGCCTGGCAGATGTCGCCGGTGCAGACGCCGCTCTGACAGTCACCGCCGCTGCCGCAACCGCCGCCGTCGGGGCAGCCCGGACAGGTCCAGCCGCAGTCGACGCCGGTCTCGTTGCCGTTCTGCAGGCCGTCGTTGCAGGCCGCCTCCTGGCAGACGTTGCCGGTGCAGACACCCGTCACACAATCACTCGGCGTGCCGCAGCCGTCGCCGGCCTCGCACGCCGGACAGGTGCCGCCGCCGCAATCGACGTCGGTCTCGGCGGCGTTCTCGACGCCGTCGCCGCAGGTCGGGGCCTGACAGATGCCGCCGTCGCAGACGGCGCTCGCGCAATCGCCGTTGCCGTTGCAATCGTCGCCGTCGAGGCAACCGTCGCAGGCCGTGCCCCCGCAATCGACGTCGCTCTCGTCGCCGTTCTGCTGGCCGTCGGTGCAGCTCGCCGGCTCGCAGACACCGTTCGTGCAGATGCCGGAGAGACAATCGGCGCCGGTGCCGCAGCCCGAGCCGTTGCCGCAGCCCGGGCACGAGCCGCCGCAGTCGATGCCGGTCTCGGTGCCGTTCTGCGTCAGGTCGCTGCAGGTGGGACACGCCGTCGGCACGCCCTTCTTCGCCTTCAGCTTGTAGCCGCTCGCCGTGACCTGATGGCTGATCGTGCTGCCGCTGCCGATCGCGTACTTCGTACAGAAGCGCGCCGTCGACGGACCGGCGGCGTTCTCGAGGGTGAAGATCGTGACGATGCCGCCGGCGCCCGGCGCCTGCGCGAGGTCGATGCCGCCGAGCCCCTTGGCCGAGAGCTGCGCCATCTTGCCGGCCTTCACCTGCGC
Organism: uncultured Polyangiaceae bacterium; assembly: GCA_964631985.1. GTDB lineage: Bacteria > Desulfobacterota > Binatia > UTPRO1 > UTPRO1 > UTPRO1. The sequence goes on along the minus strand of CAZWAX010000152.1, from coordinate 3,234 downwards.
GGCGTTGACGGTCGTCGGGCCCGCAGGCGCGATCTTGTTCTTGTACTTCGCCTGCGACGGCGTGACCGAGCTCCACGGCGCCGGCACGAGCAGCACGCTCTTGTTGGCGGGCGCATCGACGTAGAAGACCTCGAGGCGGCCGCTCAGCTGCGCCGGCGTCGCCGCCGGACCGAGGTGCACGTCGACCCCCTTCTGCACCGACTTGAGGCGCGCGGTCGCCGAGAAGAGCTTCTGCTGCAGCGACAACGAGTGGCCCGGCACGCCGACGTCGGACGCCGCCGCGAGCCTCGGCAATACCAGCAGAGCCACGATCACGGGCGCGGACCACGAACGCATGGGGGATCTCCTCACGGACGGCCTCATTCGAGACACTGGACGAAATAGCGGGCGCTGCCCGAGCCGTTGAGCGCCGCCGAGCACGACGGCCGGCCGCTGCAGCACGAGGGCACGCCGGCCGGCGGACACGAGTCGGGCTGACAACCGTCGCCGTCCTCGCCGCCCGCGCCGAAGCAGTTGGAGTAGCCCTGCCAGCTCTGCACCGAGAACGGCGACGCGAGCGTGCAGGCGAGGTCGATGTTGTTGTTCGGCCGGTTGATGGTGACGTCGCACCCGGTCGAGGCGGCCTGGCTCGCCGTCCCGCCCGGCCACTCGGCCGAGTCGAACACGCCGCCGTTGTTGCTCGACACGCTGAAGGTGAAGAGGCGGTCGCCGCAGGTGCATTGTGCGCCGTGACAGGTCGTCGACGTGCAATCGGAGTTGAGGGTGCACGCGTCGCCGAGGCCGCAGGTCGGGCAGGTGCCGCCGCCGCAGTCGGTGTCGGTCTCGGTGCCATTCGTCACGCCGTCGGTGCAGCTCGGCGCCTGGCAGACGTTGCCGGTGCAGACGCCGCTCAGGCAATCGCTCGGACCGTTGCAACCGCCGCCGGTGTCGCAGCGGAGGCAGGCGCCGCCGCCGCAGTCGATGCCGGTCTCGGAGCCGTTCTCCACGGCGTCGGCGCAGTTCGGGACGCGGCAGAAGCCGCCGGTGCAGACCCCGCTCGGGCAGCTGGCGCCGCTCGCGCACGGCGGCTGGCAGATGCCGCCGGAGCAACCGCCGACCAGGCAGTCGGTGTGGAGGAAGCAGCCCGAGCCCGTCGGGCACGCCGGACAGCCGCCGCCGCCGCAATCGACGCCGGTCTCGCCGCCGTTCTTCACGGTGTCCGTGCACGTGGCCGGCTGGCAGGTGCCCTCGAAGCAGACGTCGCTGATGCAGGTCGCGCCCGAGGTGCAGGCCGACTCGAGGTTCGCGAAGATCGAGTAGTACTGGCCGAGGCGCGACACCTCGACGCCGGTCAAGCTGAGCCCGAAGAACTGCGGCAGCGGGAACGCCTGGAGCGCACCGGCGAGATCGGGGAGGAAGCCCGCCATCACCGACGGCAGGAAGGTCTGGAGCGTGATCTCGCTGATGCCGAGCGGGTTCTCGAGCAGCGCGATCGTCACGTCCTCGGGCGCCGGCGGCTGCAGCACGAAGCCGATGCCGCCGGTCTGGAACGCGAGCTGAAGGCCGACCCGCGCGTCGGCGGCGAGCGCCAGGTGCACCGTCTCGCTCGGGAGGCCGGCGTCCTGCACGAACTCGGCGAGGATGTGCGACATGAGGATCTCGCCGAGCTCGCCCGCCGGTCCGACGTTGCCGGTCAGCACCGGCGCAATGGTGGGCGAGATGCGGATCGCGATCGGCGTCGCCGGCGGCAGCACGCCGAGCTCGGGGAAGATCGCGGCGAAGAGACCCGCCGTGAGATCGACCGGCCCGGTCCCGAGGTCGATCTCGGTGATCGTGTTCTGCAGGAGCCCGGTCTCGATTTGCGCCCGCAGCAGCTGGTTGAAGCCCGAGGTCGAGATGGCGAAGCCGATGCCGTACGGGGCGTGCTGCACGGGCGTCGTCCCGGGGAAGGTCGGGAACGCCTCGGGGACGTGGTAGCTGGCGGTGAGGATCGGCGCCAAGGGATGGGGCGACGGGACCGTCGCGCCGATGTTCGCCGCCAGCGTGACGCCGCTCGCGTCCTCGGTGATCGCCGTGAAGGGCGCGTCGAGGTCGATGCCGAGACCGGCTCCCACCGGGCCGGCGATGTCGATGCCCGCGAGCGAGGTTTCGATCGCGTTCGCGATCGGCGTGTTGCCGTTGCCGTCGGCCTGGTTCAAGAAGCTCTCCATGCCGTCGGCGAAGAGCGCGCCGAGGTCGCCGATGGCGCTGCCGATGAGCGCCTCCTCCAGATCGCCGAGGAGGCCGTCGCAGTCCGCGGTGTAGGTGAGCCCGGCTAGGCCGACGCTGATGGGCGACACCTGGGTCACGTCGACCTTGGTCGGCTGCGGCGTCAGCGGCGCCAGGTCGAAGGCGCCGGCGATCGTGGTGACGGGCACGACGAGGTGGAGCTCGCAGTGCAGCGGGATGCCCGAGGCGTTGTCGATGTTGGCGGTGACGCGCAGGTTCTGGAGCTCGAACACGCCCTGGACCGCGCCCGGCGTCGAGTCGAGGGCGATCGCCACGCCGCCGAGGCTCGGCGGCGGCGTGCCGCTGATGCTGACGTCGACCGAGCCGAGACAGAGCGAGCCGAGCGGCAGGTAGCAGTAGTCGTCCTCGACGACGGTGCCGGCCTCCATGAAGGTCGCGGGGTCGATGTCGAGCAGCGTGGTCGCGACCGGCTCGATCGAGTCGAACCCGAAGTCGGTGAGGCGCATGCCGACGCCGTTCGGGGCGTAGGCGCCGTCGGCAATCGAGGCGCCCGCGATCACCACCGCGCGGTCGTAGGCGAACGTGTCGTCGTGGATGCGGCGGAGCTTCACGTCGATCGGGTTGAAGACCGCGGCCGCGCTCAGCGGGATCGAGGTGCTGAACGTGCCGCCCGCCTGCAGCGGCACCGGGATGCCGTTGATGCGGAGGTCGGCGTCGGCCTGGCTGACGCCGGTCGCGTGGCCGGTGACGGCGACGTTCGAGGCGGTCGAGAAGACGCCGTGGGTCGGCGTGTCGATCACGACCGTGAGCGGCTGACACACCGGACAGGTGCCGCCGCAATCGACGTCGGTCTCGCTGCCGTTCTGGACGCCGTCGTTGCAGTTCGGGATCTGGCAGGTCCCGCTGACGCAGCTGCCGCTCTGGCAGTCGCTGCCGATGAGGCAGTCGTCGCCGTTCGGACAGGGCACGCACGCCCCGCCGCCGCAGTCGATGTCGGTCTCGGCGGCGTTCTTCACGCCGTCGGTG
>CAZWAX010000151.1:0-12120 GCA_964631985.1 uncultured Polyangiaceae bacterium | reverse complement strand
GGGGGTCGGGGAGCAGATTGACGAAATCCGGCGCTAAGGGGCAATCGCCGAGCGACCTTGCGCTGTAGGTGATTTCATGTCGTCGTGACTGATGAGGGCGGCTATGGCCGGTTCGGTGCGTTGTCTCGGCAGGAGCTGGAGCGTTACTGCTACTTGGATGACGAGGACCGGCGGCTGATCGCTGCGCGGCGGCGCGACTACAACCGTCTGGGGTTCGCGGTGCAGGTGGTGACGGTGCGTCACCTGGGAATGTTCCTGGCTGATCCGCTGGATGTCCCGCCCGCGTTGATCGAGTATCTGGCCGAGCAGTTGGAGATCTCCGATCCGTCGATGGTGAAGCGGTACACCGATCGGGAGAAGACCAAGCTCGAACACGCCTGGGAAATCCAGCAGGTGTACGGACTCAAGCCGTTCGGCGAGATGGAGTCGGAGCTCACGTCGTGGATCGTCGACCAGGCGTGGATGACCGGCGACGGACCGAAGGCGATCTTCGGCGACGCAGTGACATGGCTGCGGAAGCGTCAGGCGCTGCTGCCGGGGATCACCACGTTGGAGCGGCTGATCGGCGACGGCCGCAACGCGGCGGACGCCCGGTTGTGGCGCCAGCTCGGCGAGCAGCTGACCTCGGAGTCCGCGTCTGCCTTGTTGCGGCTGCTGGAGGTTCCTGCGGAGGGCGGGCAGAAGGTCAGCGAGCTGGAGCGGCTGCGCAAGGGCGTGTTCAAGGCGTCGTCGAAGGGGATGCTCGCGGCGCTGCGCAGGGTTGTCGACCTGCAAGCGGTCGGGGTGGACAGCATCGACGTGAGGGCGATCCCGCCGCGTCGGTTGACGGGGTTGGCGACCTACGGGTTGGCGAGCAAGGCCGCCGCGCTGCGGCGGCTGCCCACGCGTGAGCAGCGCTTGGCGGTGCTGGCCGCGACGGTCGTTGTGTTGAGCGCGCGGGCGGTCGACGACGTGTTGGAGACCTTCGACATGTTGATGACGACGAAGCTTCTGTCCAAGGCCGAGCGGGAGTCTCGCGAGGAGAAGCTGCGTCGCTATCCGAGGGTGTCACGCAACGCAGGCAAGCTCGCGGCAGCGGTGAAGGTGCTGCTGGAGATGGTCGAGGTCAACCAGGACGTCGGGCTGGGCGTGGTGTTGGACATGATCGAGAAGACCGTCACCCGGGCCGAGTTGCGGCACGCGGTCCAGGCGGTCGACGAGCTGGTGCCCGCCGACGACGCGGAGCTGGATGGGCAGCGGTTGATCGAGTTGGCCGGCAAGTTCGCCACGGTCCGCCCGTTCCTGTCGATGCTGATGGACACGATCGAGTTCGGCGCGACCAGTGACGGCGCCGCCGTCCTGGCGGCAATGAAGACCCTCGCCGAGCTGCTGACATCCAGGTCGTCGGGCAAGATCCCGGCAAACCTGCTGGACGCCCGCAAGGTCGACCACGACCTGATCGTCGGCGCGTGGAAGCGCTTGATCTACACGCCGGGCCGACCGGAGGGCACCGTCGACCGGAACTCCTACACGATCTGCGTGTTGGAACAGTTCCACCGACACCTCAAGCACCGCAGCATCTTCGCGGTGCGTTCGTCGCGGTGGCGCGACCCGCGGGCGCACCTGCTGGCAGGCGAAGCCTGGGAGGCTGCGCGTGACGCCGGCATGAACGCGCTGGGCCTGCCCGCCGCGCCGACGCAGCTGCTGACCGATCACGCGACGGCGTTGGAGACCGCTTATCGGGAGTTGGCCGCACGGCTGGGCGAGGACACCCCAGCCAGCATCGACGCCGACGGCAAACTGCACGTCGCCGCGCTGGACGCCAAGGCCGAGCCCGCGTCGCTGGTCGACCTGCGCCGCCGGGTGGAGGCGATGATCCCGCGTGTGGACCTGCCGGAACTGGTCACGGAGGTGATGAGCTGGCATCCCGGTTTCACCGAGGCGTTCACCCACACCTCGGGCAACGAGGCCCGCGTCGCCGACCTCGGCTTGTCGGTGGCGGCCGTGCTCTGTTCCTATGCGTTGAACGTCGGGTTCAAACCGGTGACAACGCCTGGTGTCGACGCCCTGACCAGGGATCGGCTGCTGCACGTCGACCAGTGCTACGTGCGGGCCGAGACCATCGAGGCGGCCAACGCCGTGCTGGTCGACGCCCAGGCCGACATCCCCCTGGCCCAAGCGTGGGGCGGCGGGCTGGTCGCCTCGGTGGACGGGATGCGGTTCGTGGTGCCCGTGCGCACCCATAACGCCCGCCCGAACCCGAAGTACTTCGGCCGGAAACTGGGCATCACCTGGTTGAACATGCTCAACGACCAGTCCGCCGGGCTGGCAGGCAAGGTGCTGCGCGGAACACCTCGCGATTCGCTGCACACCATCGACGTGATCGTGTCCCAGCACGGCGGGCGGATTCCGGAGGTCATCATCACCGACACCGGGTCGTATTCCGACATCGTGTTCGGACTGCTGCATCTGATCGGCCGCCAGTACCGGCCGCAGCTGGCGAACCTGCCCGATCAGCGGTTGTGGCGCATCGACGCCCGAGCCGACTACGGGCCGCTGGACAAGGCGGCGCGCGGGGTGATCGACACCGCCAAGATCGCCGCGCACTGGGAGGACATGTGCCGGATCGCGGTGTCGATCCACTCCGGTGAGGTGTCGGCGCACGAGGTCACCAGGATGATCTCCCGCGACGGGCAGCCGACCGCGTTGGGCCAGGCCATCGCCCATTTCGGGCGGATCTTCAAGACCCTGCACATCCTGCGCCTGGCCGACGACGAACCTTACCGGCGCGAGGGCAAGGCCCAGTCCAATCTCGTCGAGGGTCGTCACGACCTGGCGCGCACGATCTATCACGGCCGCAAGGGCGAGATGACCCGCGCCTACTACGAGGGCATGGAAGACCAGCTCTCGGCGCTGGGATTGGTGCTCAATTGCGTCGTCGTGTGGAACACCGTCTACGAGAACCGCGCCCTCGCCGCGCTGCGAGCCGGCGGATACCCGGTGCTCGACACCGATGTCGAGCGATTGTCGGCGTTCGTGCGCGCCCACATCGGCATCGACGGGCACTACAGCTTCCACCTGCCCGACCCCAGCGGAGTTCACCGACCGCTACGCGACCCGGACGCCGACGACGACGAGTAGCGCGAGTCGAAGGGTGGCGGATGACCGCTCAGGACCTGACGACGCATGTCGGCGGAAGTCTCTCCTGAGCCGCGAAACAGGCCACGGCCTGCACCTCTACCTCCGACCTGACCCAACAAACTACCGCTAGATTACGGTCACGGAGAGCGTCAGTTTGTCGCTGTGCGGCACGCCCGTCCGGTCGAGGAAGTCACACATGTCATCGATCATCGGCTGCATGAGCAGCTGCCCCAGCTGACGAACCATCAGCCCGATGACCTGTGAGGACTCGGATCGCCGTGTCGAGGTCTTGCCCGAATAGCGGAGTTTGGAGATCTCTCTGCGACTCAGGTCGGTCAGCCGCTCGAGTAACTCGCTCTTTCCCTGCGGATCGAGCACAGCGCGCCGGATGTAGTTCACCACCGTCGGATGCGTCGCGAGCATGTGCCGCACCGCCTCGTCTCGAGCGGCGGCGACCTGCGCTGGGGCGCCCTCGTCCGGCACAGAGGCGATCGCCAGAGCGTAATAGTCGACGACCAGTTGCTCGACGGCGACGCGTAGCCCGTCCTTGGTCTTGAAGTGGTGCTGCACCAATCCCACGGCGACCCCGGCGGCGGCGGCGACGGCGCGCATCGAGACGCGATCCTCGCCGCGCTCGGCGTAGAGGTCGAGCGCGGCGTTGCGAATGCGGGCCTTCGCGGTGAGGTCCTCGTCACTGGCGCGGGGGTCGGTCACAGAAATTGCCTCCTATCAGAGAAAAAAGCATACACCCTTGACATTAGACAGTACATGCGCATTAATGGCTATACATCAGTATAGTCAAAAAGGGGTTGATGATGTCGCAGTCGAGTTCGCTGCAGGGCGTGCAGGTGGTGTCGCTCGCGATCAATCTGCCGGGCCCGCTCGCCGCCGCGCGGCTACGGGCGCTGGGCGCCACCGTCACCAAGATCGAACCGCCGGCCGGCGACCCGCTGCGGGCCGTGGCGCCGACGTGGTACGACGAGCTCACTGTGGGCCAGCGGGTCGTGACCCTCGACCTCAAGGACCCCGCTGATCGGGCGGTGGCGGCGCGCGAGCTGTCGCGTGCCGACCTGATGCTCACCGCCATGCGCCCCTCGGCGCTGGTCAAGCTCGGCCTGGACGAGTTGACCGCGGCGAATCCGCACCTGTCGCATATCGAGATCGTCGGGCACGACGGGATCGCGGCGGAGCAGCCCGGCCATGACCTGACGTACCAGGCCCTGCACGGCACTCTCCAGCCGCCGACGATGCCGACCGTCCCGGTGGCCGACCTGCTCGGCGCCGAGCGCGCCGTGTCCGCGGCCCTGCTCGCCCTGCGCGTGGCCGCGGAGTCCGGCGTGGGACACCGCGAGCGGGTCGTCCTCGAACAGGCGGCCGCCGACGCCGGCGCCGCAGTTCGGCACGGTCTGATGGGAGCGGGCGCGCCGCTCGGCGGGGCGCATCCCGGTTACCGGATCTACTCCAGCTCCGACGGCCACGTCGCGCTGGCCGCGCTCGAGCCGCACTTCTGGGAGCGCGCCCGCGCCGGTCTCGGTGTCGAGGGCACCCAGGAGGAGCTCGAGCAGACGTTTCTTTCCAAGCCGACGCGCGAATGGGAGGAGGTCGCGAAGCGCCTCGACATTCCCCTGATCGGAATCCGCGATTCGGCACCCCGTAATTCAGCACAAGGAGCTTTGTCATGAGTGTTCGCGAGGCCGTTATCGTCGGCGCGGTCCGGACCCCGGTCGGCCGTCGCGGAGGGATCCTCAGCGCATGGCATCCGGTGGACCTGCTCGGGCAGACGCTGCGGGAGCTTGTGGCCCGCGCCGGCGTCGACCCCGCCGCGATCGAGGACGTCATCACCGGCTGCGTCATCCAGCACGATGTCCAGTCGGGCAATCTCGGCCGCCACGCGGTGCTCGCCGCCGGGCTGCCCGAGTCGGTCCCCGCGGTGACGATCGACCGCCAGTGCGGTTCAGGGCAGCAGGCGGTCAGCTTCGCCGCCCAGGCGGTGATGGCGGGTTCCCACGACCTGGTGATCGCCTGCGGCGTCGAGTCGATGTCACGGGTGCCGATGCCTCCGGCGTTCCTGCCCGGCGCGCCGCTCGGCCCGCAGTACAGCCCGCGCGAACTCGACCGCTACGACGGTGGGCTGATGGCGCAGGGCCCGTCGTCGGAGCTGATGAACGAGAGGTTCGACCTGAGCCGAGCGGCGTTGGACGCGTTCAGCGCTCGCAGCCACGAGCGGGCGCACGCCGCGACGCGGGCCGGGAAGTTCCGCGACCAGATGGTGCCGATCACCGCCGACCCCGACGACCCGACCGGTCCGGTCATCGACTCGGACGAGGGCATCCGCGAGCACATCGACCCCGCCAAGATGGCGAGCCTGAAAGCCGTGTTCGGCGCCGACGGGCGGACCACGGCGGCCAACTCCTCGCAGATCAGCGACGGCGCGGCCGCGCTGCTGATCGCCGACCGCGAGTACGCCGAGCGCAACGGCCTCATCCCACGCGCCCGGTTCCGCGCGCTGTCGGTCGCCGCCGCCGACCCGATCATCCAGTTCACCGCGATCCTCGACGCCGCCCACAAGGCGCTCGGCCGAAGCGGGTTGGCCGTCGAGGAGATCGACCTGTTCGAGGTCAACGAGGCCTTCGCCGGTGTGCCGCTGATCTTCCAACGGGAATTCGGCGTCCCGGACGACAAGCTGAACGTCAACGGCGGCTCCGTCGCCCTCGGCCACCCGCTGGGCTCGACCGGAGCCCGGATGCTCACCGACCTGCTCTGCGAACTCGAACGCTCCGGCAAGAGGTTCGGCTTGCAGACCGTCTGCGAGGCCACCGGCACCGCGAACGCCACCATCATCGAACGCATCTGAGGACGTCATGAGCCACGAGATCGTGAGGGGCCTGCCCTCCACCCACGGCGACCACTATCAACTCAACACCACCACCATCATCCGGCACGCCGCGCGCACCTATCCCGAGCAGGAGATCGTGTACCGCACCGCGGACGGCGGCTGGGACCGGTACACCTACGCCGATGCCTACGCGCGAATCCAACGAAGTGCCAATGCACTTCGCTCGATCGGCGTCGGGCCGGGCGATGTGGTCGGGATCCTCGACTGGAACAGCAAGCGGCACTACGAGCTGTACTGGGCGATTCCCGGCCTCGCTGCCGTGATGTTGCAGATGAACCTGCGTTTGGCGCCAGAGGATCTCGCTTACGTCACCGGACACAGTGATGCATCGGTGGTCCTCATCGACGAGTCGCTGCTTCCGGTTGCCGAGGCGCTGGCACCGCATACGCCGAACGTGAAGACGTGGGTGGTGATGACCGATAAGCCGCTGGCCGACATCACCACCACGCTCCCGCACGCGGTGCACTGGGAGGACCTGCTCGCGGACGCCGGCCCGGAGATCGACTGGCCGGTCATCGACGAAACCTCCTCCTACAGCGCGTGTTACACCACCGGCACCACCGGCAGGCCCAAGGGCATCTACTACTCGCATCGCGGCATCTACCTGCACACCCTCGCCGAGGTCGCCGGACTCGGGATGAGCAGCGACGATGCCGTCATGCTCATCACGCCGATGTTCCACGGCCAGGGCTGGGGCCTACCCCAGGCGGCCGCCTACAGTGCCGCAAAAATCGTGCTGCCCGGTCGCTACATCGCCGAGGACACATCCGTCCTCGTGGACGCGATGATCGCGGAGCAAGTCACCGTCGCAAACGGTGCGCCGGCGATCTTCCAGCCCATGATGAACTACATCAAGACGCTTGCGGTCGCACCGGACTTCTCCCGCGCGCGGCTGCTGTCCGGTGCCACCGAGCCGCCGCTGTCGCTGATGCGCGACTTCCACGACATCACTGGAGCCGACGTCATCCACGCCTACGGCGCCACCGAGACCACCCCTCTGGTCGCGGTGAACCGGGGACTGAAGCCCTCGCTGCGCGGTGTGATCTCGGACGAGGAGAAGTGGGATCTCAAGGCGAAGCAGGGGTTGCCGGTCAACGGCAGCGACATCCGGATCGTCGACGCGGAAGGCAACGATCTCCCGCACGACGGCACGAGTCAGGGTGAAGTGCTGCTGCGCGGACCGTGGATCATCGAGCGCTATCACAAGCTCGACGACGACGCCGACAAGTTCCTCGACGGGTATTGGCGTAGCGGCGATGTCGGGACCATCGACCCGAATGGTTACTTGAAGATCACCGACCGGATCAAGGACGTGGTCAAGTCGGGTGGCGAATGGATTTCCTCCATCGACATGGAGAACGCACTCGTTGCCCATCCGAAGATCGCCGAGGCGGCCGTCATCGGCGTCCCGCACCCGAAGTGGCAGGAGCGTCCAGTAGCACTCGTCGTGACGACCGACGGGCAGGAACTTCCACTGTCGGAGATCCACGAATTGCTCGCCGATGCATTCGCCAAATGGCAATTGCCCGAGACCGTCCTGTATCTGGACCAGCTGCCCCGCACCAGCGTCGGCAAGCTCGACAAGAAGGCCATGCGCGCCGCGCACACCAACGTCTACGAGGACGTCCGATGAACCCCGACAACGCCCCGCTACGCACGGCCCGCGACAGCCACCTCCTGATCCTGGAGATCAACCGGCCCAAGGCTCGCAACAGTCTGAACGAGGCGGTGCTCACCGCCTTGAACACCGAGCTCGTCGCGGCTCGGCACGACGACGAGATCCGTGCCATCGTGCTCACCGGCGCCGGCGGGATCTTCTGCGCCGGAGCCGACATCACCAATTTCGACGCCATTCGCGACCAGTCGCTGCTCGGCGATCGAGCCGCGCTGGGCGGCACCATCTGGGCCGACCTGGGCCGATTCCCGAAGCCGGTCCTCGCTGCGGTCGAGGGCCTCGCACTCGGCGGCGGCTGCGAGTTGGCGCTTGCCTGCGACATCGTCATCGCCGGCGAATCCGCCAAGTTCGGTGTCCCGGAGGTGAAGCTCGGCGTGATCCCGGGCGGCGGCGGAACCCAGCGCCTGATTCAGGCCGTCGGCAAGTCCAAGGCGATGGCCCTACTGCTCACCGGCGACTTCCTGTCCGCACAGCGGGCGTGCGCGGCCGGCATCGTCGCCGAGACCGTCCCGGACGGCACCGCCCTCGAAGCGGCGGTCGCCATGGCGCAGCGGATCGCCGCCAACTCACCGCTCGCGGTGGCGCTGGCCAAGGATGCCGCCCTCCAGGCCCTGGAAACCTCTCTGGCGCAAGGACTCGAGCACGAGAAGCGCAACTTTCACGTTGCCATCCATTCCGCCGACAGCCGCGAGGGCCAGGCCGCGTTCCTCGCCAAGCGCGCCCCCGAATTCACCGGAAAGTAGGACCGATCATGAGCGAGCTGTTCCCCGATTACCGCTCCCCGTGGGAGACCGACGATCAGGCGCTGCTGCGTAAGCACGCCGCCGAGTTCTTCCGCAAGGAAGCCACCCCGAACCAGGACCGTTGGGCCGCGCAGCACCAGGTCGACCGCGAGTTCTGGACCAAGGCCGGCGCCGCGGGACTGCTGTGCCTCGACATCGCCGAAGAATACGGCGGCGGGGGCGGCAACTTCGGCCACGAGGCGATCGTGCAGCAGGAGATCGCCTACGCCCACGACACCGCGTTCGGCTTCGCCGTGCACTCGACGATCGTCGCGCACTACATCGCCGCCTATGCCACCGAGGACCAGAAGAAGCGCTGGCTATCGAAATGTGCGAGCGGTGAGAGCGTCCTCGCCATTGCGATGACCGAACCCGGCACCGGCTCGGACCTGCAGGCCGTACGGACCACCGCGGTTCGCGACGGCGGCCACTACGTGATCAACGGCTCGAAGACGTTCATCTCGAACGCGTCGCACTGCGACCTGCTCGTCATCGTCGCCAAAACGGACCCGAGCCAAGGTTCCAAGGGTATCTCGCTGCTCGTCGCGGAGACGGAGAATCTTCCGGGGTTCGAGCGTGGGCGGGTGCTGGACAAGATCGGCCAGCACGGCCAGGACACCCGCGAGTTGTCGTTCACCGACATGCGGGTGCCGGCAGCGAATCTGCTCGGCGGCGTCGAGGGGCAGGGCTTCTACCAGCTGATGGGTCAGCTGCAGCGTGAGCGGCTGATCCTCGGTGTCGGCGGTGTCGCGGTGGCCGAGGCCGCGGTGGCGGAGAGCATCAGGTACGCCAAGGAACGTCACGCCTTCGGCAAGCCGATCCTGAACTTCCAGAACACGAAGTTCGTACTCGCCGAGTGCAAGACCGACGTGCTGGCCGGCAAGACCCTGATGGACCACTGCATCCAGCGTCACCTCGACGGCACCCTCGACGCGGCGACCGCGTCGATGGCCAAGCTGTGGGGCAGCGACAAGCAGTGCGAGATCGTCGACCGCTGCCTGCAGGTCTTCGGTGGCTACGGCTACATGATGGAGTACCCGATCGCGCAGATGTACGCCGCTTCCCGCGTGCAGAAGATCTACGGCGGCACCAACGAGGTCATGAAGGAACCCATCGGCCGCGCCTTATGAGGTTGACCTTCGCGCAGTGACACCACTGCGTCAGTCACACCTCACTTTGTCAAAAACCCGATGTTCTCAACCTATTTCGTCAGGAGTATTCATGCATATCACCGGAACCAACGCACTCGTCACCGGCGGAGCCTCGGGCCTCGGACTGGCCACCGTCACCGCCCTCGCCAAGTCGGGCGCCCGGGTAATCGCCGTCGACCTGCCCACCGCGAACACGGATGCGCTGGCTGCTCTCGGCGACACCGTGGAATTCGCTCCGGCGGATGTCACCGACGAGGCCGCGGTCACCGAGGCGGTCGAGCGCGCCAACGCGGAGTCCTCACTGCGAATCACCGTGAACTGCGCCGGCATCGGCAACGCCGTCAAGACCGTCGGTAAGAACGGACCGTTCCCGCTGGCCGAATTCGAGAAGATCGTCAAGGTCAACCTGACCGGAACCTTCAACGTCATCCGCCTCGCCGCGCACGCGATGTCGCAGAACGAGCCCGTCGACGGCGAGCGCGGCGTGATCGTCAACACCGCCTCGGTCGCGGCCTTCGACGGGCAGATCGGACAGGCCGCGTACTCGGCATCGAAGGGCGGGATCGTCGGCGCCACCCTGCCGATCGCCCGCGACCTGGCGTCGCTGCTGATCCGGGTGAACACCATCGCGCCCGGCCTGTTCAAGACCCCGCTGCTGGGCACGCTGCCCGAGGCGGCTCAGATTTCGCTGGGACAGCAGGTGCCGCACCCGAACCGGCTCGGCGACCCCGCCGAGTACGCGCAGCTGGTCGAGGCGATCGTGACCAACCCGATGCTCAACGGCGAAACCATCCGCCTCGACGGCGCGATCCGCATGGCGCCGCGGTGAAACCCGTCGGCGTGCAGGTGGGATCGCACCATGAGCACACACGCCTTGTATACGCCGAGGACCTGGGCATCGGCCAGCGTTTCGACTTGGGCTCACACACGGTGACCGAGGCCGAACTCGTCGACTTCGCCACCCACTGGGATCCCCAGTGGTTTCACATCGACCGGGCGGCGGCGCAGGACGGCCAGTTCGGTGGCCTGATCGCCAGTGGAATCCACACGTTGGCGATCCTGCAACGGCTGACATTCGACGCAGTGGGGCACAGCTGGGCGGCCATTGCCGGGCGCGGCATCCGAGATCTGCGGTTCCGCCGTCCCGTGCGTCCAGGAGACGTGCTGACCGGCACCGTCGTCATCGACGACATCCAGTTCGACGACCGGGCACGCGCCCTCGTCACCACCGAGAGCACCGTGGTCGACAGCGAAGGCCGCGTCGTGCTGACCGTCCTGCTCGACGCCTACCTGCACTCGCGCACACGTCAACCATCGACCACCTGAGACGACGATTCGGAGACATCAATGCCAGAGGCATACATCATCGACGCGGCACGCACCCCGGTAGGCCGCCGCCGCGGCGCACTGGCCGCCGCACACCCGGTCGACCTCGCGGCCCATGTGATCGGCGCACTCGTCGAACGCAACGGTGTCGACCCCGCGTCGGTCGACGACGTGATCCTCGGCTGCCTGGACAACATCGGTCCGCAGGCGGGCGATATCGCCCGCACCGCGGCCCTCGCTGCGGGCCTGCCCGAGACAGTGCCCGGCGTGACCATCGACCGCCAGTGCGGATCCTCGCAACAGGCTGTACATTTCGCCGCGCAGGCCGTGATGAGCGGCACCGCCGACCTCATCGTCGCGGGCGGGGTGCAGAACATGAGCCAGATCCCACTGATGTCGTCGGTCACCGCGGGCGAGGCGTTCGGCGTGCGCGACCCCTACTCGGGCTCGACGAGGTGGCGGGCCCGCTACGGGGACGAGACGATCTCGCAGTTCCGCGGCGCCGAGATGATCGCCGAAAAGTGGGGAATCGACCGGGAGGCGATGGAGCAGTACGCCCTGGAAAGCCACCGCCGGGCGCTGCAGGCGATCGCCGGCGGACGCTTCGCCGCCGAGATCCTCCCCTACCAGCAGATGACGACCGACGAAGGACCGCGCGCCGACACCACACCGGAGAAGATGGCCGCCCTGCCGAGCCTCACGCCGGGGGGGCGCTTGAGCGCCGCGGTCGCCAGCCAGATCTCCGACGGCGCCTCGGGCATGCTCATCGCCTCCGCCGAGGCGGTACGCCGCCACGACCTGGCTCCGCGGGCCCGGATCCATCACCTGACCGTGCTCGGCGCCGATCCGGTCATGATGCTCGCCGCACCGATCCCCGCCACCGAACGGGCACTCGAGCGGACCGGCATGCGCATCGACGACTTCGACGTGTTCGAGGTCAACGAGGCGTTCGCCCCGGTCGTGATGGCGTGGTTGCAGGAGACCGGCGCCGACCCGGAGCGGGTGAACCCCAACGGCGCCGCCATCGCTCTCGGCCCCCCGATCGGCCCCACCGGCACCCGGCGGACGACCACCAGGCTGCACGAACCCGAACGCCCCGGGGGACGCTACGGGTTGCCGACCATGTGCGAGGCCGGCGGACAGGCCCACGGCACCCACAGCGACCGGCCC
>CAZWAX010000150.1:0-12126 GCA_964631985.1 uncultured Polyangiaceae bacterium | reverse complement strand
ACACCCAGAACGCCGCCCAGATCGCCACCGGATTCGGCGGCCTCATCTACATGGTGACGTGTCTCGGCCTGATCTTCGCGGTCATCGCGCTCGAGGCCTGGCCCGTCTCCCGACTCTTCTGGTCCCGCTTCGCCTCCCAACCCATCGGCCACGGCGAAACCGCCGCCATCGCCTTCTCCTTCGCCGCCGTCGCGGCCCTCACCGCAGCGACCTGGGCGATCGGACGGCGTTCCGCCCTGAAGAACCTCGCGCGCCTACACGTCTAGGAGCATCTTCATCAAGTTCGGCATGCCGTGCCCCTGGTGGTAGCGGTCGCGGCCGAGATCGGTGCAAGTGCGGAGCATGATCTCTTTCACTTCGTCGGGCCGACCGATGAACTCGCGCCGCGCCGAGAGGAAAGCCGCCAGGAGGCCGGACACGTGCGGGGTCGCCATGCTGGTGCCGCTCTCGCGGTAGTAGAGATTGGCGAACACGCCGTCTTTGTTCCGGCGAAAACGGGCATTGCACGAGTCGATGCGCTCGCCCGGGGCCACGCAGTCGGGCTTGGGACGCCCGTCGGCCGTCGGGCCGCGCGACGAGAAGCTCGAGATGCCGTAAAGGTGCGGACGGTCCGCATTGACCGATCCGACGGCGATGCAGTCCTCGAGATTCGCCGGGTCACCGATCGAGATCTGCGTGTGCAGATCGAACTCGCCGTCCGAGGTGTCGATCGACAGCTCGCCCTCGTTGCCCGCCGCCACGCAGACCAGCACGCCTTGGCGCCACAAGCGGCGCAGCTCGACGCAGATCGGCGAGAACCCGCACCCGTAGACGCTGGAGTCGAAGGGACCTCCGAGGCTCAGGTTGACGCCGTGGACGGCGAGCTCGGCGTTGTTCTCGTTGGTCTCGGCGATGTGGTCGAGGGCCTTGATGATCCACGCGTCCTCGCCGGCGCCGTCGTCGTCCAGCACCTTGTAGACGACCAGCTGGGCGGCCGGCGCGAGGCCGACGAAGGGCGGGTCGACCGTCGTCGGTGAGCAACCGGCGATGATGCCGGACACATGCGTCCCATGGCCGTCGCCGTCGTCGTTCCCACCCAGGGGAATCCGCTTCGGCGCTCCCGGCGTCGTGCAGTCCCACACCGCCCGGATCGTCCTCGGCTGCCCTTTCGCATCGAGAAAATGGGGGTGGTCCTGCTTCGCCCCCGTATCCAGCACCGCCCAGGTGATCCGCGACCCCAGCGCGCCGTAGCTCGTCTGCGCCGCCGGGGCGTGGAGCACGGCAGCGGAGCGTCTGATGAGCTTCCGCTTCTCCGCACTGCGCCACACGGCATAGACGCGCCACGCCTGGTGGCGCTCGGCGACGGTCCGAACCTCGCTCGGCGTCAGACGGGCCGCGACGAACCGCTTCAGGCCATCGATGCGGGCGGCCTCGTGCTGCTTCGGCGGCACGATCGCGTGCAGCTCCTTCGCGAGCCGGCCGATGCGACCCGCGAGCGTCACCTCGCCGTGCTCGACGTCGCGCTCGTACGTGTCGGTGGCGTCCTGCTCTTCGTCGACGGCCCGATATCCGGGCTCGAGAACCTCGATCAGGACGGGAACTCGATGGTCGGAACCGAGCCGGTCGGCAACGTCCCGTGCCACGACGAAACGGCGCATCGGATCGAGCTGCGCCGTGCGATGGACGATCTCGCGCACCTTGGGATGGGCGAGATAGCCGACGGCGGAGTGAGGATTGAACTCGAACCCGACCCGCGTGTTCTCGTTCTGCACGACCATGTCGCGCACGGCGACTGCGCCGTTCGAAGCGAAGTCGTTGCCGAGCCCGCGATCGAGCGCCACGGGGTCGAACGGATCCGAGGCGTTGTGCCAGGCGCGCACGCATGTGGGGACCGCGAGCGGCTCGCCGAGATGATCCTGAACCTCCTGAATGCCGAGCGGCGAGCCCAGCGTCATCAGCAGATGCACGTCGCGATCCGGCGCGTCCCGCAGCACGTCGTACGCGATGATGGACCCCTGACTGTGGGCCACCACGATCACGGGAGCCTTACGATCGGCGGGCAGCGCGCTCAGAAACCGCGCGCGGATGTCGCGCCGGGTCTTCTCCACGAAGAAATACGCCGAGGTGTCGCCGACGAAGGCTTCCAGGAAGATACGGCTGATGGGACGGCGGAGAAAGCCGGGCAACGGCAATACGCGTTTGCCCGGGCCTGCGCCCGGCACCGGGGTGACGCCGATCGACAACAGCAGCTCGTCGGCGAACTCCTCGGCTTCGTCACGCTTCTTCGTGACCCCGGCGTCCTTCAGCGCTTTGCGGATGTCGACGCGATGATCGCGACCCCGCACCCGTTCGGCGCTTCGGGGCGACTCGCTCGTAGTCGGATGCAGAAGATTCGCCCAGTACGCCATCGTCGTACGGGTGCCCATGTCCCGACCGAAGAGCGCGAGATCCCATTCGCGCTTCAGATCGTCTTTGGCCTGCTGCGCTCCGATGCCGTGCACGTAGACGATCGGCGGACCATCTGCACCCACGACGTCGGCCAACTTGACCGCCCGCTTCCGCTTCGTCGCTGGTTTCGCCATGCGTCGCCGGTTAGCGGAGACGCGGGAGGGCTGTCAGCAGCACTCGGCGGGAATTCGCGTCGAGTGTATCGATCCGACGCAGGGAATCGCGCGGAGGGTCACGCCATGAACAAGCCCCCATTCACGTCGAGCGCCACGCCGTTGATGTAGCTCGCCTCGTCGCTCGCCAGGAACGCGATCGCCGCCGCCTGCTCCTCCGGCTGCGACACCCGCTTGATCGGCATGAAGAACTGATAGGCCGCCATGCGCGCGGCGCGGGCTTCCTGCTCGGCCTCCGAGCGCGCCTCGCGCACCCCCGCGGCGCGCAGCATCGGCGTGTCGACGCCGCCGGGGCAGATGGCGTTCGCCCGGATGCCCTTCGGACCGTAGTCGAATGCGAGGTGGCGTGTGAGGCCGAGGAGACCGGCCTTGCTCGACGAGTAGGCGTAGCCGCCCATGGCGCTCTTCGAGCGCCCGGCGAGCGACGACACGTTCACGATGGCGCCGCGGCCGCGCTCGACCATGGCGGGGAGCACGGCGCGGCTGAGGAAGAAGGGCCCACTCAGATTCACGGCGAGGACGGCGTTCCAGCGCTCGTCGGTCACGCCGGCGACGCCGGCGAGCCCGGCGGTGTCGCCGATCCCGGCGACGTTGACCAGCACGTCGACGGCGCCGAGGGCGGCGGCGATCGCCGCGACGGTGGCGTTCACCGCAGCGCTGCTCGCGACGTCGCACGCGAACGGCGCCGCGGTGCCGCCGGCGTCGCGGATCAGGCGCACGGTCTCGGCAGCCCCCGCGTCGTCGCGATCGACGACCGCGACCTTCGCCCCTTCGCTTGCGAACCGCACGGCGGTGGCGCGGCCGATGCCGCTCGCCGCACCGGTCACGAGGACGACGCGACCGTCGAAACGTGCCGGCACGTCCTACGCGCCTTTCGGCGTCGGGAACTGCGTCCGCATCACCGCGTCCCAGCCGCGGTCGCCGACCCAGCGCCGCAGCCCCATCATCACGTGCGCCGCCATCGTGATCACGTAGCGCGTGCGCGGGCGCGACGCGGTGATCGCGGTCTCGATCACCTTGGCGACGGCGTCGGCGTCGGCGGCGAGCCGACCCATCGGCCCCTCATAGGCGTCGCGGATCTGGCGCTGCAGGACGGTGAGGAACTCCTTGTAGGGCGAGGTCGGCCCGCCGAGCGCCGCGACCCGGGCGATGGCGGTGTCGCCGAACTCGGTCTTGATCGGTCCCGGCTCGATGATGATGACGTCGATGCCGAAGCCCTGGACCTCGAAACGCAGGGCGTCGCTGATCGCCTCCACCGCGTATTTGGTGGCGTGATAGAAGCCGCCGCCCGGCAGCGTCATGCGCCCGCCCATCGAGCTCAGATTGACGATCTTGCCCCAGCCCTGCTTCCGCATGCCCGGGAGCACGAGCTTGGTGAGCATGGTCAGGCCGAAGACGTTGGTCTCGAACTGACGCCGGACCTCCGTCATCGGCACCTCCTCGATCGGACCTTCCGAGCCGTAGCCGGCATTGTTGATGAGCACGCCGACGGCGCCCTGCTCCGCCTCGACGGTCGCGACGGCGGCCGTGATCGACGCCTCGTCACAGACGTCGAGCGCCAGGAGCTTGCAGCCGGCGGCGCCGAGGTCCCGCATGGTCTCGACCTTCCGCGCCGTGGCGTAGACCGTGTGGCCCGCCTTGGCGAGCCGGAGGGCGGTCGCCCGTCCGATGCCGGTCGAACAGCCCGTGATCAGTACCGCTTTCGAGATCGCCATGGTCGTACCCCCGTCGTGGAACGTCGGCGGTTCAAGTCGGTCAACGCGGGGCCCAAGTCAAGGGCGAGCGCGCCCTGCACTTTTCGATTGACTGGCAGGGTGCCGTGCGCGAAGAATCCGGCGAGCTCGCGCCCGAGGTCCGCATTCCGCGGACCGTGCCATCTTCCAGCCGCCGATCGACGAGGAGCCCCCCATGCGGAACGATCCACGACGGTTCGCCTTCTGGTTGCTGACCATCGCGTGCTGCGCCGTCTTCGGACGCGCGCCCTCGGTCGACGCCTTCTCGGGCGGCATCTCGAGCCTCTCGTTCTCCGGTGCCGGCGGCTGCAACGATTGTCATGCCGGCGGACTGGTTCCGGTGGTGACGCTCACCGGCCCCGCCTCCGTCGACCCCGACGCGACCCACGAGTACACCGTCACCGTCTCCGACGTCGGCTCGCAGGATCTCGCCGGCCTGAACGTCGCGGCCGCGCTCGGCGTGCTCGGCACCGGCGGCGGCAACGCCGCCAGCACGCAGGGCATCCTCGGCGCCGGCGGCCGCACCGAGATCACGCACACGGGACCGAAGTCCGCGATGGGCGGCGTCACCACGTTCTCCTTCCTGTGGACCGCCCCGAGCTCGTTCACGAGCGTGACGCTGCAGGCCTGGGGCAACGCGGTGAACGGCAACGTCTCGACGACCGGCGACCGCTCGGCGCGCATCACGCTCGACGTCATCAATTCCGGCCTCCCGACCGCGGTCCCGACGATGACGCCGACGCCGGTACCGACACCGGCCGATCAGCTGGCCGACCCGCTGCCGCGTCCGATCCGGCGCGGCAAGAAGGTCGCGCTGCAGCCGGTCGCGAGCGGCTTCGACGCGCCGGTCGTCGCGAGCGGCGCCCCCGGCATCGACGCGCGCTACCTCTACGTCGCCGATCAGTCCGGCCTCTGGTGGCGCGTCGACGTGACCGACGGCAGCAAGATCGTCTTCCTCGACGTGACCAGCCGCCTCGTACCGCTCGGCCTCTTCGGCCCGGGCACCTACGACGAGCGCGGCTTCCTCGGCGCCGCCTTCCATCCCGGCTACCCCCTGAACGGGCTCGTCTACACCTACACGTCGGAGCCGGTGAACGGCGTCGCGGACTTCTCGACCCAGCCGCCGATGATCGCGCCCGACCATCAGGCCGTCGTTACGGAGTGGCACGTCGTCGATCCGACCAACCCGGCCTCGGTCGTCGACCCGCTGAGCGCGCGCGAGATCGTTCGGATCGACCAGCCGCAGTTCAACCACAACGGCGGCGCGCTGCAGTTCTCCCCCCTCGACGTCTTTCTCTACATCAGCCTCGGCGACGGCGGCGGCGCCGACGACGAGGACGGCCAACCCTTCATCGGCGGCCCGGTGATCGGGCACGGCCCGACCGGCAACGGTCAGAACCTCGGCAACGCGCTCGGCAAGATCCTCCGCATCGATCCGCTCGCGAGCAACTCCGCGAACGGCAACTACGGCGTCCCGGCGAGCAATCCCTTCGTCGGCGTGCCCGGCGTCGTCGAGGAGATCTTCGCGTACGGCTTCCGGAACCCGTTCCGCATGAGCTTCGACTCGGCGACCGCGCACTTCTACGTCGGCGACGTCGGTCAGAACGACGTGGAAGAGATCGACATCGTCACCGCCGGCCGCAACTACGGCTGGCGTCACAAGGAAGGCGGCTTCTTCTTCCGGCCGAACGGCACCGACGCGGGCTACGTCAGCAAGGACGACCCCGGCGTCCCGCTCGGCTTGATCGATCCGGTCGCGCAGTACGATCACGACGAGGGCATCTCGGTGATCGGCGGCTACGTCGCCCACAGCCCGAGCCTCCCGCGTTTGAACGGCCACTACGTCTTCGGCGAGTTCGCCAAGAGCTTCGCCAACGACGGCCGCCTCTTCTATCTCAAGAAGAAGAGCCTGGTGCGGAAGAACGGCACGCTGCAGAAGAGCCAGATCGCCGAGGTCCGGTACCCCGCGGACGGCACCTCGCTCGGGCTGTCGCTCCTCGGTTTCGGTGAGGGCCGCGACGGCGAGCTCTATCTCCTCGGCAACTCGACCGCCGCGCCCGCGGGCGGCACGGGCGTCGTGGTCCGGATCCTCGAGCCCTGAGCTGATCGCGTCGTCGCCCACCGTCGTCACCCGCGGCGCCCTGCCGTTCACGCTCGTCGCCGCGGGCGCGACGCTGACGCTGCGCCTGCGTCCCTTCGGGCTCCGTTAGCGACGTGGGTCGCGCGACCGCCGGCCGCACGGCGTCCGACCCGGGGCCCGTCGAGGTTCCATTCTCGGATGCCTACGCGCGCTACGTCCTCGTCCTGCTGTTCATCTGCTACGTCTTCAACTTCATCGACCGGCAGATCCTCGCGATCCTCCTGCAGCCGATCAAAGAGGAGCTCGGGGCGAGCGACACGGCGATGGGCCTGCTCACCGGGATCGCCTTCGCGCTCTTCTATACGTTCGCGGGGATTCCGATCGCCCGCCTCGCCGACCGCGGCGTCCGGCGCTCGATCATCGCCGGCGGCCTCACGGTGTGGAGCCTGATGACCGCTGTGTCCGGGACGGTGCGCTCGTTCGCCGAGCTCGCGCTCGCGCGCGTCGGCGTCGGCATCGGCGAGGCGGCCTTCGTGCCGCCCGCCCACTCGCTCATCTCCGACTACTTCCCGGCCAAGCGCCGGGCGACGGCGATGGCGGTCTTCTCGATGGGCGTCCACGTCGGGATCGCCTTCGGGTTCCTGCTCGGTGGCTGGATCGCGCAGTATTTCGGCTGGCGGCGCGCGTTCTTCGCGGTCGGCCTGCCAGGCGTGCTCCTGGCCGTGCTGGTGCGGTTCACCATCCGCGAGCCCCCGCGCGGGCGTCACGACGGGGCGGCGACCGGGCCGCAGGAGTCGACCCGAAGCGTGCTCCATGTGCTCTGGCGGCGGCGCTCCTTTCGCCATCTGGCGCTTGCCGCTGCGCTCCACTCCTTCGGCGGCTATGCGTTCGCCGTCTGGGGGCCGCCGTTCTTCGTGCGCGTGCACGGGATGCCGATGGCCGAGCTCGGCGCCTGGCTCGGCGCAATCCTCGGGCTCGGCGGCGCGCTCGGCTCGGTCGGCGGCGGCCTGCTCGCCGACCGGTGGGGCGCGGTCGACGCGCGTCGGCGGCTCTATCTCCCGGCCATCGCGACGCTCCTGCAGATCCCGTTCGTCGTGGCGATGCTCGGCGCTGCAACGGCGGGCCACGCCCTCCTGGCGCTCGCGCCCTCGGCGGTCCTGAGCGCCATGTGGTTCGGCCCGGTCTTCGCGCTCACGCAGGCGTTGGTGCGTCCCGAGGCCCGCGCCACCGCCTCAGCGATCCTGATCTTCGTGATCAACCTGATCGGCCTCGGGCTCGGTCCGCTCGCGATCGGCGCACTGAACGACGCGCTCACCGCCGCCCACGGCCCCCAGGCGATCCGCTACTCGCTCGCCGTCATCGCCGTCACCAACCTGTGGGCGGCGGTGCACTTCTTCCTGGGCGCCCGCACGATCCGCACCGACGTCGCAGGCGCGACCGCCTCGCCTTCCTGAGTCGCCCTGCAACCGGAACACCGTGTCGGGCTGGTGGGAGGCGTTTCTCCTCTCGCGGGTTTCTGGTCCCTCACGCATAGAGCCCGCCGCGACTCATCTGGCCGGCGGTCAGCGAGGTGCTGCTCGCTCCAAAACGCCCCCCACCAGCCCGGCGCAACGCCGAAGGACGATCCACCACCCGCACGCCAGAGCCGACGGTCGCTCGGCGAGTGAGCGCGGCTAGCCCAGGTCCGCGAGCGCGCGACGGACCGCGCCGAAAGGGTCTTTGGGTTGGGCGCGCGCGGCCGCCTCGATCAGGTCGAGGGCCGGCCGGACGCCGCCGAGCCGCGCCGCGAGGCTCTCGAACACGTCGAGATCGGTCGTGTAGAGCAGTGATTGCAAAAGGACGGCGTTGTTGAGCTGCACGTCGTCGAACTTGCCGAAGCGCTTGCCGTGGAGTGGCAGCGCGGGAAACGCCGCCTGGGCTTCCGCGAACAGCACCGTGCGGCCCGCGAGCGACGCCGCGACGTCGTTCCCGGCGTAGAGCGCGCGCAGGCGGGTGCCGAGGGTTTGGATGAAGGTCGCGAAGACCCGCTCGTCCTCCCAGGCCTGACGCGCCGCCGTCGCACGCTCGGCGCCGTCCGTGCGCGCCACGAAGAAGTCGATCGCGGCGCGGTGGCCGACGAAGGTCGCGAGCGACTCGTTGAAGGCGGTCGCATGGGCGCCCTTGGCGTAGAACGTGTTGTGGTAGGTCTCGTGCAGCACCAGGTTCACGAGGGCGACGTCGTCGGCGGCGAGCTGGTGGCGGAGCAGCGGATCGTCGAACCATCCGAGCGTGCTGAACGCCGCCGCGCCCCGGATGCTGGTGTCGAGACCGCGCGCGACCAGGCGTTTGGCCTCGGCCTCGGCGAGCGCCCGGTCGAAGAAGCCCTTGTAGGGGACGCTGCCGACGATCGGGAACCACCAGGTGTGCGGCTCGAGCGAGGTCTGCGGGGTCGCCGTCAACACGTAGAGCATGGTCGGACCGTCGACGTACGAAAGCGTCGTGAAGCTGCCGCCGACCTTGATCCCGATCCCCTCGGCATACCGACGGGCGTCGAGCACGAGCGCGAGCTTCCGCCGCACCTCCGGCTCGAGATCGGGGCGTGCCAGCACGGTCGCGATCGGCTCGCGACGCCAGAGGATCTTGGCCTCCTCGTACCCAGCGCGGATGACGTAGGTCGGCGAGCAGCCCCCGAGCAACACGGCAGCCACCAGCAGCACCGCTCGTCCAAGCCACCACCGCCCCGCGGCTCGCGATCTATGGGTCACACCGGGCACGCGAACGGGCCGACCCTAGCGAATCACGGCGACGCTCGCGAGCATGGTTGATTTTTCGCGGGGCAGCGCCGGGTGGTGGCCGATCTCGACCAGGGTGGTCCAGGTCGACCAGGAGCGTCCGTGCGGCGCCGAGATCACCGGATGCCACTTCGAATCCATCCGCCTCGGCATGGCCCGGGGTTTGCTCCCTTGCAGATCGCACCGTGAAACCCGAGCCGCCTCTTCACGACGACGCACCGCCGGCGAGGCGGCGCCGCAGGATCTCAGGGCGACGGTCGTCGCACCCGGACGAGACCGGCGAGCACGACGACCAGGCAGAGCGGCAGGAAGACCTCGCCGGTCCGCGCGTAGGTCGTGGCGAAGGGAGGGGGCACCGTCGCGGCCAGGAAGCCCGGGGCCTCGGTCGTGGGTCGCACGGCGACCATCCGACCGAAGGGATCGATGACCGCGTTCGTGCCGCGATTGCTCGCCCGCACGACCGGCACCCCCGACTCGACGGCCCGCACCCGCGCCCACACCAGATGCGGCGCCGCGCCCGCACCGAACCAGACGTCGTTGTTGAGGCTCACCACCATGCGGGCGCCGAGCGCCGCCAGGCGGCGGGCACCGGTGCCGTCGGTGATCTCGAAGCAGACCAGCGGCCCGAATCGCCACGGATCGTCGCCGAAGAGCACGAGCTCCCGACCCGCGACGACCGGCGCGAGCCCGGCCGGCGGCGTGCCGAGCGCCGCCGGCCACGATTCGGCGAGCGGGACGAGCCAGCGCTTGTGGTAGCTCCGCATCCCGTGACGCGGGCGTACGAAGTGCACGGCGTTGAACCGCACGATCTCGCCGTCGTCCCCGATGACGCTCCCGACGCCACCGGTCACGAGGGGCACGCCGAGCTCCTCCACGAACGCGGCGAGCGTCTTCCAGGCGGCGCGATCGCGCTCGAAATCGACGTCGAGCGCCGACTCGGGCCAGATGACGACCGCCGGCGGCGGCACGAGCCCGCGCGGCGTCGCCGCGACGTAGCGTGCGAGGGTACTGTCGGCGGCGGTGCGCGCGGCACCGTCGACGAGCACCACCGTCGGGCCGACCGCAACCCGCTGGTCGGACAGGGCGACCCGTCGCGCGCCCCAGAGCGCGATGCCGGTCACCAGCATCGCCACCGCCACCACACCACCCACCCGGCGCGGCCACGGCTCGGCGCGATCGCCGAGCGCAGCGAGCGCCGCGTTACCGGCGACGATCAGTGCCGTCACGGCGGCGATGCCGGTGACGCTCGCGAGCTGCAGCACCGGCAGCACGTCGACGTGCGAGAGCGCGAGCGTGCAGGACGCGAGAAAGGGTGGCACGACGGTGCGCAGCGACTCCCAGAGACCCCAGGTCGCGGCACACCAGATCACCCCGAGCCGCGCCCGCCGGCGTCGACGTGCGACCAGCGCCATGGCGAGGAGCGCCCCGTAGCCCGCCGCGAGCACGGTCATGCCGCCGATCCCGAGCGCGGCCGCCGCGCCACGGTCGAGCCCGAAGTAGTGACCGATCGCGGGCACGAGCCACGGCGTCACGTCGGCTTGGCCGAGCGTCAGAGCGTATGCGATCGTAGCGACGACCGTCCGGGTGCGCTCCCCTACCGCCGCGATCCGCAGCAGCGGCACGAGCGCCACCCAGGCGAGCATCCATCCCCACGGCAGTCGGAGTGAGAGCGCGTGAAGGCCGCCCGCCACGAGGCCGACGAGGACCGCACCGCCCACCCGGCGGCTCACGGAGCGTTCCGTGCACGCCGGATGCCGTGGTGGCTGCCGGTGGTGCTGGCGCCCGTGGCCGTGGTGACCGTGCTCTGCGCACGTGACGCGCTCGGCTGGATCGGACGGCCGTTCGCGGGCTTTCTCTTTCTCGACAATCGCATCGTGGTCTCGATCGGACGCACGACGTGGCGCGACCCGGCGCTGCGCCGGATCGAATGGGGGCTCGTGACCGCCGTGGACGGCGTCACCGTGCAACGCGCCACCGACATCCACGACACCGTCGCGCACGCCGCCGTCGGCCGCGAGCTCACGTACACGTTGCGGCGGGGGCCCGAGGTGTTCCGTCTGGCCCTCCCCGTCGGACGCTTCGCCGCTCGGGACTTCGCGACGGTCTTCGCGCCCATGCTGGCGGTCGGGGCGTGGACGATCGCCGTCGGCACCGCGCTGGTCATCACACGCCCCGAGGTCGCGACGGTGCGCGCCGCGTTCGCCGTCTGCCTGTCACTCGGTCTCACCTTGGTCACCGGGCCCGACCAGTACGGACCGTACCGGTTCGTGTGGGTCTTCTACCTGGCCTTGGCCGCGTTTCCGGCCTCCGTCTTCCACCTGACGGCCGCGTTCCTGTGGTGGCCGGGCCTCTGGACGCGCCGGCTGGTCGCCGGGGCATATGCGACGTTCGCCGCGATCGGCGCCACGCTGGTGGCACGACGCTTCGAGCCCGGGGTGTTCCTGCCGCTCCTCTACCTCGTCTACTTCGCACTCGCGAACACCCTCGTCCTGTACCTCGGCACTCTGGTCAGCGCCTTCGCCGGCCGCCGCCGCGGGCGGGCGCCGCTGGCCCTTGCGATCGCCGGCGTCTTCGCACCGGCGATCGTCCCCGTCGTCGTGCTGGTCACCTACCCGCTCTGGACCGAGCCGGTCTCGGTGCCCTGGTTCGTCGTGCCGATCGGGCTGTGGCCGGTGCTGCACGGCATCGCCCTTCTGCAACTCGCGGCGCACCCCTCGGACGTCGCGGAGCGGCCCGCATGAGCCTGCGCTCGCGGCTCACCCTGCTGTTCCTGCTGGCGGTCGAGGTGACCTTCGTCTCGGCGGTCGCCGCCTACTGGGGCCTGCAGAGCTGGCGCGTCGTGATCGACGACCTGACGATCGTCCACGGCCAGAATCGGCGCCTCGCGGACGGACGCGACGGGCTCGGGCGGGCGACGACGGCCCTCGCCGCCGACCCGCGCG
>CAZWAX010000149.1:0-12201 GCA_964631985.1 uncultured Polyangiaceae bacterium | reverse complement strand
TCGGATCCGTCCGGGAATCCCCGTCATTCGGTGATCGAGTCGGTAGCACGATCCATGCAACGGATCTGGGAGTCGTACTCGAAACGCAAAGGAGGATGTCATGCGAATTCTCGTCATCGTAGGAGTCGCGTTGTTCGCGCTCTCGGCGCAGCCGGTCCGGGCCCAAACGTGTCCGGAGGACGTCGGCGCGGCGCTTGCCGAGGCATGCCCGTGTGATGCCGACGGCCAGGGTCGGGCCTGGAAGAATCACGGTCAGTACGTGAAATGCGTCGTCCATCTCCGGAACCGGCTGCGCAAAGCCGGCTGCCTCGACGCCGCCGCCAAGCGCACCATCGCCAGCTGCGCGGCCCGTTCCACCTGCGGCAAGGAAGGCGCGGTCCTGTGCTGCGTGTACGACACCAGCGCCACCTGCAGCGATCTCGTGGCCGACGGTGTCCCGGCCGGCGTCTGCAGCAACGATGCCTTGGTCGTCTGCGACACGGCCACCGACTGCATCACGGTCGTGAGCGGACCGAAGGTGTCCCGTCAGGCCGACCGCTGCGTGGCCCGCGGCGGCACGCCGGTCGGTGGAGGCAGCGTCTGCGGCGGGTGCCCGCTGCCGCCGCCGGCTCCGTAACTTCTCGCGATCGTAGCAACCCGATCGTATCCAGGTGCGGCGTCCGACACGGGTCGGACGCCGCACCGACGATCGTACGGCCCGCACGGGTCGCCCTTGACTCACTCGCCGGCGCCGTCGAAAGTCCCCCGGCCGATGGCACCCGAACGCACCTACGCCATGAGCGGCCTCTTCGGGCTCGCCAAGTTCGACATCGGCCAGTTCACGCCCCACGCCGGGCGCCTCCGCATGCGGGTCGTCGAGGCAGGGCCCGGGTTCGCGACACTCGCGCTCCCGTACCACGAGGAGCTGGTCGGCGACCCGCAGCGCGGGGTCGTTTTCGGCGGCGTCATCACGACGCTCATCGACCAAGCCTCGGGGCTCGCCGTCGCCTGTGCCATGGAGGAGCTCCTGGCGATCGCGACGATCGACCTCCGCGTCGACTACCTGCGCGCCGCGGAACCCGGCCGCGAGCTGTTCGCGCGCGCCGAATGCTACAAGCTCGGCCACAACGTCGCGTTCGTGCGTGCGTCGGCCTGGGACCAGGACCCGGCCGATCCGTTCGCCAGCTGCCTCGGCACCTTCATGGTCGGCGCCAACAGCGGCGGCAGCCCGTTCGGCGGCTTCAAGAGCGAGAAGGCGACGTCGTGAACCGTCTCGTCGCCGCCATCCCCTACGCTCGCGTGCTCGGCATGGACGTCGTGGCGACCGACGGCGGCATCGAATGCGTGCTGCCCTTCCACGCCGACCTCATCGGCAACACCCGGCTGCCCGCGATCCATGGCGGAGTGATCGGCTCGTTCCTCGAGATGACCGCCTTACTCCGACTCCTCGACGAGAGCGGCCTCGACAAGGTGCCGCGGCCCATCAGCTTCACCATCGACTATCTGCGTTCGGCCGGTCCGCGCGAGACCCGCGCGCGCGCCGAGATCTTCAAGCTCGGACGGCGCATCTCGCACGTGCGCGTGATCGCGTGGCAGCAGGACGAACGCGACCGCCCGGTCGCCGCCGCCAACGGCAAGTTCTTGATGGCCTGACGGCCCTCGACCACGGGCCCCGGTCCTGGCGTTTTCGGCCCGTCCACCATAGGTATTTGCCCCTTCCGATGACGACCAAGCTCGCTTCCTCGTACGCCGCCAATCCGATGGTGAACCGCGACCGCCGCCTCGGGCTCGCGAGCTCGCCCAACGCCGCCTGGACCCGTTCCTTCGCCTGCGACGACATGGGCGTCCTGATCGTCTGTCGTGGCCCGATCCGCAAAGAGGCGATCGACGTCTTCCGCGAGATGGGGATGACCAACGTCGGCATCCTGCTCTCGGAGCGCGACAGCATCGTCTTCCCGCGCGCCCTCTCCCCCGAGCTCCGGATGATGGACCCGCGCCACGTGCACGCGGTCCCCGACTACACCGGCGCCACCAAGGAAGAGCGCGTGCAGCGGATCGCGCAGTTGGTCGCGATCTGCCGCGCCAACGACTACGGCTACGTCTTCGCCGGCTACGGCTTCATGGCGGAGGACGCCGAGTTCGTGCGCCGCCTGGAAGAGGCGGGCCTGAATTTCATCGGCCCGTGCTCGCACACGCAGATGGCGGCCGGCGCCAAGGACGAGGCCAAGCGCACCGCGATCGAGAACCAGGTCTCGGTGACGCCGGGCGTGAACGACGCGACCACGCGGACGCTGCTGCGTCTCCACCCCGATCGGAAGGCGTTGCAGAAGCTCGCCAAGGTGCACGGCCTCGCCGTCCCCGCGCTCGGCGACGAGAAGGTCCCGCTCGAAGAGGCCGTCGAGAGCCTGCTCGAGGCGTCGTACCGGCAGCAGGTCGACCTCTACTCGATCGACGAGCTCGCCGAGACCCTGCGACTGGAGGCCGTGCGGCTCCTCACCGACCAGCCCGGGCGGCGCTTCCGCCTGAAGGCGATCGGCGGAGGCGGCGGCAAGGGCCAGCGTATTTTCGACGCGGCCGCGCAGGTCCCCACGCTGGTGCGCGAGGTGCTCGCCGAGGTGAAGGCGACCGGCGTCGGCGACAACAAGAACATCCTGCTCGAGCTCAACATCGAGCAGACCCGGCACAACGAGATCCAGATCCTCGGCAACGGCGCGTGGTGCATCGCCCTCGGCGGCCGCGATTGCTCTCTCCAGATGCACGAGCAGAAGCTCGTCGAGGTGTCGGTCACGCGCGAAGGGCTCGAGGACGCGATTGCCGAGGCCAAGGCGGCCAAGCAGGAGAAGAAGGCCCAGGCGCTCGCGACCGACCTCGTCACGCTCGGCCGCATGGAAGAGCAGGCCGAGCGCTTCGGGCGCGCCGTCGAGCTCGACTCGGCGTCCACCTTCGAGTGCATCGTCGACGGCGACCGCCACTACTTCATGGAGGTCAACACCCGCATCCAGGTCGAACACCGGGTGTCCGAGCTCTGCTACGGGCTCCGTTTCACCAACCCCGACGACCCGGCCGAGCACTTCGACGTCGAGTCGCTGGTCGAGGCGATGGCGCTGATCGCGCGCCACAAGGCACGCCTGCCGCAGCCCGTGCGCGTGATGCGCGAGCGTGCCGCCATCGAGGCGCGCATGAACGCGACCGACCGCGCGCTCAACCCGGCCGCCGGCGGCGTCATCGTGTCGTGGTCCGACCCGATCGCCGGCGAGATCCGCGACGACCAGGGCATCTGCATCAAGAATCCCGACACCGATCTCTTCATGCGCTACCGCCTGGCCGGTGCGTACGACTCGAACGTCGCGCTCCTGCTCGCGACCGGCGCCAGCCGCCGCGAGAGCTGGGAGCGTCTGGTCGAGATCTTCCGCCGCACCACGCTCCGCGGCATCGACCTCGCGACCAACCTCGAGTTCCACTACGGCATCCTCACTTGGTTCGCGGCGCGCGACGTGTGGGCGAAGCCCACGACCAAGTTCGTCGTGCCGTATCTGACGCTGGTCGGGCAGCTGGCGCAGGAGGCGCAGTCGCTCGACCTCGACTATGCCTTTCACCGCATCGCCCGCGCCGCGACGAGCGGCGCGTCCCCCGACACGGTCGACGCCACCCGCCGCGTGCTCGATCTGAAGGAGACGCTGCTCGAGCGCCCCATGCAGCGTCTGGTCGACGAGCCCCACTACCTCTCGGCCTGGCTGAGCCAGTTCCATCGCGATTTCATCATCGCCGACGAGCGGGTCGTCTGGCGGCGGAATCCCGTGCGCGTGCTCGCCGAGACGTATCGTCTCCTCCACCTCGACACGCCGAGCGCCGCCGCCGCGCACCGCATCTGGGATCACGACCACGACCAGCTGAAGACCGCGCTGTCCTTTTACGACAAGATCGACGCCCTCGCCGGCGGGCTCAGCTGGTCCGAGCTCGATGAAACCCTCGTCGCCGACAAACCGGCCTTCGGCCTCGACGCGTCGACCTGGGAGCGCGTGCGCGCCGCGCACCTCGGTCATCAGCTCGGCCTCGACATCCTGGACCTCCTGCCGATGATCGCCGCCAAGGTCGGCTTCTACGACCTGAAGCTCGAGGACGACCTCACCATCACCATCCCCGAGCGCCTGCACGACGCCAAGCTGCAGGACACGATGCGGAAGGTGCTGGTCCCGCCGCCGGTCACCAAGGCCGACGAGATCGTCGCCGCCATGGGCGGCACCTTCTACGCGCAGGAGGCCCCCACCCTGCCCGCCTTCGTGACCAAGGGCGCGCACTTCGACAAGGGCGCGCCCCTCTACATCATCGAGGTCATGAAGATGTTCAACAAGGTGCATGCGCCCTTCGCCGGCACGATCACCGACGTCCTGATGCCGACGAGCGGCGTCGTGGTGCGGAAGGGTCAGCCGCTCTTCAAGGTCACGCCCGACGAGATCGTGATCGAGGAAGATCCGAAGGAAAAGGCGAGGCGCATCCAGACCAACACGGAAGACTATCTCAGGAGGCTCCTATGATCGTCGTGCAAGTCGAAGTGATCGTCGAACCGGGTTCGGCCAGCAAGGTCGTCGACGCCGTGAAGGCGATGGAGACGGCCACCCGCCAGGAAGCCGGCTGCCTGAAGTACGCCTTCTCCGTCGACATCGCCGACCCGGGCATGATCCGCGTCACCGAGCGCTGGGAATCCCTGGACGCGATCAAGGCGCACATGACGAGCCCGCACATGGCGGAGTTCAACAAGGCCGTCATGGCCCTCCAACCGAAGGGCCTCGACATCAAGGCCTACGAGGTCGCGCGCGAAGTCCCGCTCGGCTGAGCCGCGCGATGGTCCCGTGACACGGGCGCTCGTCGGTCCGCGCTAGCGCCGCAGCAGCACTAGCGGTCCAGCAGCGCGGGCAACGCCACGGCGAGCCGCTCGTAGTCGGCGACCGAGTTGTAGAGCGCCGCCGAGATGCGGATGAGCCGGCGGGGCGGCGCCGGCCAGGGCACGATCGGGACCTCGATCCCCGCCTCCTCGCGGAGGGCGTCCTGGAGCGGATCGCAGTAGAGCGCCGACGTCGGCGGCAGCGGGGAGCCGTCGCGGATCGGCACCGCGGCGAGCGAGCCGATCATCGACTCGGGGGCCGGCGCGGCAACCTCGAGCGCCTCACAGACGAGGCGTCGGCCCGCGAGCGCGAGGTCGCGATTGTGGGCCCGGAGCGCCGGCCAGCCACCCGGGAGCAGCGCGCCGAGAAACCGGATCGCCTCGGGCACGGCGAGGGCGGCGGTCGGGTCGACGGTGCCGGTCCAGTCGAACTCCAGGAGGAACCGCGAGCGATCGGCCCGCTGCAGACGGGCACCGTGGCTGATCGCCAAGGGGCGGATCAGGGGCTGGAGATCCCGGCGGACGTGGAGAAAGCCGGCGGTCTTCGGCGCGCAGAGCCACTTGTGACAGTTCCCGGCGTAGTAGGCGGCGCCGATCGCCGACACGTCCAGCGGGAGCATGGCGACCGCGTGCGCCCCGTCGACCAGCGTCTCGACGCCGCGCTCGGCGAGCGCTTGAACCAGCTCGGCGATCGGCCACACGAGCCCCGTCGGGCTGGTCACGTGGTCGAGGAGGGCGAGGCGCGTGCGTGGGGTGACGCGGGCCAGCACCGCCTCGACGACCGCGTCGGGACCGTCGAGCGGGAACGGCACCTGGGCCGTCACGACCGTCGCCCCGCTCCGCTCGGCAACGAAATGGAGGGCGTTCCGACACGCGCCGTAGGCATGGTTGGTCGTCAGCAGCTCGTCGCCGGGCGCGAACACCAGCGAGCGCAGCACCGCGTTCACCCCGGAGGTCGCGTTCGGGACGAACGCGAGGTCGGCCGGCAGCGCGCGGACGAAGGTCGCGAGCGCCGCCCGCGCCTCGTCGAGCCGCCCCTCGAGCTCGCGCGCCATGAACTGCACCGGCTGCCGTTCGAGGCGCGCGCGCAGCTCGGCTTGCAGCGCCAGCACCGGACGCGGACACGCCCCGAAGGACCCGTGGTTCAGGAACGTGATCTCGGGGTCGAGCGTCCAGTGCGCGACGTGCGGGGACGGCGAGCGGGTCGACATGGCGACGCATGATGACCGCCCCCACCGCCTCCAGCAAGACGGCTTCCCATGACACGAAGAACGCAGGCGCCTCAGCGGTCGGTTACGAGCTCTTGCACGATCACGTGCACGATCGCCGCCGTCGGGACGGCCAGGATGGCGCCCGGGATGCCGAGGAGTGCGCCTCCGATCGGCATGGAGACCAGCACGACGGTCGCACCCAAACCGACTTGGTGCGACATCAAACGAGGCACGGGGACGTCGTTCTCGACGAGCCCGTTCATAGGTCGGGCGCGTCATCGCGCGCCTACGTCGTCCCGTACCATGGCTCGCGCCGGGTTGGGCGCGCCTTGAGGGCGCCGTTGCCCTCTCGGCCCGCGCGGTCGACAAGGGCATGGTGGTCTCCTTCTCTGAGGCCACGGCGTTCATCCGCGCTGAACGGAAGTTCCGGGACCAAGAAAAAGCACGAGTCGGCTCGCGCGCGGGCGAGCCGTGGTTGATTTGCCGGCGTACCGACTTGGCGGGACGGTTATAATGCCGGCCGTGCCGTATCCCATCATTCCGCACTCGGGCGGCGACCAGGCGAGCGCACAGCTCCGTACCGATCATCTCGAAAGTACCCTCCGCACCCGATCGGTCAGGGGCGTCGCCATCAGCGTCGGCGCGCAAGGCGCCCGCACAGTGATCAACGTCGCCACGCTCGCCGTCCTCGCGCGCCTCTTGACCAAAGAGGATTTCGGCATGGTGTTTGCCGTGACGGCCATCACCAACGTCATCGCCACCTTCGGCGATTTGGGATTGCCGGCGGCCACGATCCAGCGCAGCAGCATCTCGCAGGCGCAGGTGAGCGCGCTCTTCTGGATCAACGTCATGACATCGGGCGCCGTCATGGTCGTGACGTGGGCGCTCGCACCGCTCGCCGTCTGGTTTTACGGGGGTGATCACCGCCTGCTCCCGGTCTTCGTCGCCTTCGGCGTGATCCATCTGGTCTCCGGGCTGAGCGTCCAGCATGAAGCGGTGTTACGGCGGCAAATGCGGTTCGCGCCGCTGGCGTTCATCGACGTTGGATCGCTCGCCGGGAGCCGCGCGGCGGCAATCGCGGCGGCGTGGTATGGCCTGGAGCATTGGGCGCTCGTCGTCCAGTCGGGGCTGGTCGCACTGCTCGGCACCCTCGGTCTCTGGCTCGCGTGCGGATGGCGACCCAATCGGCCGGCGCGCACGACGGGCCTGAGACCACTGCTCGCCTTCGGCGGCAACCTGGCAACCGGTCGACTGCTCTGGCAGGTGGCATCGAACGGCGACAAGGTCGCGGTTCGATATTTCCACGGCGCGGCGGCAACGGGCGTGTACGGCAACGCGCACAGCCTCCTCGCATTGCCCGTCACCAACCTCGGCGAGCCGTTCAGCAGCGTCGTCATCCCAGCGCTCAGCCGTCTGCAAGAGGATCCCGAGCGCTTTCGTCGCTTCTATCGAACAGCGCTGCTGCTCTTGGCAACCGCCGGTATGCCGCTCGTGATCTTCGTTGCGGTAGCAGCCGAGCGCGTCGTCGACACCGTCCTCGGCCCGCAATGGCACGAAACGGCGGTGATCTTTCGCGTGCTCGCACCGGCGGCATTCATCGCCACCTTCAATCCTGCTACCACCTGGGCGTACGTCGCGCTCGGGCGCACCGATCGCCAAATCCGCTGGCTGACGATGTTCTCGTTGACGCGCATCGCCGCGACGCTGGTCGGCGTCCGGTGGGGGGTGCTCGGCGTCGCGGCGGCAGTGAGCGTCACGACCTGCGTGTTGCGCTGGCCCGGGATCGCGTACTGTTTTCGCGGCACTCCACTCGAGCTGCGCGACCTAGGCGAGGCACTCTGGCGTCCGACGGTGGCTTCAGGGGGCGCCGGGTTGGCAATCGCGGCCGTGGGCGTCGTCTCCGACGCCGGATCGGCGCCCCTTCGCCTCCTCGTCGAGGCTGTCGGCTTTGCGCTGATGTACGCGCTGCTCTGGCGAACGCTGCCCGGGGGTCGTGACGCGATCGCCAACGTCGCGCGGCTCTCACGCGACCTGCTTCCGCGCGACGGGGCCGATGCGGCTCCTGCGGCGGGCTCGGACGTTGCGGCGGTCTCCGCGCGCGCATTGGATCCCGGCACCACGGTTGCGCTCCCGTCGATCAGCGTGATCGTGCCCGTCTACAACGACGCGGCCCGCCTGCCCTCGTGCTTGCGGGCGCTCGAGGCGCAGACGTATCCGCGCGACCGCATAGAGATCCTGGTCGTCGACAACGGCTCCACCGATCAGTCGGCGGCGGTCGTTGCCGACTTTCCACATGTCCGGCTCTTCCACGAACCCACCCCTGGATCCTACGCCGCGCGCAACGCGGGGCTGGCGGCTGCGACCGCCGAGGTCATCGCGTTCACGGACTCCGACTGCATCCCCGACCCCGAATGGCTGGCGAGCGGCGTCGCCGAGCTTCGCCGCGTCGAGGATTGCGGGCTCGTCGGCGGCGCCGTGCGCGTGCTCTTCCGCTCCGATGCGAAGCCGACCACCGCGGAGCTGTACGACCACGTGTGGCAGTTCGACCAAGCGCGTTTCGTTTCCCACGGCCGATTCGCCTGTACGGCGAACGTCTTCACGTGGGCGCGCGTGATCGCCGACGTCGGGCCCTTCGACAGCACCGTCAAATCAGTCGGCGACCGCGACTTCGGGAACCGGATCGCCGCAGCCGGCTACCGGCTGGCCTTCGCCCCGCATGCCATCGTCTCACATCCCGCCCGCGCCACCGTGCTGGCCTTGCTGCGGAAACGTCGTCGGGTTGCTGGCGGCCACCACGACCGCAGCCGCAAGCTGCCCCACCCATGGTTGCGCTTATTGAGCGGTCTCGCGTTTCACCTCGTGCGCAATCCGATCGTTGGCTCGACCCACATCTGGCGTCGGACACGCCAGCGACACCTCGGCGAGCGCATGCGGATCGTGAGCGTGCATCTTATTTGCTGCGGCACCGAGGCGATGGAACGCGTTCGGCTGCAGCTCGGGGGAACGTCCCACCGCGCGTGAGCGCGAGGTTACGGCCGCCGCAGGCGGCGCAGTCCCGGGACGCCTGTGACTTTCTTCCGAAGGCTACTCACAAGATCCACCCACCGACGCTCGAACGCACTCACGGGCACGCTCGCCGGCAGATCCCGATCGAGAGCACCGATCGAACGGGCGAGGCGCTCGCTCTGGACACGCTGGGAAGCGACGCGAGCGGGCGCCGTCTTCACCAAGGGTTGGGCGAGCATCGGATTGGTATTGATCTCCCACGTCACGACACCCGCAGCGCCCGCGGAGTAGTCAATGCGACCATAGTCCACGCCGGCCAGGTCGAAGATCTCACGAAGGCGCTCGACGTGAGGCAGGCTCTCGAAGAACCGCAACTCCTCGTCGACGAGCTCCGGCTCGACCAGATCGGCGTACTTCTGCATCCAATCGCGGCTGAAAAACACGTGCCGTGGGAGGAGCCGGGTGCCGACGCGAAACACCGAGTACTTGCGATACAGACCGTCTGCTCCGGCGCTGTCGTGAAACTCCACGACGAGCACGTCGGCAGCGTCGCCCCGGAAACGCGCGAGCGCGGCTTTGAGCGCGGCGTGATCGGCGAGCAGCGACGTGAGATTGCCGTCGTGCCGGCTCGCGAAACGGAGGAAGACCGGAAAGCGTACGTGCTCGAGCGACTCCGTTGCGCGGAACACGCGAAACGGGTTCCAGCCTCGGTCGGCAAGCGCCCGAAGGAGATCATAGCGGCGCAGCGTCCTCGCCGGATCGTTCAAGACGCGGTATCCGGGTCCGGCAGCGAGCAGCCGCGAGTGCAGCTCCGCGGCACGCGCCAACTCACTGTCACGCAACCGTTCGAGGTCGGTGAACACGTACGCTCCCGGGGGAAGGCCGCGCCGCCACGGCTGACGCTCGTAGTGCCAGATGCGGGTCTGCGGCCGATCCGCCGGCGTGCAATCGCGAAGAAACCAGCGGAGCGTGTAGTCGTGGTCGGCGGTTACGAGATAGTGGATCACGCCATCACATCCGGCCGGACGATCGCCCGCGGTTTGGCAGCGGAAGCATGAGTAGTTCGGCTCGAGCGTCGCGACAAGGCACAAACCGTCACCGCCTCGGGAATCGCTTCGACGGCTGTCGATGCGCTCGTGGTCAGCTACTTTAGAGCCGCGGCACCGAGCCCTCATCCAGCCCAAACCCGACCCAATGAGACCTGTCCACTGGATTCACATTGTCGGCGCCCCCCGCAGCGGGACGACACTGATGTTGGAGCTCATGCGCACGTGCTTCGCAATCGACGGCGCCGGCGACCACGAGCAGTCGATTTTCTCGCCGCCGCCGGCCGGACGCACCGTGTGCACCAAGAACCCGGCGGACGTCCGAGTGATGGCGGCCGTGCTCCGACTACTGCCCGAGGTGCATGTGGTCGTAATGCTGCGCGATCCGCGCGATGCGGTCGTGAGCGTGCACGGCCGCGATCCCGGACGGTATTGGACGAACCTTGGCATGTGGCGCGAATACCATCGCGCCGCCATGCGCCTGCGAGGACATCCCCGCGTCGTCTTGGTCCGCTACGAAGATCTGGTGCGCACACCCGGCGACGCGCAAACCGCGATCAGCCGCT
Organism: uncultured Polyangiaceae bacterium; assembly: GCA_964631985.1. Taxonomy (GTDB): domain Bacteria; phylum Desulfobacterota; class Binatia; order UTPRO1; family UTPRO1; genus UTPRO1. The sequence goes on along the minus strand of CAZWAX010000149.1, from coordinate 1,511 downwards.
CCTTGCCCTTCCTCGCGCCGACCTCGCGGTTCGAGGACTTCCACCGGACCGCGCGGCCCTCGACGCAGTCGCGGCATGCGCTCGGCACGCTGCGTCCTCCCGATATCGCCAGCATCGGGCGGTGGCGTGCGCACAAAGAGCGCCTCGCCGGTCAGCTTCACCGTCACGGGCCGATCACGCGCGACTTGATCGAGCTCGGCTACGAGCCCGACCCGGCGTGGCTCGACGAGCTCGCCGGCGTTGTGCCCGACACGACCCCGAGCCATTGGCCCGAGCACCACTCGCTGCCGCGGCGGGCGCGGCGCCGCGCCAAACTATTGACGCAGATCGCGAGGCTCATGGTGCAGCGGGCCGTCGCGGGCCTCCGGATCCAGCGTCGAGGCCGCGCCGAGTGACTGGCTCACAAGGGGGATCTCTCCCCCTTCACGAAGCCCGGCCAAGCCGGGCTTCGTACATCCCCCGGCTCGCTGCTGCGCTCGGCCGCACGCTTCGCGTGCGGAGGTCCGAGTCTTGGGTCAACCTCCTAGTCTAGCTCGCCATCGGCTTCTGGGGCTCCGACGAATCAACTGATTCCGGAAGAAGAGAAAACTCGACGGACAGCCGGCGCTGGTGGATGGCATCGAGCCCGTCTTCTAGGACTACATCGCCCGCGGCGCGCCCTACGGTCCCGACGACGGAACACTGGCGCCCTGGTCAGTCGTGGCGTCGTTGCCGTTCGCGCCGGAGATCGTGCTGCCGACGATCCAGAACTACGAGCGCATGCATCTGAACGAAGCCCAGCAGTATGGCTACAAAGCGACCTTCAACCCGACCTTTCCGGTCGAGTCGAAACCCGAGTACGGCTGGGTGTCGCCGTACCACTTCGGCATCAATCAGGCCCGATCGTGATGATGATCGAGAACCATCGTTCCGGGTTCCTGTGGGCGTTGCTGGGCGAGTGTTCGCATCTCGTCACCGGTTTGCGGCGGGCGGGATTCGACGGCGGGTGGCTGGAAGGAACCTAGACACCGAAGGCGCTGCGCTATACACGGAACTTCACGCGCGTCGGCGCGTCGCAAGGAGGCGAAAAGAAGGTTGCTGAAAGTGGCGTCGCAAAACGATCTCCGCGCCTGGACCATCCGTGACTCGCTCGAGCTGTACAACGTCAACGGGTGGGGCCGGGACTTCTTCACGATCAACGACGCCGGCAACATCGAGGTGACGCCGGGCGGACCGGGATCCCCCCGCATCGACCTGAAGGAGCTCGTCGACGACCTGCGCAGTCGCGGCTTGAAGCTCCCGCTCCTGATTCGCTTCTCCGACATCCTGAAGACCCGCATCCAGCAGCTGGCGGGCTCGTTCCAGCAGGCGATCGTCGAGAACGAGTACAAGGGCGCCTACCGCGGCGTCTACCCGATCAAGGTCAACCAGCAGCGTCACATCGTCGAGGAGCTGATCGAGTACGGCCGAACCACCAACCTCGGCATCGAGGCCGGCTCCAAGCCCGAGCTGCTGGTGGCGCTGGCCCTGCA
>CAZWAX010000148.1:0-12205 GCA_964631985.1 uncultured Polyangiaceae bacterium | reverse complement strand
AGCACGTTCTGGGCACCAAGAAGTAGTCGTCGACCGCGTCAGACTTGAGACGCCAGCGCCCCGGGGTCTCCCCGGGGCGCGCTTCGCCGCTGCTCGGACCAGCGATCGGGTGCGTCATGAGCCGGGTGCGTCGTCTCGATGCACCCGCCGCACGTTGGACCCGCGGACGAGCCTGGTCCTTCCCTCTGCATCGACGATGGTGACGTCCTCACCGGCGATCGCGACGATGGTGAAGAGACCTGGGTACGACATCGTCACCACGACGTCGCCAATCCTCAGCATCCGTGAGGACTCAGCGCAGCTCGAATTTGAACGGTAGCCGCCATTGCCAGGTCTGCCGCTTTTGATCGTGGGCGCCGACGAACAACTCTCCGGCTTGCGCACGCAAGGGGGAGTCCAGGGTGAGCTTCCAATGCACGTCCTCGGTTCGCGATGCGCCCTTCGGCAGGCGAAACGCCGTCAGCGACGCCGGAACATCGAGGGGAATACGGCGAAAGCCCGCGACGATCATCATCTCGACCGCGCTGAGGTCGGCGTCGCTACCCGCGTTCGTGAGGACCAACCGGCCGGCCAGCTCGATCTCGCGCGTGAACTCGTTGCTGACGGCTTCGGATGCAGCGAAGCTGGCTTCGAGCTTCGGGCGCTGAAACAGACCGAACATTGACGTCCTCCTTGCCGACCTCGGGTGCTCGCGGCGGGCGTCCTTAGAACCCGACCCGACTAGGGTGTCAAGTTTCCTGCACGCAGTATCCCTTTGGATGTGAGCTGCGCCAAAACGAAGCACACGGATGGAGGGGGCGAACGAAACGGGTCGGCTTCAGGGGTGGAAGCCGCGAGAGGCTCGACCGCCACATTGGCGGGAGCAGTGAAGCCTACGGCGAGGGTGCTACCAGCGACGACCGCGATCGCCGCGATCACCGCCACCGCGATCACCACGATCGCCACCGCCGCGACCGCCTTCGCGAGGCTTGGCCTCGTTCACTTTCAATCCTCGACCCTTCATCTGGTAGTCGTTGAATTGACTGACTGCGGTCTGGGCTGAGCCCTCATCGGCCATTTCCACGAAGCCGAAGCCCCGAGATTGGCCCGAAAAACGGTCCGTTATGATGTTCGCCGAAACCACCTGACCGGCCTGCGAAAACAGATCGGTGAGCTCCTGGGAGGTTACGCTGAACGGAAGGTTCCCGACATACAGCTTGGTGCCCATCTCTCCTCCAAAGGCACGAACCAGGGCCGCAAAACACCTCGTGGGAGGAAGAGCGGTTTCGCCGCCTAGGTTGGGTACGGCGCGAGACATAGTGCGCTGCGACTGGAGGTGTCAACAGAAATTGCTGCAGCGTTTGACTCCAACAATTGGTGGCGCGTAGTATCCTCACCGGTCTTCGCGGTCGTCCCGGATTCCCCATCCGACGTGTCGTGGGTGACGCGAAGCAGGGTTGCGATCTTCGTTTCAATCGAAGTTCCATGAGGAGGCAGACCACTATGGGTCGTAGCTCCATCCCGCCGTTTCCGCCCGCGTTGGAGGCGCGTCGCTCATTTCAGAAAATGAGCGGCATCGAGCATCTCATGATCGCTGTCGTCAGTACCGCGTTCGACGATCTTCGCGGGCACGACACGCGGCAACGCGATACTGCCGTAAAATACTTCTTCAGTGATCCCGAGACGCACGTCCTGAGCTTCCCATCCGTATGTCGTCAGATGGACTGGTCAGTATCGGCGGTTCGTCGACGTCTGATGCAAACGCTCGGCGCCCGACCGTTGTCGATGATGATGATGGCGAGCCCGGAGCGTCGGGTCGTCGACGGCTGACGTCCGCCCTCCCCCTCCCCATGAGTGACGTCCGCTTCGAACTTCGTCCCGAGTTCCGAGACCTCGCTCGGCGAGCGCTCGTCGAGCACCTGAGCGCCGACGAGCGCGCGGCGATCGAGGCCGCAACCGGCGACCTCGGCAACAAGCCGGACGCGGTCAAACTGGGTTGGTTGAAGATGCGGACGAAGGAATCGTGGACGCGGCAGCGCTATACATTGACGGTGGGACGGGCGCTGGAGAAGCTTCGCGCGATGGTTGCGAGTCGCGAGCCGGACGGCTCAGCGGGCTAGGTCCCTCGGCGGACGGGATCAACTGCTACGATAGACGATGAAGCCGTGAGTCAGGTCGTAGGGCGAGACCGCGATGGTCACGCGGTCGCCGGGGACGACCTTGATGTGGAAGCGTCGTAGGCGGCCGCTGATGCGAGCGAGAAACGTGTGGCCCTGATCGCCTTGAACGCGGAAGTGCCCACCTGCCAGTGCTTCGACCACTTTACCTTGAATCTGAATGAGATCGTCTCGTGCCACTCAATGCCTTTCCGCCGAGTTTCCGAGGGGCGTGCTCGCCTGATACGGGCTCGGAAACGGCGCGATTCGTATACCAATGCATACTGCCTTTGTCGACATCGAAATGCCCGCTGGCTTTCCTTGACGGCTGCCGCCTCGGCACGTACGTTGCGCTCCATTTCGAGATCCGGGAGGCTTCATGGGATCGATCGTCGAGTTCAACTGCCAAGGATGCGGATTTACGACCGGTGATTTGCGGGTAGGTTGGGGTCGGGCAGGACGGACGCGATTCTGGGGCGGGCTCGGAGTGTGCGCGACGTGTAAGCGCCTCTCGGTCGTCGATCTCGCGGCGAAGCTCGATACCCACCGCTGCCAAGAATGCCAGGGGCAGCTTCAACTTCTCGAGGGGATGGCGCAAGACATCCCCTGCCCCGAGTGCAGCCGCGTGCTGCGCACGACCAATCTCGGCGTCTGGAACTAGCGCGGCCTCAGTCCCAGCAGCCGCTGGCACGCGCGGCGCGATCGATCTCTTCGAGCGCGACCGTCAGCTGCACCACGAGCTCGTCCGACTCTCGGGCGAGATTCTCGGTCTGCGAGACGTGCGCGGCGACGATCCACGGATCGAGCGGAATCGTCATGTGCGGCGCCAACTGCATCGCGTCGGACGTGAACATGCCGTCCGCGAGCGCGACACGAAAGCCCGACGCCGTCGCGTTGTTACCCTCGTTTGCGACTCGCACGAACGCCGTCGCGATGTCGCCGAACGATCGCCCTATGCCCGCATCGCGACTGGTCGCGACGCCTACCTGGGCGAACGCACGTCGATAGTCGTCGCACAGCCCGTGCGATGTACCGTTGCTTCGAGCGTTGGTCGGGTACCGCACCAGCGGCGGCGCGGTGGGGCAGGAAGATCCCATGGGGTACGCGATGGCCGACTGACTCAAAGGTGCCTGCGGCGCATCGGGGTCCCAGGGCGTGAGCAGGACGTCGACGGTCGCATCGGGGCTCGTTGCGAGGGGAAGTCCCCCGACGAGCAACGTGAGATCCGCGTCGCGTGCATCGTGGGCGAGCCCGACCGTCACGGCGGTCGCGAGCCCACTGGGATCGGCCGGGCCGCACGGCGCCGCCGGCGGCACGGCGCTGCCCTGCATTCTGGCCCGCTGGCGCTTGCGCGTGGCTGTCGCCGGGACCTGGATCGATCCGAGCGGTGGCAGGTCGACGGCGGTCGCGTGCTCCGGGGTGCGTGTCGATTGATTCGAGAAGTGCAATCCCCCGTTGGTGTCGTACCAACGGTAGATCGCTTGCGCCTGGGTGGGCTCAGTCGAGCCGAGGATCACGGCGGCGGCGGCGAAGGCGAGAACGGCGGGGCGAATCATGGGAGCTCCATAGCTGCGAGCGGCAGGAATTTGACGACTGACGAAAGCGTTAACACCGCGTGCAAGACTTGGTCAATGCGTAGCGTTCCCCGCGGCGGCATGACGCTTGCTCAACGCTCGGGACATGCGCCGTGCACTCGCCATCGCGTTCTCGCTGGCTCTGATTGTCCTGTTTGCCTCCCCGGTGGCTCGCGCTGGCGACCTCGGCACCGACGACGCTCGAGCCGGAATGTGCGACGATTTCGACGGGTTGCCGTTCGTCTTCTGCGTCGCCATGTGCGAGGCGCGCGAGTGCGATCGCCTGTCGCCGGACGACGACCGCTGTGAGGCCCTCGCGCGAGGTTTCGCGAGCGTCACCAACGGGGCCGTACCTCCGTGCGCTTCGTCGTCCTCGCGCGGCGCCGTCTAGTCGTTCGCGCCTGGTCGAGCGCTTTTGGTTCCCCGAGCCAAACGCGCTAGAAGCGCGCGAGTGAACGCTCCGAGGGAGCCCCTGCGAACGCGGGAGCGGACGCCGTCGATGTCGGCGCACGTCGGTGATGAGCCGCTGCTCGGGCGGACCAACGGCGAAACCGACGCGTACGTTGCGCTCTTGCGCCGTGAGCAGCAGGTCGAGGCCATGCAGGCCACGTTGGGCTGGCGTCTGCTCTCGTATTACGGGCCCTACAAGCGACGCTTCGTGCTGCCCGCGTGGCGTCGCCTCCGGCACCTCGTGGGTCGCTGGTTCCAAGGCCCCACTGATCGCGCCGGCGACGCGTACGAAGGCTGGGCGCGCTTCACGGACCGCCTCCGCGGTGTTGGGTACCCGACGGCGGTCTCCTCCGAGGTCGTGACGCTCGTGCTGATCGTCGACGCCGCCTCATGGCGTGATGCCGATCGTGTGATCGCTTCGGTGCGGGCCCAACACCACGAGGCATGGGAGCTCCTGCTGGGGCGCGTCGGCGACACGGGGGCGTTGGCCGCGCTCGACGACGGGCGCGTGCGTCTCGATCCGGGGGCGTACGCCACCCGGGTCGCGGCGCTGAACGCTCTCGTTCCGCAGAGTGCGGGTAGCATCGTGGCGGTCGTCCCGCCCGAGGTGGTGCTCGCACCGGATGCGTTGACCGTAGCCTGCGAGGCGTTTCGCACGACCGGCGCGGACGTGCTGTACGGGGATGAGGACCAGGAGGACGTCACCGGGCGACGCCACACGCCCCGATTCAACCCCGGATGGTCGCCCGATCTCCTCCTGGCGCGGATGTACTGGCCGCGCGTCGTGTTCCATCGCCGAGCGAGTCTCATGCGCATTCTGCCTCTGGCCGAAGACGGCGCGGAAGCGGAAGGCCATGCGTGTGCCTTGCTGATCACCGAACGACCGTCGATCGTGGTGCACGTCCCGCGCGTGCTGTCGCACACGCGGGATGCGTCGTCCGTTCCGTCACGCGAGGAGCCGTCTCGTGACGCTGGGCAGCAGGTGCTCGCGGCGGCGCTCGCGCGCCGTGGGATCGCGGGCACGGTCGAGCCACTGGGCGAACCCGGCCTGTATCGGGTCCGGCGGGCCATCCTGGCCCCGGCGCGCGTGTCCATCATCATTCCGACCCGTGACGGGCTGAGCATGCTCCGACGCTGTCTTGCGGCGGTCGAGCGCACGCACCATGCCGATTTCGAGATCGCCATCGTCGACGATGGGAGCCGCGACGCTGCGACGCTCGCGTTCCTCGATGCCACGGCGCACCAGGTGATCCGGGCGCCGGGGCCGTTCAATTTCTCGCGCCTGAACAATCACGCCGTGCCTCAGACGACAGGCCGCTACCTCGTCTTCCTGAACGACGATACCGAACCGTGTGGCCCCGATTGGCTGCAGGCTCTCGAGGAGCATGCGCAACGCGCCGAAGTCGGTGCGGTCGGTGCCAAGCTGCTGTATGCCGACGGACGGATTCAGCACGCGGGGATTGCCGTCGGCATCGGCGGTCTCGCCGGGCACCCGCATCGCTTCCGGCCGGACGCTCCGGACGGCATACGTAACGTGAGTGCGGTTACGGCCGCCTGCCTGATGATGCGGCGGGAATCCTTCGAGGCGATCGGCGGGTTCGACGAGCGACTCCCCGTCAACTCCAACGACGTCGACCTCTGTCTGCGCTTGCGCGCCCGCGGTCACCTCGTCGTCTACACGCCGCACGCGGTGCTACGACACTTCGAGTCGCAAACACGTGGACCACGGGCGCGTCCCGACGATGCCTGGCTGATGACGCGTCGGTGGCGCGACGTGCTGCGGGACGATCCCTACTACAGCCCCAATCTCGATCGCGCCGAGGAGAGCGGCGCGCCCGATCTGTCGAAGCCGGATGGGATGATGTGTCTCTATCGGCCGGTCGCTGGCGCCGACGGGTCGCTGCGCCTCGACGCCGGCCAGAGCGCCGGGCAGACCTTCTACGCGACCGGACCGCAGCTGACGGCGATCGTGTTACACGCTGCGGTCGACGGCATCGCGCCGGAGCGCGCCTTCCGGTTGGTGGTCCGCCAAACCCCGGACGCCGAGGACGACGTACGGATCGTCGAGCGCGCGATCCGCGGACGGACCGGAGACGAATGGTGGCTCTGCTTCGAGCCCATCGCCGACTCGATCGGACGCTTCTGGTATTTTCGGATCGAGGTCGCGGCGGGCCATGCGATCACCTTGCAGCGACGCAGCGTCGCCAGTGACGTGATGGGTCCTTGCTTCGAGGACGACGTTCCCGCGCACGGGACGCTGAGCTTCGAGGCCTACGCCCGCGCCCCCTATCGGTGCGCGACGACTCCATGACGTGCGGCGACGAGCCGATCGTCCGGCTCGACGTCCCGCTCCCCGAGAGGCTCGTGATCGGGAACGGGCACGTGCTCTACCTCACCGGTCGCTGTTACCATCCCGTGCGGGCGATCCGATCGCTGGCCATCCTGGTGGACGGCGTCGCCCATGCCGTACCGAATCACTCGCTGCTGCGATCCGACGTGCCATCCGACGACCCGGTGGTCGGCGACCGGAGGGCGAACAGCCTGACCAGCGGGTTCTGGGCTGCCGTCCCGTTCGCCGCGGCCGGGGGATCACGCACGACCGAGGTCGGCTGGCGGCTCGGGCTCGACGACGGCACCATGCGCGACGGAAGTCTCGGGGCGCTCGCGATCGAGGTCGGAACAGGCGTTCCGCGTGGCGCCGGCGGGACGGGAGGCGAAGCGCGCGTCACGATCTGTCTCGCGTCCTACAACCCCGAGCCGGCGTTCTTCGCGGAGCAGATCGATTCGCTCATCGCGCAAGAGCACCAAACGTGGTGCTGCATCGTCAGCGACGACGGATCCACTCCGGATCGTCTCCGCGCGATTCGTGCGATCGCCGAGCGAGATCCGCGGATCCGCGTCGTCGCCCATGCTGAGCGCCTCGGACACTACGGGAACTTCGCGCGGGCGCTCGCCGAGGTTCCCGCCGACGCGGACTTCGTCGCGCTCTCCGACCAGGACGACGTCTGGTACCCGGACAAGCTGCGCCGGATCCTCGCGGCCTTCGGTGCGGATACGACACTCGTCTACGCCGACGTGGACGTGGTCACCAGCGACCGGTCGCCCGTCACATCCACCTATTGGACCACGCGGCGCAACAACTTCACCGACCTCGCGAGCCTGGTCTTCGCGAACACGGTGACAGGCGCGGCCAGCGTCTTCCGGGCCTCGTTGCTCGCGGAGGTCCTGCCATTCCCCCCACGCATCGGCGACGCGTATCACGATCATTGGATCGCCTGCGTGGCGCTGACGAAGGGGGCGCTCGGGTACGTCGACGCGCCGCTGCAGGCATATCGGCAGCATGCGGGTAGCACACTCGGCCATCACGTGCCGCCCGCGCACCGCATGCTGCCGCGCCTGGCGGAGATCCGCCGGGCGCTCGGGCGCGGGAACCTCCGACGGCGTCTCATGGCCGCGCTCTGGCGCCATCGCGAAGTGTACGGCAACGACGTGGTGCGATTGATCGTGATCGCGAAGATCCTGTTGCTCCGACTCGGCGGGGTCACGGCGGGCGACAAGCGGGCGGTGCTGGAGCGTGTCGCGGCGCTCGAGCGGGCCCCGTTCGGTCTCGTGCGGGAAACCGTGATGGCGCGGCTTTTGGATCGTCCGACGCTCGGCGCAGAATGGCATTGTCTGCGCGGTACCCTCGCGGCCCGGGCGCTCGATGCGCACTACCGGCGGCATCGCGAACGGTTGTTCGAGGAACGCACCGTGCGTCGCGAGCTCACGGGCGGAGGTCCGACGACCGGGGCGACTGCGGCCATCGACCTCATCGAGCAAAAGCTCGCGCCGCTGCGGTTGCAGGTGGATGCGACGTTTCCCGTCCGGGTGAACCTCGTCGCGCCGGCGATCGACTTCGCGCATCTCTTCGCGGGCTACGTCGGGAAGCTGCAACTGGCGCAGCGTCTGGCCGACGTGGGGCATCGGGTGCGGATCGTGATCGTCGATCCTTGTGACCACGATCCCGTCGCGTGGCGTCGAGGGATCCGACGCTATCCGGGGCTCGAGGAGCTCTTCGAGCGGATCGAGGTGCGCTACGCGGCCGAACGCGACGTCCCCCTCGACGTGCATCCCGAAGACGCCTTCATCGCGACCACGTGGTGGACGGCGCACCTCGCCGATCGTGTGGCCCGGGCCCTCGGTGCACGTCCTTTCGTCTATCTGATCCAGGAGTTCGAGCCGATGACGTTTCCGATGGGCTCGCTGTATGCCCTGGCCGCGGAGTCCTACGCCCTTCCCCACCGTGCGCTGTTCTCGACCCCGTTTCTGCGCGACTACTTCCGCCGCCAGCAGATCGGCGTCTACGCGTCGAGCCCAGGCGCCCCCGGCGACGCCGGCGCCGCCAGCTTCGAGAATGCCATTGCGACCTTCGCGGTGACGCCCGAGCAGCTGACGCGGTCAGGCCCACGACGGCTGCTCTTCTACGCTCGCCCGGAGCAGCACGCGGCGCGCAACATGTTCGAGCTGGGTGTGCTGGCGCTGCGCGCCGCAGTCGCCGACGGGACGCTCGACGCCACCGGCTGGATCGTGGAGGGGATCGGCGCCGGGCGCGCGTTCGAGCCCGTCCCGCTCGGAGGGTCGTGTCGACTGACGCTCTTGCCGCGGGTGACCCTGGACGAATACCAGACGCTCCTGCCCGGGTACGATGCCGGTCTCGCGCTGATGCTCACGCCGCACCCGAGCCTGGTGCCGCTCGAGATGGCCGCGGCCGGTCTCGTGACAGTGACGAACACGTATGCGAACAAGACCGCCGACGCGCTCCGGGCGCTCTCGGCCAACCTCGTGCCGGTGCCTCCGACCGTCGATGGGGTGGCGGCGGGAATTCGCGAGGCGGCCGGCCGCGCACCGGATGTGGCCGGGCGTGTCGCCGGTGCCGAGGTCGCGTGGAGCAGGGATTGGCGGACGAGCCTCGACGACGCGCTCTTGGGCCGTCTCTCCGCGTGGCTCACCGACTAGCGGACGATGCGCGTCGGTCTCGATCTCACGTGCCTGAAAGCCCCGATGGGGGGCTACGAGCGGTACGCCAGCCGGTTGCTCGGGGCGCTGGTCGCCCTGCCCGGTCCGCAGAAGATGGTGGCGTTTACCGAGCGCACGTACGGACCGCGGCTCGTGCCGCCTGGCGCCGAGCTGCATGCGGTCGCGACGCTGCCACGGTTTCTCCTGAAGGTGTTCCTGCAGGATCAGACCTACTGGCCGTGGCTCATGCGACGCGCGCACGTGGACGTGGTCCATACGCCGATCTTCGCCGGCATGATCGCCGCTCCGCGCCCCTACGTGCTGACCCTGCACGACCTGATTCCGCTGCAGACACCAGAGGCGATCTCACGCACGGCCGCCGCGTATTGGCGCCTCGTCCTGCCGCGCTCGGTCGCGCGCGCCGACGCCATCATCACGGGCTCGGAGTTTACCCGGCGCGAAATCCTCGAGTGGTTCGGGCTACCCGCGGAGCGTGTGGTCACGATCCCTCACGGCGTGGACCCGTCGTTCGCACCGGTCGACGATGCGGGCGCATTGGCGCGCGTCCGCGACCGGTATCGGCTTCCGGAACGCTTCGTCCTGTTCGTCGGCATTGCGAGCCCGCGGAAGAACCTCGACCGTCTCGTACGAGCCTTCGGTGCGCTCGGTGACGACGAACGAGGCGACACCCATCTGCTGATCGCCGGTCCCGCCGGGTGGAAGAACGAGGCGCTCACCGCCGCGATCGCGGTGAGCGCCGTCGCCGATCGGATCCGACGGCTCGGAGTCGTTGCCGACGAGGATCTTCCGGCGTTGTACTCCTTGGCGACTGGCGTGGCCAATCTCTCGAGCCGGGAGGGCTTCGGCCTGCCCGCCCTGGAAGCCCTCGCCTGCGGCGCGCCGCTGGTGTGCGCCGACCGCACGAGCTTCCCGGAGGTGGTGGGTGACGCAGCCGCGCTGGTGGATCCCGACGACGAGGCCGCGGTCACGCGCGCGCTCGCCGCCGTGCTCGCAGGCGGTCCCGACGTCGCCGCGCGTCGTGCGCGTGGTCGCGCGCATGCCCGTGCGTTCACATGGGAGCGCTCCGCGTTGGCGACACTCGCGGTCTACCGCCGTGTCGTCGGCTGACGGCGCGGCTCAGGGTGGCGGCAGGCGGGCGTCGAGCGGGCCGCGGGTGCCCTTCCAGAAGCCTGCCGCCCAGACCGCGTAGCCGGTCAGGAGGAGCGGTACGAGGGCGAGTAACGTGGGAAGGTGGCGGGGATGACGGCGGGCGACGCGTGCGAGCACCCGCGCGACCCGGAGCGGCGGCAGCAACGGGATGAGCGCCGGATGTCTGGTGGCGATCGCACCGGGCAGCGGCACGAGGCGGCGCGCCATCGCGGAGCCGACCCCGAGCACGTGTTGGTGGGCCAGGTAGGCCCCCAGCGTGGTGCGATTCAGGTGGGTGATCGTGATCGCGGGATCGAAGAAAAAGACGCCCCCGGCGCGGGTCAGCTCGTAGTTGAAGGTCAGCTCCTCCGCGCCGAAGCGCACTTGCGGAAACGGCGTCGCGCCGACGAGCGCCTCGCGGCGAAAGCAGACGTTGCATTGCGGAACGCCGGCAACCACGCCGGCCGGTCGTCCGGTGGTGAACTCGTTGAACTCGCTCCAGTAGGCCGCGGTCCCAATCGCGCTCGCGGGGGTGCCATTCGCGATTGCCCCCCCGACGGCGGCGTACGTGCCGTCCTGGTGGCGCGCGACCATCCGTCGCAACCAATCGGGTGGTACGAGGCAATCGTGGTTGGTGATTGCAATGAGCGGCGCGGCGGCCGCGGCGACCCCGATGTTCTGCGCTTCTGCCGGCGAGGTGCGATGCGGCGGCGCGATCACGCGAATGCCGGCAAAGCGCTGCCGGAGCCGCTCGGCCGTACCGTCGCCGCTGCTCTCGACGACGATCACCTCATAGCGACCGTCCAGGTCCTGCGCCGCGAGCCCCGCGAGGCAGCCGTCGATCAGCGTACCGGGGCGGTAGCACGGCACGACCACCGAGACGCGCGGGGTCGGCATCGCTCAGCCGCCCGTGCGCTCCGCGTACTGCGCGGCGATCTCCGCCGCCGCGCCGACGACGCATGGTGCCCCGGGCTCGAGGAGCACCGCGCGGCTGCACGTCTCCGTCAGCAGCGCGAGATCGTGCGTGACCAACAGCACGGTGACGCCGCGGGTACGAAAACGCATCAGTCGCTCCTCGCACTTCCGTTGGAACGGGGCATCGCCGACCGATAGGACCTCGTCGACGATCAGGATGTCGGGATCGGAGTCGGTGGCGATCGCGAACGCGAGCCGGGCCACCATGCCGGACGAGTAGTTCTTCAGCGGGACGTCGATGAACGGCGTCAGCTCGGCGAAGTCGGCGATCGCGTCGATGCGCTCGCGGAGTTGCTTCCGTCGGAGGCCGAGCAGTGTGCCGTAGAGTTGGACGTTCTCGCGCCCGGTGAGCTCCATGTCGAAGCCGGCGCCGAGCTCGAGCAGCGGGGATAGATGCCCCCGCACCTCGACTCGGCCACGCGTCGGCGGGACGATGCCGGCGATGACCTTCAGCAGCGTGCTCTTGCCGGCGCCGTTCCGTCCGACGATGCCGAAGCTCTCGCCCGCCTGCACCTGGAACGAGACGTTCTCGATCGGCCAGAGGGTCTGGGTGGGGAAGCGCTCGCCGCGGAGACGCCGGATCACGTACTCGCGGACCGACATCACCCGCTCTTGCTGCAGGTCGTAGCGTACCGAGAGACCGTCCACGAGGATGCGCGTGACCGTCGGATCGTACTGCGGAGCCGGGGCGCTCAGATGAAGTCCACGAAGCGCGTTTGGTAACGGCGGAAGATCCACCAGCCGACGAGCGCCATGAGGCCGGCTTCGAGGGTTGCCGTGACGACGATGTCCGTGGCCGGAGCGGCCCCGGAATACAGCGGGGCACGGAAGACCTCCACCAGCACATGCATGGGGTTCCATTGCAGCACGGACCGCGCCCGCGGCGACAGGACCTCGATCGGGTAGAAGATCGGCGTCCCGTAGAAC
>CAZWAX010000147.1:0-12401 GCA_964631985.1 uncultured Polyangiaceae bacterium | reverse complement strand
TCACCGCCGCGACCATCCGGCGCGTCTTCGACGCCGACGTGCACGTGGACGTCGATGCGGCGGGGATTCCCGCGATCCGGCCGCGGCGGGCGCAGCTGTAAGATCGGCGCGGCTCCCGCGTCCTCTGTCGGGATGCGGACCTTGCCGAGCCTGGTCGCACTTCTGAGCCTGACCGTCGTCGCTTGCGGCGGTGGTGATGGTGGCGACGACAGCGGCCCGCAGCCCACGGCCGCGGGCCGCGTCGCCGACGGCGACCGCCGAGGCGACGGCGACGCCGGTGCCCACCGTCTCGACCACCTCGACGCCCGCGCACGCCTTCGACGAGGTCGTCCTCGGTGTCGCGACCGGCTCCGGGGCGCGGCTTCCCAACGGCAGTCGCGCGTTCGGACAAGTCGTTCTTCGCAACGGCGGCGGGCCGGATTGGGAGGTGGTCGCGCTCTCGGTGCCTCCCCGAGACGCCGGCGTGCACGGTGTCACCTTCGCGAGCCCGACCGTCGCCTTTGCGTTCGGCGGATGGTCGGAAGAGCCCGACGGCATGTTGTTCCGAAGCGATGACACCGGTCGGACGTGGCGCAGCCTCAGCCACGCGCTGCCTCCGGATTGTCCACGGATCTTCGACGCCGTGTTCGCGGATCCCGAAGTCGGTTTCATCGTCGGCCGCAGCACCTTCTCGCTGCCGGTGGCCTTCCGAACCGACGACGGCGGGACGACGTGGCGGGAGCTCGTGGTACCGCCATCGTCGGGCTTCCCGCTCTACGGCGCGTACGCGCTCGGTCTGCGTGCGGGTGTGCCGGAGGTCGTGCGCTACGACGGCGGAGGCATGATCATCGGCCGGCTCGACGACCCGTCGCAGGCTCCTGTGATCCTCGATCCCTCCGGTGGTCCCGTGCTCGCCGGCTCGAACGCGTTCAGCACGGTGGGAGCGGCGGGGTGGATCGCGGAAACCTACGACGCGTCGATCCTGCGGAGCGCGGCGCCAGGCGAGCCCTGGGTGCGGTACCCCCTCGGCATCGCGGGATTCAGCGACCTCCGCGCGATCGACGTGCGCGATGGGCAGCACGGCGTCGCGGGTGGTTCCGCGGCAGTCCCCGCTCGCGCGCCGCTTCTCTTCGTGACCGTCGACGGTGCCACGTGGCAATCGGCGACGATCTGGGACGTTCCCGACGGCTGGACGGTATGGGACGTGCTGCGCCTCCGCGGCGACGGCGCGGTGGCGGTCGCGACCGACATCACGAGCGGCGAGTCGCAAGAGATGATCCTCCGCAGCAACGATGGCGGCCTGAGCTGGCACCGCGAGCCGACGCCGTTCGAGCACGACTGGGAGATCCACGACCTTGCCCGCAACACCGAGCGGCCCTGACGACCACGCGACGCCGTCGCCGGGTCAGCGCGCGAAGAAGGCCGCGATCTGGTCGCGCTCGGCGGCGACGTCCTGGCGTCCGAGCTCGATCAGCTTGCCGCAGAACGCGGCGTCGAAGAGCAGATAGCTTGCGAGCTCGGTGACGGTGGCGTCGGAGCCCAGGCCGCGCAGTAGGTAGTGGACGATCGGCGGGATGCGGTCGGAGAGCTCGGCCGCCAGCTCGCGCACGCGCTGCGACGGCTGGATCCAGAGGACGTCGATCGGCCGAAACGGGTTACCGTCCCGGCCGACGGGGAAGCGGACGACGCTCGCGTTGACGCGCTCGCTGTGCTCGACGTCGACCTCGATGGCGTCGAGCATGACGGCGTCGAGCAGGACGCCGGCGATCTGTGCGATCGTCGGCACCTCGGTCGGTCTCGGTGCGCTCGCGGCAGGCGGCGGCCCGCTCACCCCGATGGCGATGATGCGCTCGGCGCCGAGATTGATGGCGGGACTCAAGGGGGCCGTGTTCCGGATCGAGCCGTCGCCGAAGTGGCGTCCGTCGATCTCGACCGATGGAAAGAAGATCGGGATCGCGCTCGACGCGAGCAGGTGCTCGACGCGGATGGTGGTCGGCTCGATGCGCCAGCGGCGCCGGCTCCAGGACGGCGTCCCGGGCTGGGCGCAGAGGAAAATCACGCCGCTCGCGGTGAGCAGGTCGGTCGCGATCAGCGCCAGCGCCCCCAGGTGCCCGGAGGCGAGCACGGTCTCGAGACGCTCGAGCGGCACGTGGGTGGTGAGCAGCGTGCGGAGCGGGGCGTTGTCGAGCAGGGCCTTCGGCTGCACTTGCCGCGTGGCGCCCCCGAAGGAGAGATCCCACGCCCACCGCAACCCGATCCGGCCGAGCGAGGCGAGGTCGGTGCGGTAGACGTGCGACGGTCGGATCTCGCCCCAGACGCGCTCGAGGCGGGCGATGCCGGTTTCGAGCTCGTCGGCGTGGGCCGCGAGCGCAGCGCTGTTGATCGATCCGGCGCTCGACCCCACGAAGACGTCGATCGGCGGAGGATCGTTCGCCAGGAATCCCTGCTCGACCAGGCCCCGCAGCACGCCGACCTGATAGGCGCCACGCGCGCCACCGCCGGAGAGCACGAGCGCAGTACGGGGCCGGGCCGGCGGGGCCGTCATGGGTACCCTCGTAACCCGTCTCGGCTCACCTCGTCCACGCCCGCCCGCCGAGCGACCCGGGGACGCGGCTAATCCGGGATGCTCACGCGCACCGTGACGTCGGCCTGCACGCGGAGCGTGCCCAGCATGGCGCGGTACGGTCGGATGCCGAAGTCCGGTTGGTGGAGCCGGACCTCGGCGCTCCATCCCCGGGCGTCTCGCCGCGCGGGCACGACGATCTCACGTTCGTGGCCGCAGAGCGTGAGCGTGCCGGTGAGGGCGATCGCGTCGCCGCTCGCCTGGGCGGCGAGCGAGACGAAGCGGATCTCGGGGTGGGTCTCGGCCTGCAGGACGTCGCGGGCGATGGTGGCCTCGATCGTGTGGCGGTCGCTCTCGGCGAGCTCGTCGAGGGCGACCTCGCCGTTCCGCATCACGCCCACCACGCGGAGCGACGTCGCATCGAAGCGGGCCTGGAGACGCCACGCCAGCGGATCGACGTCGATGGTGAAGGCGGTCACGCGGAGCTGAAGGTCGTGGGCGATCGCCGAGAGCAGTCCCTCTTTGTACGTGAGCACCAGGCAATCGGCGGTGGTGGCATCGAAGCGCACGTGGGTCGGATCGTCTTGCGACGGCTGGGGCCCGCCGTCAATCGCGATCCGCTGGGGTGCGCTCGTCAGGCCGCCGCCGCCGTCGCGCTCAGACCGCCTCGGCCCGCCGCGGCTTCGTCGCCGCTGGCGTGCGTCCCGCCGCGAGCCGCGGCACCAGCATCGGCACACGCCGCCGGTACTCGGCATAGTCGGAGCCGTGCGCGTCCTCGAGGTCGCGCTCCTCCCAGCGGATCGCCATCAGGATGTAGGCCGTGGTCATCGCCGCGAAGAAGAAATGCGCGACGGTCATCGTCGGCGTCGCCCAGAAGGCGAACAGCCACCCCACGTACAGCGGATGGCGGACGTGACGGTACGGGCCCGGGCTCGTGAAGCGGAGCTGTGTGTAGGGCCGCCCGCGCAGGAAGAGCCAGACCTGTCGGAGCCCGAAGAGGTCGAAGTGGTTGATGAGGAACGTGGTGACCAGCACGGTCGCCCAGCCGAAGGCGAAGAGCGCGTGGAGCGCGGCCCGTCCGACGGGATTCGCGACCTCCCACACCACGCCGCCGATCGGGTGCCAGCCCCAGAACAGCACGAGCAGCGCGACGCTCGAGGCGAGCACGTAGAGGCTGCGCTCGGCCGCGGTCGGGATCGTCCGCGTGACGAACGTCTTGAACCACGGGCGCGCCATCACGCTGTGCTGCACGGCAAAGAGCGCGAGCAGCAGGCCATCGACCAGGAGCGCCATGGCGACGCCGCCCGTCGGCGGCCCGTCGATCGCGATCGGGACGCCGAAGCCGCCGACGAAGCCGATCGCGTAGAGAAAGCTTGCGAGGAACAGCACGTACGAGAAGACGCCGAAGAGAAACACCGTCCAACGTGTCAGCATGTGAGACTCCCTCCTGGGCCCGCAGACTTCCGGCGCGGCGCCGGCGTCACAATGCTCCGCGGCGCCGTTTGGCTTGTCCGGGACGCCGGGACTTGCCCGCCACGCCGGGCCCCTTGCTCCAGCGTCGCGCTCCGTGTTGGAACCGATGCGGCATGGACGTGGTCTCGGACGTGTTGCGGGCGGTGCGGCTCTCCGGGGTGGTGGTGTTCCACACCGAGCTCACGGCGCCGTGGGGTCTCTCGGTGCCGCCGGCGGCGGCCATGGCGAAGCTGCTGCAGCTCGAGACGCGCCGGCTGATCCCGTTTCACGCGGTCGCGAAGGGCAGCTGCGTCTCGGCGCTCGCCCACGTGGAGCAGCTCGACGAAGGCGACGTCGTCATGTACCCGCAGGGTGATTCCCACGTGCTCGCCAGCGACGCGACCGTCGCGCCGACCCCGGTTGGCGGCTTGCTGCCCCCACTGGATCCGGCGCAGCTCGCGATCCTGCGCCACGGCGGCGGCGGCGCGCTGACGCGGCTGGTCTGCGGCTTCGTCCACTGCGACGAAGCCGTGTTCAACCCGCTCTCCGCCGGCCTTCCGAAGGTGCTCTGCGGACGGAGCCGGGGACGCACCGGTCCGACCCCGCTGCACGGGCTCCTGCAGCTGGCGATCGCCGAGGCCGCGGCGCCGCGTCCCGGCACCACGACGCTCCTCACGCGCCTGACCGAGCTCATGTTCGTCGAGGTGCTGCGCGACTTCATGGAGTCGCTGCCGTCCGAGCAGACCGGCTGGTTCGCCGGCTTGCGCGACCCGTTCGTCGGCCGCGCGCTGCAACGGCTCCACGCCGAGCCCGATCGCGACTGGACCGTCGAGGCGCTCGGTCGCGCCGTCGGCCTCTCGCGCTCGGCGCTGGTCGACCGCTTCAACGCGCTGATCGGCGAGCCGCCGATGACGTACCTCACCCACTGGCGCATCCAGCTCGCGACCCAGCACCTCCGCGACTCGCACGCGAGCGTCGCCACGATCGCGTCGCAGGTCGGGTACGCGTCGGAGGCGGCGTTCAGCCGGGCGTTTCGCCGCGTGGTGGGCGTGCCGCCGGCGGCGTGGCGGCGGCAGGCGACGCTGTAGCCACGTCGGATGCCCGAGGCGGCCATCGGTTGACCGTGGGCCGGCAATCGCTGGAAACCAGCGCAGGGCGTGTCGCAGAGGCGTTCATAGGGTAGGATCGCCATATGCCCCGAAAGCCGCGTCAGTCGCCGACTTCTGCGTTGCCTCCGTCGAAGCCGCGGCGTAGGTCCGCACGCATGACGAGTGCGCACTTCACGGCTGTCTTTGAGCGGCATGGACGTTGGTACGTTGGCTACGTGCCCGAGGTGCCTGGTGTGAACGCGCAAGAGCTTACGCTCGGAGCCGCGCGCCGCGCGCTGACGACGGCACTGGAAGAGCTCGCGGAGATCGATCCGGCGGCACTGCGAGGGAAGCATCGTCGGGTCGAGCGGATCGAGGTGCGCGTCACCGCGTGAAGCGGCGTGATCTCATCCGATACCTCGAAGCGCAGGGTTGTCGTTTCGTCCGCGAGGGGGCGAAACACACGTGGTACGTGGGGCCCAATGCGCGATCCCATGCGGCCATTCCTCGTCACCGCGAGATCGTCGACTTTCTGACCCGCAAGATCGGTCGAGAGCTCGGGGTCGCTCCGCCGGGCACCGGCTAGTCGCCGGCTGCGCCGCCCTCGCCCTGGTTCCCCCCTGTGCGGTCGTGCTACGACCCGTCGCTGGGGAGGGCGGTGCATGGCGGAGGTACCAGCGGCACAGGTGACCCGGCTCATCTGGTTGGGTCTCGTGGTGGCGGCGCTCGGGTTCTCGTACAGCTCGTGCACCACCTATGTGGCGCCGAACGAGGTCGGGATCCTCGAAAGCCGGCTGGTCGGGCCGACCGGTATCCGGCCGAACATGTACCCGGGCGGACGGCTCTACTTCCTGCTGGTCGGGCAGACCATGCATCGCTTCCCGACCGATCTGCAGGTGCTCGAGCTCACGAGCTACCGCGACGAGTCGACGGCGCGGAACGCGCGGGTCGAGGCGCCGGTCGAGGTGAATACGTCGGACGGCTCCAAGGTCGTGCTCGACGTGACCGTGCTCTATCGCATCGAGGACCCGTTCGCGGTGATGCAGCAGGCGGGCGCGGGCCGGCTCTTCGAGACCACGGCGGTGATCCCCAAGACGATCGCCGCCCTCAAGAAGAATCTCGGCGAGATGGTGGCCGAGGACTTCTACAACGTGAAGGTGCGGGCGCAGCGCGGGGAGAAGGCGCTGGCGCAGGTGCACGCGGAGCTGAAGGACAAGGGCATCGCCGTCGATCACGTGCTGATGCGCCAGTACTACTACAACCAGGACTACCAGCAGCAGATCGAGGAGAAGAAGGTCCAGGACCAGCTGAAGTTCGCCCGCGCGTCGGAGGCCGAGGCCGCGAAGGAGCTCGCGAAGAAGCAGGAGATCGAGGCGACCGGCCGCGCCAAGGTCGAGATCGAGACCCAGCGCGGCCATGCCGAAGTGACGAAGATCCAGGCGGAGGCGGATGCCTACCGCCGGAAGCGCGTCGCCGAGGCCGACTTGCTGGTGCAGCTCGCCAACGCGCAGGGCGCCGAGCTCGAGAACCGCGCCTATCAGGGCGGCGGCTCGGAGAATCTGGTGGGGATGCGCATGGCGGAAGTGCTGGAAGGGGTGGACACGGTGCTGGTGCCGTCGGGCGGCAAGGCGGGTATGAACCCGCTCGATCTGAACCAGGCGTTGCGGCTCTTCGACGTCGCCCCCGAGGCGGTGAAGCCGTGAAGGCCGCGATTCGCAGTCTGATGGTCGTCCTGATCGCGCTCGCCGCGAGCGGGTGTTACCGCTCGACCGGCTCGACCGAGGTCGGCATCAAGATCGGGAAGCTCTTCGGCGCCGACGAGGTGGTGGCGCCGGGACGCACGGTGCTAGTCTTCCCCGTGGTCCACGACTGGTACGTCTTCGACACCAAGACCCAGACCGTCGAGATGAAGGGCAGCAAGATCGAGGCCGAGGACGACGCGCTCGACTTCAAGACCCGCGACGGCAACGACGTCAGCGTCGACGTGACGGTGCTCTACCACGTCGATCCCGCCAAGGCGCCGCACGTGCTCCGCCACGCCGCCCGCGACGCCGACGAGGCGCGGACGGTACTGGTGCGGCCGCTGGCGCGCTCGATTCCGCGTGACGCCCTGAACGAGCTCTCGTCGGAGGAGTTCTACGACTCCGATCTGCGCGCCGCGAAGGAGGAGCAGGCGCTCGCCAATCTCCGCCGCGCCCTCACGCCCTACGGCATCGAGTGCGAGCGCGTCGTGCTCGGCAACTATCGGTTCCACAAGAACTATCAGGCGGCGATCGACCAGAAGAAGGTCGCCGACCAGACCGTCAACAAGAACCGCTCCGGCGCTGAAGCGTCGATCAAGGAATGGGAGCGCGAGCTCGAGACCACCAAGGGCGTGGTCGGCCAGCTGCTCGCGACCGAGCGCGGAAAAGCACAGCAGGTGACGCTGCAAACCGACGCCTACTACGAGGCCAAGAAGCTCGAAGCCGACGCCATCGTCTCCGAGAAGGCGGCCCGCGCCCAGGGCATCACCAAGATGAAGGAGGCCATGTCGGGGGCGGGCGGCCGGACGATGGTGAAGCTCCGCATCGCCGAGTCGCTGAAGGGCAAGCGGATCGTGCTCTTCCCGACCTCGGACTCGGCGATCAACCTGCAGCAGACCGACGTCAACCGCTTCCTCGAGGCGGCCGGGGTGGGCGCGAAGACCGAGTGACGTGAAACTTCGGTGACGCGGCGCATTTCGGCTTCCCGCTCGCGCCGCTTTCCGCTACCCCTGTCCATCCATGGATGCCGCTGATCGCCTCTGTCTCGGACGCATGCAGAACCCCGTCCGCGGCTTCCTGCACGGCTCGGCGGCGGTGCTGTCGGTGATCGGTGCCGTGACGCTCTGGCGGGCGGGAGCCGGCGATCCCGGGATGCAGATCGCGCTCGTGTTGTTCGCGGCGAGCCTGGTCGCGCTCTATTCGGTCAGCAGCCTCTATCACTCGTTTCCCTGGCAGCCGGCGTGGAAGCGGCGCATGCAGCGCCTCGATCACTCGATGATCTATCTGGTGGTCGCGGGGACCTACACGCCGCTCGCGATGACGATCCTCGACGGGCCGGTGCTGGTCGCAGCGCTCACCGCCAGCTGGGGTATCGCGCTCGGCGGGATCGCGCAGAAGATCTTCTGGCCGGACGTCCCGGACTGGGTTTCGATCGCGATGCAGATGGTGCAGGGCTGGCTCGCGCTGCCGTTCATGGGCGTGCTGGCGCAGACGCTACCGTGGGAAGCCCTGCTGCTGGTCGTTGCCGGCGGCCTGGTCTACACGGTCGGGACGATTCTCTTCGTCACCCGCCGCCCGCGGCTCTGGCCGCACGTGTTCTCGTATCACGAGGTCTTCCACGTGTGTGTCTGCGCCGCGAGCGGGCTGCACTACACGGCGATCCTGATGTACGTGGCGCGCTTCCCCGGCAGCTGACGGGTACGAGGAAGTGCTGACCCGTACCGCTCTCGCGTGGTAGGGTCCGCTCGTGAAGCCGGCCCGACGCCCCGCGCGTTACGATGATCTCCTGGAAGTGCCCGACACCAAGGTCGCGGAGATCATCGACGGCGAGCTCATCGTCTCGCCGCGACCGGCATCGCCGCATGTCTATGCGGCTTCGGTGATGGGTGCGGATCTCATCGGCGCGTTCCACCGCCCGCCAGGAGATTCGCGCGGGCCGGGCGGTTGGTGGCTGCTGAACGAGCCCGAGCTGCATTTCTACGACGACGTCATCGTTCCCGACCAGGCAGGATGGCGACAGGAGCGCATGCCGTCGGTCCCGAACGTGGCTGCGTTCACGCAAGCACCCGACTGGGTGTGCGAGGTCCTCTCGCCGAGCACCGGGCGGATCGACCGCAGTCGGAAGATGCGCATCTACGCCCGGGAAGGCGTCGCGCATCTCTGGCTCGTCGACCCGCTCCTCCGCACCGTCGAGGTCTACCGATTGAAGGACGGCGAATGGGTGGTGGCGGCGGTCCATGCCGGTGATGCGGCCGCCCGCATCGAGCCCTTCGATGCGATCGAGCTCGACGTTGGACGCTGGTGGTTGGAGGTCGCACCATGACATCGGCGCGACGGCCCGCCCGCTACGACGATCTGCTGGCGGTGCCCGACACCAAGGTCGCGGAGATCATCGATGGCGAGCTCATCGTCTCCTCGCGGCCCGCGTGGCCCCACGCCTTCGCGACCTCGGCGATGGGTGCGGATCTGATCGGCGGCTTTCAGCGTCCCCCCGGCGATCCCTCGACCGGGGGATGGTGGTTCGTCGCCGAGCCCGAGTTTCGCTTCGGGAACGACGTGCTCGTCCCCGATCAGGCCGGGTGGCGCCGGACCGACGTGGCCACCGCCCCGAGCGTCGCCACCTTCGCGCGCCCACCCGACTGGACCTGCGAGGTCATCTCGCCCAGCACCGGCAGGATCGATCGCAGCCGCAAGATGCGTATCTATGCCCGGGAAGGCATCGGTCATCTCTGGCTCGTCGAGCCGCTGCTTCGCACGATCGAGGTGTATCGCTTGAAGGACGGCGCGTGGGTCGTGGCGGCCGTCCACGAGGGCGATGCGCCCGCCCGCATCGAGCCCTTCGATGCAATCGAGCTCGACATCACCCGCTGGTGGCTCGAAAGCGCGTGAAGCGTGCTCCCGAGCGGCCCTCCCGACCTGCGTGATCGGGCCGGCGGGCTGCCGATGGCTCCGAGTATGTGCTGACCCGTGCCGCGCTGTCGTGCTAGCGTCCGATCATGAAGCCGGCACGGCGTCCCGCGCGCTACGACGACCTGCTCGAGATCCCCGACACCAAGGTCGCGGAGATCCTCGACGGCGAGCTCATCGTCTCGCCGCGGCCCGCGTCACCGCACGCCTATGCCGCTTCCGTGATGGGCCGGGATCTGAGCGGCGCCTTTCACCGCCCGCCCGGTGATGCGCATGGCCCGGGTGGTTGGTGGCTGCTGGACGAGCCGGAGTTGCATTTTCATGACGACGTCGTCGTGCCCGACCAGGCCGGATGGCATCGCGAGCGCATGCCGGCGGTTCCGAAGGTGGCCGCGTTCACGCTCGCGCCGGATTGGGTCTGCGAGGTCGTCTCGCCGAGTACCGAGAGGATCGATCGGAGCCGCAAGATGCGGATCTATGCGCGCGAAGGTGTCGTGCATCTCTGGCTGGTCGATCCGCTGCTCCACACGATCGAGGTGTATCGCTTGAAGGACGAGCAATGGGTGGTGGCGGCCGTGCATGGAGGGGACGAGCCCGCGCGGATCGCGCCGTTCGATGCGATCGAGCTCGACGTGGCGAGTTGGTGGATCGACGACGGATGAAGGCAGGTCGGAGGGTCGTCGGCGTTCTCGCACTTCTCCTTGCCGCAACGGTGGACGCCGATCCGCGACCGTACGGATCGCTCAGCGCCGCCGAGCAAGCGACCTGCAACGAGTACGCGACCCAGGCCGAGCGCTTCGCACGCGGCCGCGAAGCCGGCTTCTCGGTAATGTCGCCGTTGAAAGCCGCACGCGACGCCTGCGCCGAGCGCCCGAAGGACGACAAGGTCTGCAAAGGCTTCCCGGACCTCGCCCGCACGGTCCACCGCGAGAAGTGGACCTCCGCCACCGCGGGCGCGAAAGTGCGCGCCGACTGCCTGCGCTGGATCTACCCGTGACCCACGACGCCCGCCGCGACCGTGGTTTGCCTGACCCGCCGGACTGCTGTTAGATCCACTCGACCGTGTATTTCCACTTCGGCAACGTCCTCGTCTTCCTGCTCCTCGGATTCGTGCTCGCCGCCCTGATGCTCGGACTCGGGCGTCTCCTGCGGCCGCGGAATCCCGAGGCGGCGAAGCTCAGCAGCTACGAGTGCGGCGAGCCTGCGACCGGCAGCGCCTGGATCAACTTCAACATCCGCTTCTATCTGGTGGCGCTGGTCTTCGTGATCTTCGACGTCGAGCTGGCCTTCATGTACCCGGTGATGGCGGTCTTCAAGAGCTGGGTGGCCGACGGCCGCGGCCTGTTCGCGCTGGTCGAGATCCTGCTCTTCATCGGCATTCTCGCGGTCGGGCTCGTCTACGTGTGGGCGAAGCGCGACCTCGAGTGGGTGAAGCGCGTCCCGGGCGGCGTCGAGCCGGAGATCGTCGGCACGAGGCGGGCAGCGTAGCGGAAGGAATGACCGCGTGAGCCTCATCAATACGATGCCGGAGTTCATGGTGACGACGCAGGTCGACGAGATGCTCAATTGGACCCGCAAATCGTCGCTTTGGTACATGCTCTTCGGCCTCGCCTGCTGCGCGATCGAGATGATGCAGACCGGCGGCCCGCGCTCGGACCTCGACCGCTTCGGCGCCGTCCCGCGCGCTACCCCGCGGCAGTCGGATCTGATGATCGTGGCGGGCACGCTGACGTTGAAGATGGCGCTGCGCACCAAGCTCCTCTACGACCAGATGCCCGATCCGAAGTACGTCATCTCGATGGGGAGCTGCTCCAATTGCGGCGGTCTCTTCCAGCTCGCGTACTCGGTGTGCGACGGGGTCGACAAGGTGATTCCGGTCGACGTCTACGTGCCGGGCTGTCCGCCGCGCCCCGAGTCGCTGACCGAAGGCCTGCTCAAGCTGCAGGACAAGATCCAGCAGGAGAAGTGGCTGGTCCGCCGCGACCCCGCGTCGGCGCCGGCGCGCGCCTGAGAGCCCGCTTGGACACGGCCACGATATTCGCGACGCTCGCTGCGCGCTTCGTGGGCGGGGTCGTGACGCTCGACGAGAAGAGCGAGCCCGCCATTCGCGTCCGGCCCGCCGAGATCGTTCCGGTCGCGACGTTCTGCAAGGCCGACTCCGCGCTCGCCTTCGATTGCCTCTCCAACCAGAGCGGTATCGACTACCCGAAGCGCGACGAGATGGAGGTCGTGTACCATCTCTTCTCGTACCGGCATCGCCATGCGGTGGTGCTGAAGGTCGGCGTGCCGCGCGACAATCCGCGGCTCGCCACGGCGTCGACCGTATGGCGGGCGGCGATCTGGCAGGAGCGGGAGATCTTCGACCTGCTCGGCGTGCAGTTCGCGGGCCACCCGGATCTCCGGCGCATCCTGCTGCCGGAGGATTGGGTGGGTCACCCGCTCCGCAAGGATTACGTCGAGCCCACCGAGTACCACGGCATCTCGACGAAGCGGGAGTCGATGTTGTGAGCGGCATCGGGGGCGTGGAGGTCGACGTCGTCCGCGAGGGGATCGCGACCGAGGAGATGACGCTCAACATGGGGCCGCAGCACCCGAGCACGCACGGGGTGCTGCGCTTCGTGGTGAAGGCCGACGGCGAGGTGATGCGCGAGGCGATCCCCGACGTCGGGT
>CAZWAX010000146.1:0-12409 GCA_964631985.1 uncultured Polyangiaceae bacterium | reverse complement strand
AGGCCTTCGCCGTCGTGCCTCTGTGCGTCATGCAAGAGGTCGGCATCGACCCCGACAAAGTGAACGTCAACGGCGGCGCGATCGCCTTGGGGCATCCGCTCGGCGCGACCGGAGCCATGCTGATCGGCACGCTGGTGGACGAGTTGGAGCGCACCAACAAGCGCTACGGAATGGCAACGATGTGCATCGGTATCGGCATGGGAATCGCGACGATCATCGAGCGACTCTGACTCTGGAGCACGGCGCCGACGGCTCCGTCGACGCCGTGCTCGGATGTCCCGGCGCCGACTCGGCGCGATCCGACGGACACGCTCCCGCGAGGAATCCGACTAGAGGTCGCAGAACCGCGCCACCGTGGCGACCAGCTTGTCGGCGTCGACCGGCTTGCGGATGAAGTTGCGCATTCCGAGAGCCTCGGCCCGCCGGGATTGCTCGGGGTCGCCTGAGACCATGACCACTGGGATCGACGCCAGCGTGGGCTCGGCGTGCATGCGAGCCCACACGGTCCATCCGTCCATCTCCGGCATCCGGAGGTCGAGGAGCACGACGCACGGCCGCAACCCCTCGCGGAGCTGCTCGAGGGCGCGGCTGCCGCTACTGGCGCCCGAGGCGTGATAGCCATGCATCAGGAGAAGCGCGACGAAGGCTTCGCGAACATCGTCGTTGTCGTCGACGACGAGCACCGTGTGGGACGTGGAAACGTGGCGGCGCGAGGGCATGTGCCGAGCGTAGGAAGCGATTGAATCCTAGTCAAAGTACGTATCGCGAGGAGGAGGATTCGGAGGGCGGGAGCGGTGTCGTGCGGAAGAGCGCGCGCGGTGCTATGGGCACGGTCGCGACGCCTGTGGGTCCACCCCGAGGCCGAATCGCCGACACCATGAAACGTCTGCTCCCGCTTGGGATCCTTCTGGCCGCGATTGCCCTCGGCGCGACGGTGCTCCAGCGGCCGCAGCAGAGCCCCGGACCTTCCACGCCTGAACGTGACGATCCATCGGCGGACAGAGCGGACTCGGCGGGGCCCGTCGCACCGACCGTTCTCCCGACGGCCCTCGCGCCGGATCGCGGGGCGGTGCGGACGGTTCAGCCGTCCCCCGAGGTACGCGCCGACGGTGCGGAGCTCCGCGCGGAGGCCGACCGGCTGATCGCAGGGGGGAAGGTCGTCGAGGGGATCGACGTCCTCCGGAAGGCCGTCGAAGCCGCGCCGACCGCCAAGAACCACGGCGACCTCGGTGGTCTGCTCTACCGGCTGACCGCGTTCGACGAGGCCGCGGTCCACTTGCGGGCGGCGGCGAATCTCGACCCCGGCAACGCGGACCGCTGGATCGCGCTGGCGAACGTCTACTACCGAAAGGTCAACCCCGGCGAGGCCTGGAAGGCCGAGAAACGGGCGCGGGAGGCGGAGCCTGGGCTCGAGCTCGGACGCGACAACGAGGGCATGCGGGTGCGAAAAGGACCGACGACCCCGCCTGCGCCGTAGCGAGCTCGACAGCGTCGGCGGCGAGGAATTCGTTGACCGGGCCGTTTCCGACGTGTTAGCGCCAAGCAGCGGCGCGAATCTCCCGCTACCCCACCAGGAGGATACGTGAACATTCGAATGCAGTACCAGCGCTCGTCGTCTTGCTCGTGCTCGCCGCGCTGCCGGCGGTTGCGCATGCATTTCCCGATTGTCCGGCCGATCACGTGGTCGACGGCTACACCTGCACGGAGCAAACCGGCGCCGGGAAGACCGGCGGCTTTTTCCGCGTGACCTTTCCTTCTGAATGGGACGGTGACCTGGTGATCGTCAATCACGGGTTCGACCTGAACGATCAGCACATTCGTCCGCACGAGACCTGTAGCCAATCGAGCTTCGCCGTCACGTGCGAGCAGGATGCGGACTGCGGGCCCAACCGGTTCTGCAACGAGATCTCGTATCTGGGCCTCGATGAGGTGCTGCTGCCGATGGGCAAGGCCGTCGCGGCCGGCACGTACACCGACAGCGGCTGGGCCACGTTCCACTCGGCCAAGGACCTCAAGGACATCATCAAGTACGTCAAGAAGAGCCCGGGCTTCGGCGATCAGCTGAAGCGCGTGATCGTCACCGGCTTCTCCGGCGGCGGCGCGGTGACGGTCGATGCCACGTTGAAGCTCAAGATCGACGGTGCGGTGCCGCTGTGCGCCGCCGCCGGGGGCGGCCTGCCGACCTGGGACGTCGCGCACGAGGTCCGGCTCGTCTACGACTACCTGTGTGACGGTGTGCCCGGCGCCAAGTTCCTGTGGCCGACCGACGAGGGCGAGGCCAACTCCTCCAACTCGAGCTCGGATGCCGTCGGCGTGGGGCTCAAAGTCGACGCGTGCTTCGGCATCCTCGGGATCGCGCCCGACGACGGATACCAGGCCGAGCGCCTCGCAAAGTTCCTCACGCTCACCCGCTTCACGGGCGACGCCAGTCACGGCGGGAGCGGCGTCAACGTCGCGAGCGCTCTTGGCTTCGCGGTCCTCGGCCTCGGCGACTTCGTCCATGATCCGAAGCGATTGAAAGGGAAGCGCATCGGGTTCAACGACACGCTCGACTACACCGCGCTGGGCGACGACCCAATATTGGCCGCCGACTACGACGTGAACGCCAAGCGCCTCACGGCGGGGAAGGGGCGGAAGATCCTTCGCAAGATGAGCTGGCCCGACTTCACCAAGGGCTTCGGCAAGAAGGTTTCCTATCCGATCCTGTCGATGGCCGGCGCGAACGACTGGTTGGTCATTCCGGAATTCAACCGCGTGTACACCGACGCGTTGACGACCGGGAACAAGGCGCACACGCAGACCTGGATCGAGACCTACGGCCACTGCGTCTTCAGCGAACAGGAAGTCACGGCGCTCTTCACGAAGTACTTCGAGTGGCTCGGCCCGGTCGGCGGCCCCTACGGCACGCAGCCGACGCCGACGGACATCTCGAATGCGTGTCTGGCGCTGCCGGGAGGCATCGAGGGCGACACGTGCAACTTCAACCTCGCCTTCTCGCCGGGCGCGATCTACGACCGGATTCCGCAGCGCGAGGATTGGCCGACGGCTGCGAAGGCACCGTAAGCGGCGCGTCGTTCCGGATGCGTTTGGGGCCCTCGGCTGTTGAAGCCGGGGGCCCCGTTCTTTTGGGAGCGGCTCACACTCCCTTGCCCGACGGCCACGGCGTCGTTTCGCGGCAACGCGACGTCGTCAATTGCCGGAACACGGTCATGCGCGGCCCGCAGAAGGCGGGTGGACCGACGTCAGCGGGACTCCGAGGACGACCGGCAAAAACGCTCGCCGCGGCGCGGTGCCGCTTCGACCCGTGGGGGATCGAGACGACACCGCGCTCGGGGGCGTCAGACGTTCAGACGTTCACTCGTCGGAGCAGTAGATCGCGCCGTTGTTGGTATCGAGCGCCGTGTGGAAGCTCGTCCAGATCGCGTTGGCGTCGAGGCACGCCGGGCAGCTTGCACCGGCCTTCAGGACGGACAACTCGAAACGCGCCTTGCACGAGCGAGCGACGTCATCGGTCTCGCACTGGGCGATGCTGGTGCGGAGCGGCTTGTCCCAGTAGATCAGCTCGGCGCTCTTCTGGTGACATTTCAGATTGAGGCATTTGGCCGCCTTCTGCAGGCTCCGCATGATCGCGTTCTGGCACTTCACGACGTCGCGTTGCTGCGACACGAACCCGTGACCGTCCGGAAAAGGCGTGTTGTCGGGGTCGGCGTCGCAGAAGATCTGATCCTTCGCGACGTCCACGACGCTCCGATACAGCGGGTAGAGAGCGTCCTGCTCCGTTTGACCGATGCAGTTCATGCAGGTCCCCTGATCGAGCTTGTCGAGCGCTCGCTGGTACTGGTTGGCGCACGAGTATTGCCAGGTACTCCGGCAGTACTCGTAGTCGAACTGGAGGCCCTTGCTCGCCGCGCCGGCGAAATTGATCGCGCAGCTCATCTCGCAGTTGAGGGGCATGATCGTGGCGCGCTTGTTGAGGTAACGCGTACACGAAAGGCCGCCTTGGGAGGGCGGAGCGTATCCGACGAGGGGGCCGCCGGGTTGCAACTCCTGGCCGGGCGCCGCGGACACGGGGCTCGCGCTCACTGCCGCGAGGGCAAGGACGGCAAATGCTCCAATAATGATGGTCTGACGCATGGGGTGATGATCTCCTCTCGATGATGAAATGTTGGGCGCGGGGCGGACGGCAGGCTGGGCCCGCATGAGGTGTGTGGGACGAGTCGAAGAGCAAGAGCGCTGCCACACACGGCGGATGCTGTGCAGTGAGTAAAGACGCGATAATTTCGGGCTCTAGCTCCCCAGCCCACGGGGAGCGATCCGTGCGCGTTCGCCATAAAAGGCGTCGCTGCGCGGTTCCGGCGTCGGCCGGCGGGAGGCGAAGGCGCGCGCTCGTCGTCGAGGTGCGGTAGTCCGCGCCCGAGTGTCCGGATCACTCAGCCGCGGTACGCCGGCGAGCGCGTCCGCGGCCGAGCGCCGCACCATGCGCAGGATCCCGTCACGCCAGTCGACGCGCGTCGGTCCGATCAGCGCGTGCACCCGCTCCGTGGCGAGACAGAGACTCCCGAACGCTTCCGGATCGTCCGAAAGGTCGACACGAGGCCGGTGAGCTCGCCGAGGACGGCGGGAAAGAGCCTCCCGTACGACCTCTGGCGTAGGGTCGCGGTGGCGGGCGACTGCCGCTGATTTCCAACGGCGGTCGGGTTGACTCCCGACGGCACAGGCTTTTACCCAGGCGGGCTGCGCGTATCGTTGGCGCATGCTCCTGCAGACGCCAGCACCGCGGGCGTTCGCGGCGGGCGCCCGTCACAAGCGGGCCGCCGGCGATGCCGGGGCGCTGCTCATGGCGATCGCGTGCGTCGTGGCCGCGCTGATGCTCTATGCCCTCTGCCTCACGGTGCTCGGACCGGGCGACGACGAGGAGCTGCTCGGCGCAGGGGCCCCGCCGTCGCACCGGCAGCCTCTCGTCCTCGTCGTTCGGGCGTGAACGAGCTCGTCGACGTCCGAGGTACGGTTGACCAGAATCCCGGCCCGGGGGACCGCTCAGCCGCGGTATGCCGGCGCGAGCGCGTCCGGCGCCAGCTGCCGCACCATGCGCAAAATCCCGTCACGCCAGTCGATGCGCGTCGGTCCGATCAGCGCGTGCATGCGCTCCGTGTCGAGGCAGAGGGTTCCGAACGCCTCCGGATCGTCGCGAAAGGCGGGCGCGAGACCGGTGATCTCACCGAGATAGCCGCACCATTCCTCGATGCTGGTGGCCTCCGAGCCTCCGAAGTTCACGGTCGTCGTCTCCACGGAGGCGGCCGCGAGCAGGCAGGGGATCTTCTTCACGTAGTCGTCGACGTGCAGGAGGTTGTAGAGATTCGGCCGCTCCGGATGGACGGTGATGGGGACGCCCTGGCGCATCATGACCAGGTGATAGAAAGGCCAGCCGCCGTTGTCGCCGTACGGAACGCTGAGCCGAGCGATGGTCGCCGGCACGCCGAGGCGCCGCGCGCACAGCCGCACCACCGTCTCGGCGGCGATCTTGCTGATGCTGTAGGTCGGAAACATCGCACGGTGATTGTCGCCGAGGGGGGAGTCTTCCCGCCGCGGCGCCTCCCCGCCGTAGGCGTACACCGCGGCCGACGAGAAATGGACGACGGCCTTGGCGTGCGGCACCTGCATCATGAGGTCGCCGATACCCTCGGCGTTCGCCCGCAGATCCACCGCCCACCGGCCGCTCTTGGCCACGGCGAAGTTCAGCACGTAGTCGATGTCCGCCGGCACCTGCCGCAAGCTCGCAGGCTCCGCCAGGTCGGCTTTGATCGGCACCGCGCCGAGGTCGCGCACCTGCGTCACGGTCTCGTCGCGCAGGAAGCGCGCCAGGGCGAACACCTCGGCGTGCTTGGCGTACGCGGCGACGACGGGGAGTGCCACCTGTCCGGTCGGTCCGGTGATCAGGAGTCGCTTCCCCGTCAGGTCGATCGGTGCGAGCGTGGTCATGGCTGGGCTACGACGTGCGGCCAGTCGGGAGGAGATTCCGCGTGATGGCGCTCATGAGCTCGATCGCCTGGCGGCGCGGGAGGCTCGCCAAGAGCTGCGCGCTCTGTCGGTTCATGTCGCCGGGGATGAGCGTCGTCTCGACGCCGAGCGCGGCGAGGGCCTCGGTCACCACCTGCGCCGGCTCCATGACGTGGGGCCCCGGACCTTGGAGCTCGGGAGGTTGGGAGGACTGCCAGCCCGGGGTACGCGTCGAGCCCGGCTGCACCGCGAGCACGTCAACCCCGTGGTCATGGACCTCCGCCCAGAGCGCATCGGCAAAGACGAGATCGAAGGCCTTGGTCGCGGCGTAGACGGTCAGCTGCGCCGCGCCGAAGTTTGCCGCCATCGACGACATCAGCACTACGCCTCCGCGGCCGCGCGCCACCATGGCGGGCACGAGCGCGTGCATCAGGAAGAGCGGGGCGCGGCAATTGACGTCGAGCATCGCCTGCACGTTGGCCGGCGAGATCTCGAGAAAGGGCGCTACGGTGCCGATGGCGGCATTGTAGACGAGCAGTCCGATCTCGATCCCCTTCGTCGCCTCGACGACCGCGTCGGCGACGTCGGCGCGGGCCAGATCGAGCACGAGCGTCTGCACCTGCACGCCGCTCGACTCGCGGATGGCTTGGGCCGTCGCTTCGAGCGGACCCGCGTCGCGATCGACCAGGACGAGCGAGAGGCCGCGCGCCGCGATCTGGCGCGCGTACTCCGCGCCGAGACCGACGGCGGCCCCGGCGACGAGGGCCCAGGGACCGTAGCGGACGACGAACGCGTCGGGGCTCATGGGCTCGGGTTCTTATGTCAGCGCCGGTCGCGTTGCGAGAGTGCGGTCGGGCGCATACGATTCCGCGAACCCTAGTACCGAGGAGGAGAGAGACAATGTTCAGCCACATCATGGTCGGCGCCAACGACCTCGACGCATCCCGGAAGTTCTACGATGCCGTGCTCGGCACGCTCGGCATCCCGGCCGCCGTCACGGACGAGAAGGGCCGCCTCTTCTACATGTCTCCGACCGGCGTCTTCGCCGTCACGAAGCCGATCGACGGTGCTCCGGCCACCGCCGCCAACGGCGGGACGGTCGGGTTCATGGTGGCGGATCCGGCCACCGTGAACGCGTGGCACGCGGCGGGCGTCGCCAACGGCGGAACGGCCTGCGAGGACCCCCCGGGCGTACGCGAGGGCGGTATGGGCAAGATGTACCTCGCCTACCTGCGGGATCCGTCGGGCAACAAGCTGTGTGCCCTTCATCGCATGGGCTGAGCGAATCCGGTTCCCCGTACCGACGAGAGAGGGCCGACGGGTTTTCCCGCCGGCCCTTCTCGTCTGGCGTCACCGGTGCTCGTCGTGGTCGCGCGGCCATGTGCCGATCGGCGTTCCCGCGTGGCGGAGCGACTTGCGTGCGTATGCGGCGTCGGTCAGGCTCCGTGACATGCGAATGCCATTCGGCACAGTGGTGGCGGCCGGGATGTTC
This sequence comes from uncultured Polyangiaceae bacterium, assembly GCA_964631985.1. Lineage (GTDB taxonomy): Bacteria > Desulfobacterota > Binatia > UTPRO1 > UTPRO1 > UTPRO1. The sequence goes on along the minus strand of CAZWAX010000146.1, from coordinate 4,920 downwards.
GGGATGCTCGCCGCCTGTACGCGCACGCCCGACGGGCTGCCGCTTGCGGCTCCCGGTGACGAGGCCCGCCTCGGGACCGTCAGCGCGACCTGGCAAGCGACCGAGGACGAGCGTGGTTTCGCCAAGGCCGCGCGCCTCGATGAGCCCGAGGTCCGCTTCCGTTACCGGGTCGACGTGCACAATGGGGTCGACCAGAAGCTCTTCGTACGTCTCGAGCGTTTCGAGCTCGTGGATTCCGCGGGACTCACCGTTGCGGGGGCGGACGGCATGGTCGAGTGCACGCTCGCATCGGGGTCGACCGAGGGCGCTCTCACGGGCGACGTGTGGGTTCGGAAGCGCGATACGGATCGAGTGCGGGATTTCCGCATTCGCCGCTTCGCCGCGGCTCTGGATGAGGCCGGGCGCGCACGCTACCGCGCGTGGCTCCTGCAGGGGCGCCCAGGCGAGGAGGCGGCGATCGACCTCGAGATCACGCGCCAGGCGGCAGCGCCACCCTGCGCCGGTTGAGTGCCGCCTCAGCGCAGCAGGCGCCTCACCGATGAGCCCCCTGGCGGTCACAGCCGTCACCAATTTCCTGCTCGCGTCCGAGGTGCTGTTCTTCGCCGGCAGGTTGGTGCAACTGCCGAAGGCGCGTTTCAGCGCTGCCTGGTACTGGAGCGCCGCGATGATCCTGCTCGGTCTCGCCGCGCTGACCGGCGGCATCGATCACGGCTTCATCGAGATGCAAGGGTTGGAGCGCTTCGCGATTCAGCGCGCCAACTGGTTGGTCGTGGGCGCGATGACGGGTTGTGTGCTGATGACCGCGGCGACGCAGTTCCTGCCATGGCGGCTGTATCGGATCGCCCTCGGAACTGCGCTGCTCCAGCTTGGCCTCTATGCCGTGGCGGTCTTCGTGGCCGACGGCTTCGTCGTGGTCATCGTCAATTACGCGCCGGTGATGCTGCTCCTACTGGTGCTGAGCGTGCGCGGTCTGCGCGGTGGTCGCGGGTCGGTGCCGATGATCGCCGGCATCGCCATCCAGTTCGTCGCCAGCGGTGTGCAGGCAAGCGGCGTCGATGCCTTCAGCCCACTCGACCACAATGGCCTCTACCACCTGGTGTCGATGGTGGGCGCGATCTTCCTGTTCCATGGCGGAACGTCCCTCGATCGCCAGGACCCGAGAGGGATGTCCATCCCGAATCCCGATGCCTCGTAGAAGCGACTGCGCGGTCGACCTCGGGGACATGTCCATCCCCGTGACTTGTTGATTGCGGAAACGCTCGCAGGGGACGGCGTGCCCCCATATGGGACACTACGTACGGTTTTTCTTGACAGTCGAGATGGCGCGGCCTACGAGACGCGCGATCCGATCGTGATGCGCACACTGTCCGAGTCACTTCAGCCACTTCCCATGAGGCCCGCTGCCAATGATGCGTCGACGTCCGTTTGCCCGGTTGTTTCGTCCTCACGTTCACGCGCTGCTCTCCTATAGAGAGGCGAAGATCGCCGTGGCGCTCGTCGTTGCCGGAGCGCTGCTCGGATGGAGCCCGGCGGCGCAGGCGCAGTTCTGCCCAGGCAACCTGCTGTCGAACGCGAGCTTCGAGCAGCATACCGGCGCGACCAATAGCACGGGGGATCCCATCCCGACCGTATGGGTCGTCGAAAGCGGCGAGGATGGTGCCACCGCCGCCTTCAACCCCCCCAACGGATCATGGATCGGCTACGTCTGGGGGATCGCGGCCGGCAACACGGGCCGCATGACGCAGCAGGTGGGCGCCGTCGCGGGCGTCACCTACAACCTGACCTTCTTCAGCGGCACCCACACCCCGTCGGTGAACCCGACGATCGAGATCCGTTTTTACAACGCCTCGAACGTCGAGATCGGCACACCCGCGATCCATACGATCACCACCGACATCGACGTCACCGGCTCTCTGGGTGGGCCCTTCATGCTCTCGGCGACGGCGCCGGCGGGTGTCTCGACGCTCAAGGTGATCTTCCGCGATCCCTCGACCACTCGCGCGGGCGCCAAGGGTGATTCCGTCTGTCTGAGGACCTCGGCGACGCCGACGCCGACGCGTACGGCGACCCGGACGCCGACGCCGACCCGCACGGCAACACGCACCGCGACGCCGACGGCGACCAGGACGGCGACGCCCACGCTGACCGCATCGGCGACCCGAACCGCGACGCCCACCAGAACTGCGACGCCGACTCTCACCGCAACCGCGACCCGGACGGCGACCCCGACCGTGACGGCGACGGCAACGGGCACCGCGACCCCAACGGTGACGGCCACCCCGACGGCAACCGCGACGACCACGGCCACCCCGACGGGAACACCGAGCGTGTCCCCGACGGCAAGCCCCACGGAGACGCCAACGGCGACCGGCACGGTCACTGAGAGCGCGACGCCCACGGCGACACCGACCGGCGTCGAGTTCCCGACACCCACGGCGACCGAGACGCCGACCGGGACCCCGACCCTCACCCCGACCGCGACCGGACCGACGCCGACCGCGACTCCGGAGCCGCTGAATCACTTCCAGTGCTACGAGACGCACCGGAAGTCGCTGAACCGCGCCGGCGTCTCGGCGGAGGACCAGTTCGGCCAGAGCACGATCACGGTCAAGCGCAACAAACGCATCTGCGCGCCCGCGAACAAGAACGGCGAGGATCCGGACGCCGTGACCGACCCCGGACACCTGGTCTTCTACACGATCAAGCAGACCGCGCCGAAGACCGTCAAGATTCCTGGTGTGGTGGTGACCAACCAGTTCGGCATCTTGGTCGTGAACGTCGGCAAGGCCGACCGGCTGCTGGTGCCGACGGCAAAGAGCCTGACCGGATATCCGGGACCGCTCCAGACCCCGCTCGATCACTTCAAGTGCTACAAGGTCAGCAACGCGACCTTCCGGCATCCCGGAATCACGGTCGAGACGCAGTTCGGGCCCCTCACGGTCGACATCAAGAAGCCCACCCACCTCTGCGCGCCGGTCAACAAGAACGGCGAGGATCCGACGGCCCCGAGCCATCCGGAGCACCTCATGTGCTACCAGATCCGCGGACCGCGGCCGGAGACGCAGCCGACGATCTTCACCGCAGACCAGTTCGGGCCGGACACCTACACCTTCTACGGGCCGCGCGATCTGTGCGTGCCGTCCGAGGTGATGGTTCCGTAGCGCGCGATCAGGCCGGCGCGGTGTCCCGGACGGCGGGGCGCCGCGCCAGACGGTCGATCCAGGCGCGCACGGCGGGGCGCGCCTCGGCCAGATCGCCGAGGCCAACCAGCGCGAACGTCGTGACGAACGGCGCGTAGCAGACGTCGGCCAACGAATAATCGCCCCCCAGCCAGTCGACGTGCGCGAGCCGGGTCTCGAGCACGTCGAGGTGGGCGGCGACCTCGGCGCGTCCCTGCGCGACGGACGGATCGTCGGCGGCGACGCCGGGCACGAAACGCGGCGCCATCCACGCCTTCCACGACGGTGCCAAGTAGTCGCCGCTCCACAGCATGAGCTGGCGAGCCGCGGCGCGTCGCGCGGGATCGCGCGGCAGCAGCGGCGGCGTCGGATGGCGCTCCTCCAGATACTCGAGGATCGCGATTGACTCGGACAGGACGACGTCGCCGTCCTCCAGCACCGGCACCTGCCCGAAGGGATTCAGGCGCCGAAAGGCGGGCGCACGGTGGGCGCCGCCCGGGAGATCGACGACGACCTCTTCGTAGGCGAGGTTCTTCTCGCGGAGCGCGATCTGGATGCGTCGAGGGAACACGGAGAAGGGATGCCAATGGAGCTTCATCGCTCCGAGGTAGCATGCGCGCCGGCCGACGACGACCGACGCATCGCGGCTCACGTCGAATCCCGACGCACTTCTCCTAGCTTGTGGCGCGCGCCGGGCACCCGTAACAAAGACCTCCCGACATCTCTCCCGGATCCGACACATCAACGTCACGTTGCAGGCCTGCGTGTTCCGCCGAGCACGTTCCGACCTCGTCCGCGCCGCACGGAGTCTCCCATGCTCGAAGCCAGGATCATCGCGCCCCGAGGGTCGCTCTACTATGCCGCCGAGGGCACGCCGTATGACCTGGAAACCCTCCGCCAGCATCTGCGGGAGTGGCGGAGCGAGGGCGAAGGGAGCGTTGTTCTGGAGCTGACCGTCGACGACGGCCCGGGCCGGGCGATCGTCGCCGCCTGGATCGGATCGGTCACCGAGGCCGGGTACCAGGTCCACGTTCGGCATCAGCAGCACGGCAGCACCGCCGCCTGATCGCTTCTCAGCGGCCTTCCGGCCGAGCCCGGGTCGTACGCCGCGGTCTACCGGCCCTAGCCCGGACGACGACGATCAGCGGGTGGTCGTCCGCTCGATCTGGGTGACGTCGCGGACCGCACCGCGGGCGGCGCTGGTCGTCATGGCCGCGTAGGCGCGGAGCGCCACCGAGACCGTACGGTCGCGGTTCGGCTTCCACGCGGCAGCGCCGCGCGCGTCCATCGCCGCGCGGCGTCGGTCGAGCTCGGCGTCGCTCACGACCACGTCGATCGTCCGGGCCGGGATGTCGATGCGAATGCGATCGCCTTCCTGCACCAGGCCGATGGCGCCGCCCTCGGCCGCCTCGGGCGAGGCGTGGCCGATGCTGAGGCCGCTCGTCCCGCCGCTGAACCGCCCGTCGGTGACGAGGGCGCAGACCTTCCCGAGGCCTTTCCCTTTGAGGAACGAGGTCGGGTACAGCATCTCCTGCATGCCGGGGCCGCCCTTCGGTCCCTCGTAGACGATCAACAAGACGTCGCCCGGCTCGATCAGCCGGTCGTTGATCGCGTCGCACGCCGCGTCCTGCGAGTGGAAGACGCGCGCCGGGCCCTCGAAGCGGAGGATGCTCTCGTCGACGCCCGCGGTCTTCACGATGCAGCCGTCGCGCGCGATGTTGCCGTAGAGCACCGCGAGGCC
>CAZWAX010000145.1:616-12441 GCA_964631985.1 uncultured Polyangiaceae bacterium | reverse complement strand
ATGTCGTGGATGCTCTCGCAGTTCCTGCACGGCGAGCAGGGCGCGCTCTTGGCGACGGCGCAGCTGGTCGACGCGGTGCCGGTGATGGACGCGAAGCTCTACGCGGCGACGCAGGTGGTGGACGAGGCGCGCCACGTCGAGGTCTACGACCGGTACCTCCGCACCAAGCTCGAGAAGGTCTACCCGATCAACCCGCACCTGAAGACGCTGCTCGATCAGATCCTCAGCGACTCGCGCTGGGACATGAAGTACCTCGGGATGCAGATCCTGGTGGAGGGCCTGGCGCTGGCGGCGTTCGGCTTCATCCGCGCCTACGCCAACGAGCCGCTGATCCGCGACCTCACCTACCACGTGATGCGCGACGAAGCCCGGCACGTGGCCTTCGGCGTGATCTCGCTCCGCGACTTCTACACCAAGAACTTCACCGCCGCCGAGGTCCGCGAGCGTCAGGAATTCACCTACGAGGCGTGCGTGTTGATGCGCGACCGCTTTCTCGCACGCGACGTGTGGGAGCGCATGGGCATGCCGGCCGACGAGTGTTGCAAGTACGCGCTCGAGTCGCCGAGCATGATCGAGTTCCGCCGCATGCTGTTCTCGAAGATCGTGCCCAACGTGAAGAAGCTCGGGCTGCTCGACGGCTGGCTGCGCGAGCGCTTCACCAGCCTCGGCATTCTGCAGTACGAAGACCTGGAGGCGTCGGACGTGGCGGCGCTCGCCGTCGAGCCGGAGCGTGTCGCGCTCCAGTGACGAGAACGCCCGGGTCGCCGCCGACCCCGGCCCCGCGCGCATGTCGTCCCTGCTCGGCCGCGTCGGCCTCGACGCGGCCGGGCGGGGCCGTCGTCTCGCGTTCCTCGGGTTCGACGACGCCGACGCGGAGAACCTGACGAAGCTCCGCGCGTTCGGCGTGGCCAACGTCGACGAGATCGTCGACGCCTTCTACGAACACCTCCTCGCCTTCGAGGAAACGCGCCGCCTGCTCGACGGCGAGGGGCAGATCGCCCGCCTGAAGGTCCTGCAGCGCGAGTATTTCCTGCGGATGCTCGACGGGGACCTCGGACGCGAATACTTCGAGAGCCGGCTCCGCGTGGGGGCGGCGCACGCCCGCACCGACTTGAAGCCCGAGTGGTACCTCGGGACCTATTTCCAGTACGTCCGGCTTCTGAGCGAGCGTCTCCGCGTCCACTACCGCGACGACCCGGAGACGCTGCTGGCGCTCCTCGAGTCGTTCGTGAAGGTCGTCTTCCTCGACATGGGGCTCGCGATCGACGCCTACATCCTGAGCGGCTACGTCGACCGCGCGCTGGCGCAGGAGTATCGCCGCATGGCGGAGGTCGCCGAGCGCGCGCTCGCCGAAAAGGCGGAGCTGGAGCAGGCGAAGGCCGACCTCACCGGCATGATCGTCCACGATCTCAAAGGGCCGCTCGGCGGCATCCTGGCCGTCACGCAGCTGGCGCTCCGCCGCTCGAAGGGCGCGGCGCCGAGCGACCGTCACTTCGCCCAGATCCAACGAAGCGCGCAGGACCTGATGCGCATGATCGAGAACCTGCTCGAGATCGACCAGATGCAGGAGAACCGCCTCGAGCTCCGGCTCGAGCTGGTCGCCGTCGACGCGTTGCTCGTCGATTGCGCGGCGGAGTATCGGGCCGCGGGCGAGATCGCCGGCATGACGATCACGGTCGCGACCGACGCCGCGCTGCCGGTCGTCCTGTCCGACCGCTGGCTCCTGCGGCGAGTCCTGAACAACCTGGTCGTGAACGCGATCCGTCACAGCGCCGCGGGCCGCGTCGACCTCGCGGCCCGGCTCGTCGACGACCAGATCGAGATCCGAGTCCGCGACAGCGGCCGGGGGATTCCCCCCGCCGAGCAGACCGGCCTGTTCGAGCGCGCCAAGCGCACGCGCGGGGCGCATCGCGAGGACACGGGCCTCGGGCTGATCTTCTGCAAGATGGCGATCGAGCGGATGGGCGGGACGATCGCCGTCGAGAGCGTGCTGGGAAGCGGTACGACCTTCGTCATGACCTTGCCCGCCGACGCCTCAGTCTGACATTGAGGATCGAAAGACGGGAGGGCGTATGGGCTGGAGGGGAAACGTCACGATCGGTGTGGTCATCGTCGTCGCGGTCGGGGTGGCCGGGTGCCGGCCCGCGACCCGGAAGCCGCGCGCCACCGCGGCGGCCACCGCCGACCCGGTAGCTCGCGGGTCGGTGCTCTTCGCCGCCTACTGCAGCGGATGCCACGGGCCCCAGGCCGAGGGGTTCGGTCCGGTCGCCGCCGTGCTCGAGATCCGACCCACCGATCTCCGCACCCCGGGGCTCCTCGACGGCGCCTCCGACGACGAGCTGGTCGCACGTCTGCTCCAGGGCGAGCCGCTCCGCTTCTCGCCGCGCCGGAGCGCCGTCGCCGAGGATCTCGAGACCGACGCGATCTCCGCCTACGTGCCGGAGCTGTCGCGAACCGACTGGCCGCGCGTCCGCGCCGGGCGCTTGGTCTTCGAAGGGGCCTGCGCGCCCTGCCACGGCGCGTACGGCCAGGGCGAAGGCGTGCTCGGCGCCACCAACGACCCGCCGCCGCCGAACCTCATGGTCGCGCGCGAGCGGTACACGGACCCGGCGCTCCAGGTGGTGGCCGTCGAGGGGCACGGCACCATGCCGCCGCTCGCCGATACCTTCGAGCCGGGCGAGCTCGGCGCAGTGGTCGCCTTCGTCCGGCATCTCTCGAAGGGGTATCGCCTCTACGACACCTACTGCGCGTCGTGCCACGGCGACGACGGGCAAGGCGTCCACCCGGAGGACCTGCTGCCGCCGGCGACCCCGGCCCCGGCAATCGGCGCCGACACCGTCGCACGGCTCGGGCCCGCGGCGACGCGAGCGAAGGTGCGGCACATGCTGCAGCGCGAATCGGGACGCATGCCGCACTTCCAGGACACGGTGAGCGCGCCGCAGCTCCGCGACATCGTCGCGTATCTGCGCCACACCGCTGCCCGCCGATGACCCAGACCTAGCCCGGGCCACGAAATCCGTTGACAGCGCCGGTCCGAGTTTCCTACGTGAATCCAGCCGTGCCCGGCGCCCCCCGAGCGAACGCAGTCTATCGTGTCGTCGCAGCTGTCGTCGCAGCACTGGCGATCGTGTCCCCGGCGGGGGCGACCGAGGTGCGGATCGGCGAGGACCCGACGAGGTACTCGGCGTACCTGGTCCGAGCGTACGCACCGTGTACCGCACCGAACGACGTCGCTCGCAATGGCATTGCCGCCTGTAGCCCACCGGTGACATCCGAAGCGTGTCCGTTCGAGACGTCGAAGTTCCGGATCACTCAGTCCGCACCATTGGATTTCCCGCGCGGATCGTTGGGCGGCTGGTCCAGCCTCTTCCCCACTCCGGCCGCCTGCCTGGATGCGTATTTCGTCGACGCCACGACCCGCGTGAGCGGCGACTTCATCGATCCGGACACGCTCCCGTGTCCGAGCGGGCAATGCACGTTCCAGGACTTCGTCAACCGTTGGAAGGTGAACCGGGGGTACGGCGGTTTCGTCGACCTCCTCGGCCTGCCGCCGCTCATCCCGCTGCGACCGACGTTCCCGATCGAGGCGAATCGGGAGATCGTGCGGGTCGGGATGACGGGGATGGACGGCCTGCCGCTCGCGACGATCGGGCTCGAGCCGAGCACCTCCGCGACGACGATGTCGAGCAATCTGACCGTCCCGTACGAGCCGTGCACGATGGAGTACGGCAGTGCCTGCGACCGCGTGCCGTGGAGCTCGGTCTGCGACTTCGAGTCGGGCACGATCACGTGGACGCAGCTCGACGACCGCCAGCCCCCGTCCGTGCACGTCACGCTGCGCGACGTCGCGGGCTCGTCACCGCTCTGCGCGAGCGGCACGTACCATCTCGAGACCACCGTCCGGTCGACGATCAAAGGCTGCGGAGACCTGCACGATCCGCACCTGTGCACGCTCGTCGACCAGACCTTCTCGCTCCCACTCTCCGCCGACGGACGCCAGCTGGACGCCACGGCCGTGCTGCCGCTCGGCACGCTCGGTTTCTCCGGGCGCTTCACGAACACGGAGATCGTCTCGATGCGCGTGCTCGATCCGACGGGTCAGGCGCTCGCCGCGCCCGGCACGCCGACCTTCGTGGCCTTCGAGAAGCCGCAGATCACGATGAAGGGCGGCGAGCTCCGCTTCAAGGCGACGATCCCGGTCGAGGGATTCGACGTCCAGGTCACTCCGACCCTCAGGAGCGGCTTCACGCTCACGATGAGCGACCGCGACGGCACCGTCTACGCCGTGAACATCCCGGCGCTGCTGTGGCAGTTGCAGCCGCCGGTCGGCTCGGGCTGGACCTACGAGGATCCGGGCGGCTCGATCGGCGGCGTTCGGAAGGTACGCATCAAGCGCGTCGGCCGCCCCGAGGCGATCAAGGGCTACAAGCTCGACTTCCGCGCCTCGGGCGTGGACCTCTCGGGCGCCGACTTCCCCGGCGTCACGGTGGTCGTCGAGACCACCGACAGCTATTTCCTGACGCCCCTCTGGGCGCGCGGCAATCGCACCTGCCTCGTGAAGGGCACGAAGCGCCTCTGTAAGTAGTCCCGCCTCAGGGCACGGTCGCGAGGATCGCGTTCAGGTGGGCCGCGACCGCCGGGCTCGACAGGATGCCGACGTGGGTCTCGTCGAAGCCGCGGAGCGTCCGTGCTTCCTCTTGCGCCTCGGGCCGGAGCTGGCTCGCGAGCGCGACCGTGCCGTCGCTCGAGCCGTCGCGGCCGCCGCCCTTGAATCCGAAGAGCATGTGGTACGGGATCGACGCCGGGATCCGCCGGCGCTGCCGGCGCGTCTTCGGGTCGGTGTAGAAGAGCCCGTCGAGGTACTCGCTCCCGGGCGCGAGCCCGTACCACGAACGGACGACGACCGGAGAATCCTCGACGCCGGCGCCGGCCGACGCCATGCCGCCCAGCGGGGACGAGATGGTGACGAACAGCCGCAGCACGTGACGCGAGTCGGCGGCGGCGTGCTGCAGGACCAAGCCGCGCGACACGAGCCCGCCCATGCTGTGCGCCACGACGACCGCGCGCTCGACGCCGAGCTCGACCTCGAGGCGAGTGAAGAGCTGATCGGCCCAGAGCACGATCGCGTCGAGGCGGGCGCCGCTCGGATAGTAGAGGACCCAGGGCTGGAAGCGCGTGCGGTCGAGCGCGGCCACCAGGCCCGTGAAGTCGCGCGGGGTACCGCCGATCCCGTGGACGAAGAGCACGGGGATCCGCGCCGGGTCGTAGGGCTCGAGGAAATAGATCCCGGCCCCCGCCTTCAGGATGAAGTCGTAGAACTTCCACATGCCTTCCTGGCCCATGTCGGGCGCGAAGCGGGGATCGTCGAGGGTCGTGACCATGCCGACGGCGCTCAGCGAGTAGAGGCTCTTGGCCCGCTGCTCCTCGCCGCTCCGCGCCTCCAGGTCTGCGAGCGCGATGCGGCCGGTGCGGAGCGCCCGGCCACCCTCCGGGATGACGATGTCGATGTCGGCGACCTTCTGGCCCGCCGTCAGCACGAGCGGGCGCGCCTGATCGGGGCGGTAGAACGGCTCGTCCTGGTAGGCCCCGTCGCCGTTCACGTCCTCGAACGCCGCCACCCAGTAGGTCCCGGGTTGCACCCCGAACCCCCACGCGCCCGCCTGCACGGCGGTGAAGTAGTCGACCAGCACGAAGTCCTCGGCGCCGCGCGCGAAGAGCGCCACGACGAGCGGGCCGCGGGCCGGCCGCTCGCTCTTCACCGTGCCGCCGATCACCGCCGTCGTGTCGGCACGCCGTTGCTGATCCTTGACGGCGAGGATCGTCGAGCATCCCGCCGCGAGCCCGAGGACGACGAGCAGCGCCAACCGTACCCTCACCATGCCACCCTCCTTCGCGTCGCGGTCCGTTAGCACCACCCCGTCACGGTCACCAAACCCACCGCACGTTTGGCTCGGTCGGCCGCGTCGGGTAGACCGGCGGCCATCGACGAAAGGAGGCTCGCATGTCCGTACTCCGTCTTGCCGTGCTCGGAACGCTGCTGACCGTCGCGGCACCGGCCGGCGCCACCACGACCGAGCACTTCCAGCTGCGCACCGGCGCCGATCTGGTGGCCCTCTGTGCCACCCCGGGCGACGATCCCCTCTACCCCGCCGCCATCCATTTCTGTCACGGCTTCGGCGCGGGCGTGTACCAGACGATGATCGCGCTCACGAATCACGAGAAGCTGACACCGCTCTTCTGTCCGCCGACCCCGCCACCGTCGCGGAACGACGGCCTCGCCAGGTTCCTCGCCTGGTCGAAGCAGCGTCCCGAGCACCTGACGGGCGCACCCGCCGACGTCGTCGGCCGCTTCCTGGTCGAGGAGTTCCCGTGTCCGAAGACGACCGCCGGTTCGCCGGCGAAGAAGAAGTAGTCGCGAAAGGAGACGCCATGCGAACCCCAACCCAGAGACTCGCGCGCGGCGCCGCCGCCCTCGCGGCCGCTCTCGCGCTCACCTCGTGCGCCGGCATGACCCCCACCCAGCAACGGGCCGTGACGGGCGGCGCCATGGGCGCCGCCGGCGGCGCCATCATCGGTGCCATCGCCGGCAATGCCGGCATGGGGGCCGCGATCGGCGCCGGGGCGGGCGTGCTCGGCGGCCTGATGGTCGATCAGCACGAGCAGTCGAAGCAACGCGCCTACGATCAGGGCTACCGCGACGCGCAGCAGCGGCGGTAGCGCGTCTCAGACCGGGCCGAGCCGATCGACCCGGTCGCGCAACGCCGCACTCTGCACGGCCGACAGGCCGGGAACGGTCGCGATCCGCACCCGCAGATCGACCGGCATGACGATCGCCACGACCACCGCGTCCGCGTAACCGGCACGGGCCCTTGGTCGGAAATCCACCCACGATCTCGCCGGACGAAGCCCCCCGCAGCCATCCATTTTCGTTGACCGTGCTCGAAGCATGGTGGTACGCGATGTCGTCGTAGCCCCCCAACTCCGCCCTCACCTTCAGGAGGTGCCATGTTCCATTCGGCCCGCCCCCTGCTCGTCGCGGCGCTCGCGGCCATCCTTCTACCCGCTCGCTTCGCCATCGCCCAAACGTTCTCGCTTGCGCCGGGGTCGGTCACGGCCCCGGTACCGGGGCCGCCGAATTGCGCCCCGCCGTTCTCGCCGTTCGGCGACCTGATCCAGGGTCCGCCGTTCTTCGCGGTCCCGACGTCGGTGATCCGCATGGGGCCGGTGGGATGCGGTCTCGGCTGGCCCGGGCCGGCGCTGCCGCCCGCCAACCTCGACGGGTTCTCGAGTGGCTTGTTTCCGATCCCGGTGCCGGTGCCCCCCGGCGCGGTGTCCTTTCTGATCGGCGTCGACGGTGGTGCCACCGGCATGGTCGGCCTCTGCCTGCCGGCGGCGCCCGGGCCCTTCGCACCGGACGTCGGCTCGGAAGCCTGCGGACAACCCGCGGTCACCGACGCCGCCGCCGACGTGTATGCGACCGCCGCAGCGGGCGCGCCGGCGCTGCCGGCGTTCGCGCCGGGCACGATGGCGAACTTTCGCTTCATCGACGGCAACGGCGTGGTCGCGCCGGCGTGCGTCGGTCCGGCCGGCGCCGGCACGGGTCTCGTCGAGCCGATGCCGGGCGGGGACATCATGGACGAGATCGACGCGGCGGCGCTCGGCGCCTGGTCGGCGGGCGGCCTGCCAACCGTTCCCGTCTACTACTCGGTCGATCCTCCGACCGCCGCGGCCGCGGGGTTCCTCCCCTCGGACGTGTTCGTGAAGCCTCCGGGCGCGGCCCCGATCGCGGTCTATGCGGCGCCGCCGGCACTCGGCCTCGATCTCATCGGCGGGCCCGGCAGCGACAACATCGACGCGCTCGCGGTCGACGACGTCGTCGGCCCGGGGGTCTTCACCGCGGCGGCGGGCGACATCGTCCTCTTCTCGCTGGCACCCGGCTCGGCGACCGTCGGCACGCCGAATCCGTGTCCCGGTCCGCTGCTCGGCATGCCACGCGCCGCCGACGACATCTTGACCGAAGGCACACCGCTCGGCGCGCCGGGCGCAGCATGCATCCTCGTCCCCGCCGAGAACATGAACCTCTGGACGGGGCGCTTTTGCGGACCGAACCCGCTCACCGGCTTGGGCGACGACAACCTGAACGCGCTCGACGTCATCTTCCCAATGGCGCCGCCGGCGACCGCGACGCCGACGGTCACCGCGACACCCGGTGGAGTCACCGCCACACCCACCATGACGCCCGGCCTTCCGCCGACGCCGACTGCAACGCCGACGCCAACTGCCACCGCGACCGCGACCGCAACGGCGACCGCAACCGCAACGAGCACGCCCCCTCCGCTCGCGACGGCCACCGAAACGACGACTCCGCTCGCAGCGACCCCGACGCCGACCGCGACGCCGACGCCTTCCTGCGCGGCGCTTCCCGTCGCCGGCTGCCGGACGCCTGCCATCGGCGCCAAAGCGAGCCTGCAATACAAAGACAAGTCGCCCGACACCAAGGATCAGCTGCAGTGGAAGTGGAGCAAGGGCGCGGTCACCAGCAAGGCCGACTTCGGGACGCCCCTCACCACCACCAGCTACCAGCTCTGCATCTACGACGGGACGCCGAGTGTGATCTTCGACGCCACCATTCCGGCCGGCGGCTCGTGCGGCATCGCCAATCCGAAGCCGTGCTGGAAGGACAAAACCAAAGGCTTCGACTACAAAGACAAGGATCTCACGCCCGACGGCGTCGAGAAGCTGCAGCTGAAGGAAGGCTTGGTCGCGGGCAAAGCGCAGATCCAGCTGAAAGCGAAGAGCAGCCTGCTCGACGATCCGACGCTTCCGTTCGGCCAGCCGGTCACGGTGCAGTTGCACAACACCGAGAGCGGCCTCTGTTGGGAGGCGGTGTACAGCAGCCCGGCCGGGAAGAACGTGGCCGGCCCGCCGGTCGGTCAATTCAAGGACAAGGCCGACTGACGCCGACGTCTGCAACCGACCGGAGGGTGGCGGTTCGCGGCGCCGCGAGCGCCACCCCTTCGGTCGGTCGTGACGCGTGACGGCGCAGTGAGGCCGTTGTCTGCCCGGGTTGGATTGACGCCCCGGTCTCGACACGCCATGCAAGAGCCATGACGCGCGCGACGACGGCGCTCCCGCGCTTTCTGTTCACCGGCCGGGGCGGAGAGCTGCTCCGCCATCTGCCGAGCTTCGCCAAGCTCTACTGGCGGCTGTTCCGCGACCGCCGGGTCTCGCTGATGCCGAAGGCGCTGCTCGTCCTGATCGCGCTCTACCTGTTCTCGCCGATCGACTTCGTCCCCGAGCTGATCCCGATCGTGGGCATGACCGACGACTTCGTGCTCGGCTTCGCCGGACTCTGGCTGTTCGTCCGGCTGTGCCCGCCGCCGGTCGTCCGCGAGCACGTGACCGCGATCGCCGCCGAGAGCAGGATGGGCGGCCGCGCGGCCGAGAGCAGACGGCGTGGTTAGGATCGCGCTGATCGCGGGCGCGCTCGCCCTCGTCGCCGGCCTGACGCTCGCGGGCACCGCGAGCGGGCTCTTCCTCGACGCGCTCTGGTTTCGCCAGCTCGGGGCGTGGGTCGTGTTCCGCACGACGCTGCTCGCGAAGCTCGCCTGCTTCGCCGCGACCTTCGTCGCGACCTTCGCCGTGGTCGCGGCCGTCGGTCTCCGCGCGGTGCAGCTGGTGCGGAAGGCGGGCGTCGTGCGGGTGGTGTTTCGCCGCGTCGGGGACGGCCAGGCGACGATTCCGGAGCTGATCGCGCCGCTCGCGGGCCGCCTGCCGTGGCGCGCGCTCGTCCTGGCGGCGGCGGCGGTCATGGCCGCGCTCGCCGGGATCGCACAAGCGGCGAGCTGGGAGACGTATCTGCTCTGGTGGCACGGCGGTGCCTTCGGCGACGTAGATCCCGTCTTCGGCCGCGACCTCGGCTTCTTCGTGTTCGCGTTGCCGGCCCTGCACGGCGTCGTCGGCGCCGCGGCGGCGAGCCTGGTGTTCGCCACGATGGTCGCCGGAGCCGTGTTTTATCTCCACGGCTCGCTCGATCTCCGCCGCCCCGACGAGCTGACGTCGCCGCCGCTCGTCGGCACCGCGTCGCTGCTGCTCGCGCTCTATCTGCTCACCCGAGCCGCCGGCTACTGGCTCGGGCGCTACGACCTGCTGTTCGCGCCCTACGGCGCCGTGTTCGGTGCCGGCTACACCGTCAGCACGGTGAAGCTGCCGCTCCAGTGGCTGCTGGTCGGGGCGTCGCTCGCCGGCGCCGCGCTTGCCGCGACCAATCTCGCTGGCCGCGACTGGCGCCGACCGGTCGCGGCGCTGATGCTCGTAGTGGTGGCGGGCATGACCGCCTCGTTCCTTCCCGACGTGTTCCAGCGCCTGCGCGTCCGCCCGGACGAGCTCCGCCTCGAGCACCCCTACCTCGCACACAACATCGCCATGACCCGGCGAGCCTACGGGCTCGACCGCATCGAGCCCCGGCCCTTCCCCGCCGAGCAGAAGCTCGACGCCGCCGCGATCGCCGCGAACGCGGCCACCTTCGAGAACGTCCGCCTGTGGGACCCGCAGCCGCTCCTCGACGCCTACCGCCAGCTCCAGCTGATCCGCCTCTACTACGACTTCCACGACGTCGACGTGGACCGCTACGACCTCCCCGACGGCCGGCGCCAGGTGATGCTGGCGGCGCGCGAGATCAACTCGGCGTTGCTGCCGGAGAACGCGCGGACGTGGGTGAACCAGCGCCTGCAGTTCACGCACGGCTTCGGTGCGGTGATGAGCCCGGTCACCGAGCTCGAAGGCGAAGGCCTGCCGACGTTCTTCATGCAGGACATCCCGCCGCAATCGCGGGTCGGCATCACCCTCACCGAGCCGCGCATCTACTTCGGCGAGAAGACCGACGACTACGTGATCGTGAACGCCGAGGCCGACGAGTTCGACTATCCGAAAGGCGATGAGAACGTCACCAACGCGTACACCGGCGCCGACGGCATCCTGCTCGGCTCGCGCCTCCGGCGCGCGGTCTTCGCGTGGCACTTCCGCGACGTGAACCTCCTGCTCTCGGGCAACCTGCGCGCCGAGAGCCGCATCCTCTTCCGCCGCTCGCTCACCCAACGCATCGGCCGGCTCGCGCCCTTTCTCCGTCTCGACCGCGATCCCTACCTCGTGGTCTCGGGCGGACGCCTCGTATGGATGCAGGACGCCTACACGACCGCGCGCACCTTTCCGTACGCCGAGCCGGTGCGCGGGCTCGGCATCAACTACATCCGGAATCCCGTGAAGATCGTCATGGACGCGTACGACGGCACGGTGCGCTTCTACGCAATGGAGCCGGACGAGCCGGTGTTCGCCACCTACGCCCGCATCTTCCCGGGCCTCTTCACGCCGTTCGCCGAGATGCCGGCGGACCCCCAGAAGCCCCTGCGCCACCCGGAGGGACCGGTCCCCATCCCAACCGAACTGTACCCCACCGCCCCCACAGCCCAACCCCACGCCCCCAGTCCCACACCTCGCCCAACCCCTCGACCCCGACCGCTTGGGATACTAGTATGCAAGCCATGAACGGCACCGCCGCCACCGGATCCCCCTGCTGCCTCCACCCCGGGGCGGCCGCTGCCGTGCCGGCCGCCGCAGCGCTCGCGCACACGTCGCCCCCGGGCGGGGCCGTGGCAGCCGAGCTAGCCGGCGCCGGGACCCTCCTCCTACCCTGTGGTCCCGGCGCCGGCGCGTGCTTCCTAGTACCCGGTTGGGCGGTCTAGTGGCGGAGCCGACCCCGCCCCCCGCCGCCCCCACCCCCCCCCCCCACACCCGCCCCCGCCCCCCCCTCCTCCACGCCGCGTCAC
>CAZWAX010000145.1:0-606 GCA_964631985.1 uncultured Polyangiaceae bacterium | reverse complement strand
ACAACAAGGAAGACCTCTGGAGCTTCCCGACCGAAGCCGCGGGCGGCGAGGCGCGCCGCGCCGCCGCCGATCCCTACTACGTGATCACCAAGCTGCCGGGCGAGGAGGGCGAGGAGTTCCTCCTCATGCAGCCGATGACCCCCGCCAACCGCAGCAACATGGTCGGGTGGATCGCCGCGCGGAGCGACCTCGAGCACTACGGGCAGCTCGTCGTCTACGAGCTCCCGAAGGAGCGGCTCGTCTACGGCCCGCAGCAGGTCGAGGCACGGATCGACCAGGACACCGTCATCTCGCAGCAGCTCTCGCTCTGGAACCAGATGGGCTCGAAGGTGATCCGCGGCAACCTGCTCGTGATCCCGGTCGAGGACTCGGTGGTCTACGTCGAGCCGCTCTATCTGCTTGCCGAGCAGGGACAGATTCCTCAACTCAAGCGGGTTATCGTCTCAACAGCCAACAGCGTCGCCATGGATGAGACCCTGGGGTTGGCGCTCAAGAAGCTGTTCTCCGGCGTTGTGCTGCCGGGCAGCCAGCCGGCGCAGCCCACAACACCCGGCGCAACGCCGGCGCAACCATCAGCGCCCTTCTCGTCGGACGTGGCCGGGCTGA
>CAZWAX010000144.1:0-12457 GCA_964631985.1 uncultured Polyangiaceae bacterium | reverse complement strand
GGCGGCGGCGGGGGTGGCAGCTCGAACGGCAACCTGTGCGAGCAATGCGGCGACTCCGATGGTCCGTGCAATCAGAGCGGCGCGACGCTCAGTGGCGACGACCGCCCGGCCGGCTGCACGACCGACCCCTGCACCGTTCAGCTCCGCTGCACGCGCAAGGTCGACAGCGGCCAACGGCGCTGCTTCCCCCAGAATCCGAACGGGGAGCTCGACTTCCGCTACGAGTGCGACGGCTCGCGTCCGGCCGAGATCTTCCCGGCGACGACCACGCCGATCCCGACAGTGACCCTCACCCCGAGCCCGACGGTCTCGCCGATCAGCACGGCACCGACCGCCACCTCGGTCACGCCGACCGCGACGGGCGGAACGCCGGAGCCGACCGTCACCGCCACGCCGGACGACAGTCCGGGTGATGAGATCGACGTCAGCGTCAACGTGGAAACCAACGCCGACTTCCTACCGCCCTTCAACGCCACGATCACGTACCCGGTAACCACGGGCAGCTTCACGCCGCTCGATTGTGACGCGGACGACGGCCTCGTAGCTCAGGACGATGGCAGCGGAACACTCACGCTCACGTTCGCGAGCAACCCCGACGAGCTCGACACGGCCAGCCTCTCGTGCGTCTTCCACCAGCTTGCCGGACAGACGCTCACCAACGGGGACCTCGATGCGTCCGTGGATCCGACGGACCTGACGATCTCGATCGACGACCTGTAGGGAACGAAAGACGACCGCAGCCCCGGGAAAATGACCGGCGGCGAACACCCCGCGAGCGTTGCCGATCAACCCACCTCGCGGCCACCCGCTCTCACTGCTTCGCCTTGAAATAGGTCGGACCGGAGCGCAGCGTCTTTCCGAGACGCGCCTCGAAGCACGCGCCGCCGTCGTTCCGCCGAATCTGGACGAGCACCCCGGCGAAGGAGCGGTCGAGCCCCTTGGCGATCCCGCCGTCGCCCGGGGCGGTGCCCGCGGGGAGCGAGTGCTTGTCCCGCTTGGCGTCGTTCTTGCCCTCGAGCGAGATCGATGAGTGCCCCCGCGCTCCCGCGAAAAGCCCGATGACGCCGATGCCGTCGGCCGAGAAACCCGGATCGCGGTACTGGAAACGCTTGCCGCGGACAGCCTTCCAGCACGCCTTCTTCCCGCACTGCTGGCCAGCACGGCTCACCTCGAGCGCGCCGGCGAATCCGTGGTCGCCACCGCGGTAGAAGCACACCGTGTAGCCGGTTCCGCCCGTGACCGTCGGATTGCCGAAGTCGGCCGGGGAGAGCGCCGGACCTTTCGCGAGCTTGAGCGACAGCCGCTCACGGCCCACCCTGACCTCGTCGATCAGGAGCGAGGCCTTGGCGAAACCCGTGAAGCAACCGGTGGCGGGCCGAGGTCCGAGCAGGCAGCCGACGACAGGGTCGCAGAGCTCCGACGCTGCGCAGATGGTGTCGGACACGCATACCAGCGGAGTGCCGGGCTGGCAGGAGCCCGCGTCATCGCAGGTCTCCAGGCCGTTGCAGACGTTCGCATCGCTGCACGAGCTTCCGGCGGTCTCGAACCGGCAACCGGACGAGCAACAGTCGCCCACGGCGGTGTTGCCGTCGTCGCACTCCTCGTCCGGGTCGAGGACGCCGTCGCCGCACGGGTCGAGTGCGCCGACGCAGCGCGCGGTCTCGTCGACCGTCGTGCATTGATCGCCAGCCGTCGCGGGATTCCCGTCGTCACAGGGCGTCGTGTCGGGGAGGAAGACGTCGGCGGGGCATTCCGGATCGACCCCGTTGCACTTCTCCTCCGCGTCGCACACCCTCAAGGCCTCGCGGCAGATCCGGTCCGCGGTGCCCGTCGTCACGCAGGCGAGCACGCGGTCGCAGGTCTCGCAGGCGTCGCACTGCAAGGTGAGCGGGCTGCCGTCGGGCCGCAGCGTGGCGACACATGCTCCATCCTTGCATTCCTCCATCGTACAGACGTCGCCGTCGGAGCAGGGAGCCCCGTTCTCTGCCCCCTCGCACGCTTCCGGGCACGCGGTCGGAACGCAGGTTCCGCCATGGCACGCATCGCCGGCACACGCATCGCCGTTGTCGCACGCCGTACCGTCAACGGCATCGTTGCAGACGCGCACCACGGTCGTTTCTTCGGCGGCGATCGTGGCCCCGGTGAGGCCGTCGGTCGCGCGCAAGCGGCTCTTCAACGCGACACGGGTCGTCTGCGAGCCGACGGTCACGCCTAAACGCACCGCGAGGGATTCCCCCGGCTGGACGTCGGCGCAGGGGGGAGACACGAAGCAGTGGTCACCGTCCGGCACCGAGCGGACGAAGGTGACGTCCGGGTCGAACTCGGTGACGACCGCGATCTCCCGCGCGAAGGCCCCAAGGTTGGTGAGGGTGGCGTTGTAGGTGAGCTCGTCCCCTGGGGCCACGTCCTTCGGGGTGCCGACGAGATTCACCAGGAGCGGTGTGGCGGCCGCACCTGCGAGCACGGCGGTACTCACCGCGGCCGCCGCCGGCGTGCCGAACGTTTCTCCGGACAGGAATTCCGCGACCTCGCCCGTGGTCTCGATCGGGGCCGGATCCTCGGCGTCCGCGGCGTCGACCGTGAACTCGAGGTACAGCGTCACCGATCCGCCGGACGACACGTTGCCGACGATCCAGTGCGGTCTGGAATCGCTCGGGGGCAGGACACACGCGTCGCCGTCGGGCGCGAGATTGGCGCACACCCCCGACGGATTGCATGATCCCGGGTCGCCGCACGCGCTGTTCTCCTCGCAAGGCGTGCAATCACCGACCTCCCGCGCGATCGCGAGGAGCGCGAGGCGCGGGTCGAAGGTGAGCGAGAGCTTGAAGTCCTTGTCTGCCGTACCTTCATTGATGACCGTCACCGCGTAGCCGAGCCGTCCGTCGGGTGCGATCGGATCGGGCGCTGCCCGAAGGCTCAGGGTGGCGATCTGCGCCACGGCCGGCGTCGCCAGCAGGAGGCACGCCAGGACCGCGGCGCGCATCAGGCGCCACGTCGTCGGAACCAGGCTGTCCCGCGCCGCGCCGATGGGGTTCGACGTCCTCATCGCAACGGCCGCGTCGCGGTACGGTAGCTGCGTTGGCAGCGGTCGAACGCTTTCCGCGGGTCGACTTCGATCGCCTGTCGTCCGAGGTCGAGAAGCTCCTGCGCGCGCGGCGAGACCTCATAGCCGCGGGCGAGAGCGTCGCTGATAGCGTCCTCCGCGGCTTGGCAGACCTCCGCCAGGCGTGCGGGCCCCTGATTCACGTTGGTGCGGCCGGAATTCGCGTACAGGTCGTTCTCGAGTAGCACCCGGAGCACGAGATCCAGCTTGGCGTCGAGCGCCTCGATCTGCGCTTGTACCTGTCCGTTCGACGCCTCGAGGTCGGCGTGAATGTGCTCGAGCCGCAGGTAGCTCGCCGCGATCTCGGAGCTGTCGACGCCCGAGTCGCAGGCTTTCTTGATGTTGAGTTGGTTCTGCCAGATCCCCAGTCCGAACTTGGCCGCAGCGAGCACCGCATCGGCGACGGACGCGAGGATGTCGGCCGGCAGACACGCGAGGGCGATGTTGCCACCCACCCCGGCGACGACGGTCACTTGGTCACAGGGTCGGCTGGAGGCGGAGCGGACGGCGTTGATGATCTTGAGCGTGAGCTCCGCACCCTCGACGATCTTGAGGAATCGATTGATGTTGACCTGCACATCGTCGAGATCCTTACCGGTCGTCCTCCCGGGCGGACATTGGGCCGACGTGGGTGGCGCCGCGGTCGGGAACGGCGACGGCGCCGACGACCTCAGACTGCGCGCGTCGACCGCTGGTACCGCCGCCCGTGGGGCCACGGCGATCGCCGTCTCGGCGTCGAGCGCAGCCAGATCGCCCTGCAGTTCGGCAACGTTGCCGGCGCTCTCGACGAGCGCATCCAGGTCGACGTTGCGATACACCTGCTCGAGCTCCGCGTTCGACGTCGCGTCGAGCGCCGCCTGGATGGCGGCGGCGTCGGGATACCGTCCCATGTCCGCAATGGTGACGGCCACCTCTTCGAACCGCTGACGGATGTCATCGGCCCTGGCGACGACGGGGAGGGCGAGGACCACGCCAATCAGCGCGAGTCCGATCGTCGGATACTTCATGTTCGTTCCTCCGGGGCGGCCTGCCGCCCTTCGCCTGACGGAACCTGCTCCTCGGACGTTGGGGCTGCGGTCCCGGCTTACGATGGACCGGCGAACGTCCGTACAGGGCACCGGTGAACCGTGGCGGGGGATAGACCGGCCGGGCCAGTGCAATCAAGACGCGACGCAGCGCCCGGCGCCAGGGGTAGTGCCACGACGGGCGGGCCGCGATTGATCGCGGCCCACCCGCACTCGATCATCACCCGCCGGACACCGCTCTCAGTCGGCGACGCCGTTCGCGGCGCCGGTGAAGCAGAGATTCGCGACGGACTGCGTGGCGGCGGTATTGCTGGACCACGTGTTCACCCCGGACGGGTCGTGGCAATCGTGGTTGGCGCTGCCCGAGATGATGTTGCCCTCGACGTCATTACCGGAGTTCGGCCCCGTGGCCAGCGGGTCCTCGATGCGGATGCCGTCGCCGGCGCCGTCGTCCCCGCTGCCGGTCACGGTGTTCTTCAGGATGATCGACGAGACGAGGCTGGCTTCGCCCGCGCCCGAGTCGACCGCGATCCCGTGCGTTCCGGCGTTCAGGATGTCGTTCTTGCTCACGGAGAGGAGGCTACTCGGAGCGCTCGGCGGAAAACCGGGGAAGAATTGCGTGTTGAAACGAATGCCGTTGGTGCCGGCCCCGACCACCGAGTTCCGCGTGATCTGGAGGTCGACGTTGTTGCCGCCGAAAAATATGGCCGTGCCGCTCGCCGCGCCGCCGATCACTTTGTTCTTCGCGAACGTCGAGTCGACGGTGCCGAGGATCACCGCGAACGTCGCGTCGTCCAGGGAACGATTGCTCTGGATCTTGAGCTTTTCGTTCGTAGCGGCCGACAGCTGATCGAGGATGATGCCCGCCCCGACGTTGCTGCCGAAGAAGTAGTTCTTCATGATCTTCGCCTTCCGCAGGCCGTAGCCCGTACGAATGCCGGTGCCGTTCTGATGGAAGCAGTTCCCACTGACGGAGCTCGCGGAGTTGGCGGCGGAGTGGAAGTAGAGCCCATTCGCGTTCAACGTGAGGACGCTGCTCTTGAGCGTGAACTTGATGTTGGCCGGGTCGGTGCGGATGCCGGCCTCACCGGCGCTCCGAATGACCATCTTCTCGATCGTGACTTTGTCGGCGAGCACGTCGAACCCGATGCCCCCGGGCCCGGCGACCGCGGGCGCGTCGAAGATGCTGTGGGCGTTGGGGTTGAGTGGGGCCAGCGTGTTGCAGGTGTCCGGATCCGGCGCTTTGCCCGAAATCTTGAGCCGTTGGGTGATGACGACCTGCCCGCCGTAGAGCCCGGCACACAACTTGACCGTGTCGCCCGCGGACGCGGCCGCAACCGCCGCCTGGATCGTCGTGTACGGCGCCGTCGGGCATTGCACACTGTCGTCGTCGACCAGCAGCGTCGCGGCTCGCGCGGACGAAGCGGCCGCCACGGCGGCGATTCCTGCGAGAACGGCTACGGCGACTCGACGCGAAGAAACACGAAGCGGTGCGGTCATCGATTCGTCCTTTCTTGGAAGCAGGGGAGCGTGGAACGGCACGGTGCGCGATTGCACGAGAATGGCTACGTGAGGTCTCTAAGAGAGATGGCGCGGGCGGGTCAAGGAGAAAGCGCAGTTCGGGGCGACCGTCCGGCAACCGCCTGCAAACGGTGCGTACTGGATCAGGTCATCGCCGACGTCGATCTGGCGTCATCGGGTCGTTGGCCGCCGGGTCCGATAGGTGCCTTTCACGGCCCTTCAATCTTCTCAGGGTCGATCTGCGCCCGCTCGTCCGCAGTCCTCCGGCGGAATGCGATTGACAGCGCGTAATAGTTCTCGGTAGCGCTCACGCACCCGAAACCCCGAGAGAAAAAGGAGGAGTGCAATGCCCATCTCCGAACGAGCGCGAGGGGCGGTCGTGATCCTCGTGGTTTGTGCAATCCTGTCGGCGTCTGGGAGGGCGTTCGCGGAGATTTGCGGAGATGCTGATGATTCCGGCTCCACCACGGTGACGGACGGCGTGGCGATGCTACGGGCCGCTGCCGGTTTGACCAGTACCTGTGCCGACCGTCGCTGCGACATCGACGGAAGCGGTGCGATCACGGTCAGCGATGGTGTCGTGGCGCTGCGGCGGGCAGCCCAACTGCCCACTGCAATGTCGTGCGGAACGCGCTTCGGTGAGCTGGTGAAAACGGTACGCTTCGGGAGCATCCCCGCCGACCTGCATCTCGAAACCCCGCCAGATCCAGCCGCCAACGCCCAGGACGATGTCGTCGCCTTCGATGGCGCCACCCAGGTCACAGCTGGGCAAGCGGCGACCTACGTCGTTGGACTCAGCCGGCAAGTGCAATCGCTCGTCCTTGGAGCCCGCGAGAACGGTGCCTTTGTGGATGGCTTCGCCGAGGTGCCGATCGGAGCCGCCCCGGGCTCGGTGAATCTGGATCTCGAATTTGGCACGCCACGCGCCGACGCCACCATCGATTTGAGCGTCGCGGCGCGCAGCGACCAGCTCGGGAAGTTCCGCGCGCGCACGGTGTCGGTGTCGGCGTCTGGAGTCGGGGGCTGCGACGCCGTGGTGCGCGGCACCATCGACGCTACCGTCGAGGCCGATCGCATACCGCTGCCGTTCACCGTCGTCGAAGGAGAGCGGCTCGCCATCAACGTCGGGAACGACCTACCGTCGGGTGCAGGCTTCGGCGTCGCGTGGCGGCTCCTCACGTCGACGGGGGCTCCCGCCGCCGCGTGCGGCGGCTTCCTATCCGGGCTCGTGGACTGCGGGCCGCTCCCCGCTGCGGGAAATCCGTACCAAATCGACGTGCAGGACGGCTTCAATGACGCGACCGGCGCGTATCAGCTTCACGTCCAAAGGCTGACGGCCTCGGTCGCATGCGAGCAGATCCCCGTGGCGTGTGACGAGACGCTCGCAAGTAGGATCGACAGCCCGGTCGAGAGCGACCTGGTACGTTTGGGATTTTCGGTGACCGACGGTGAGACCCTCTCGATCAACGTCGGAAACGACCAGCCTTCTGACGCCGGCTTCGGCGTGGCGTGGCGGCTGTTTGCCGGGTCCGGCCAGCCGGCCGCCTCTTGTGGCGGCTTCCTCTCGGGTCTCGCCGATTGCGGACCGCTGCCGGCGAGTGGCAACCCGTACCAGATCGAGGTGCGCGACGGCTTCAGCGACGCCGCCGGTTCATATCGGCTGCACGTTCAACGCCCGGCGACGAGCGGTGCCTGCGAGGCGACACCCGATTGCTCCATCGATTCCCCCGGAGAGAGCGACCTGGTGCGCTTCACCGCGTCAGACGGACAGGTCGTGGCCATCAACGTACAGAACGCCGGCGCCGGAAGCCCGGGCTTCGGCGTCGCCTGGCGATTGTTCCAGGCTTCCGGCCAGCCGGCGGTCAGCTGCGGCGGCTTCCTCTCGGGTCTCGCCGATTGCGGACCGCTGCCGGCGAGCGGCAATCCCTACCGCATCGAGATCCGCGATGGCTTCAGCGACGCCACTGGGCCGTACGTCATCTCCATCGGCGGCGTGGTCGTCTCGTGCTCCTGAGAGCTGCAGCGCCGATGGTTGTCACTGTCCAAGTCCTCCGTACTCTACGGTTCAGGGTAACGATCTTCGTGATGCTCCCGAAGGTGCCTGCGCGCGCCTGATCTTCGTGATCGCACCGAAGGTGACCGACAGCGCAACGGGACTCCAGTGGGAGAAAAAGACCGGCGCGGTCGGGAGCGGGCAGAACTACGGTGACCCGCACGACGTCAGGAACACCTACACATGGTGCCTCGATGCGAACACCGATCTCAATTGCGACAACCCCGGCAACCCGCCGGACGGGACGGCGTGCGGGCCACTGCGACTGGCGGCTGCCCTCGGAGGACGGCCGAAACTCCCCGTTCACGGGGGCGAGGGAGCTGGAGAGCATTCTGCTCGCGCCCTCCCCGCCTTCCCCCTGCGGGACGGTCCCGTGTATTGATCCGATCTTCGGGCCGACGGTCGCTTTCTACTATTGGTCGGCCACTACCGACCCCACGTTTCCGGGCTTCGCGCGGTCCGGACGGCACGAGCTCGAGCGGCACGGGCGGCAGTCCGGGCAGATGGAATGGGACCGTGGGCCTCGACTCCAAGGACAACGACCTTTACGTTCGGGCAGTCCGTGCCGGCTCGTGAGTGATTCTTCGATCAGTGGTG
This sequence comes from uncultured Polyangiaceae bacterium, assembly GCA_964631985.1. GTDB lineage: Bacteria > Desulfobacterota > Binatia > UTPRO1 > UTPRO1 > UTPRO1. The sequence continues at coordinate 4,158 of CAZWAX010000144.1, read as the reverse complement.
TCGCGCGTAGACGGCTACGACGGAGGTCGTGCACGGGCGGATCGAAAGCAGTTGCTTCTGAGCCGGCATGGAAGCGACGGCGCCGCCCAGCAATCTCAACGGGGAAAGCGGCGCGCGAGAGGCAGGCTATTGAGCCAGCTCACGTACCAGCGAGCGCGCGTACACGAGCGCTGCGTCGCGCGACAGGGCTCGTCCCTCGTCGCGTATCCGGATGCCAGTTGAGACAGGCAACGCGCCGCGGACCCGGTTCACGTAGTGGACATAGAGCGCGCCGGTAATCGCGTTGCGCCACGAGCCACCGTTCGCGCGCATGAGCGTGCGGGCGGCGCCGAGCAGGCGCCCCCCGCGCTCGATGTCCCCGTGCAGGACCGCCGCTGCGCCGACAGCCATGAGACAGTCGGCATCCGCCAACGGATGCCAGGACCGTTCGATCGACTGGAGCGCCTCGACCAGAAGTGCCGAGGCTCGGACGGTCTGGCCGATCGCCGCCAGCGCCACCGCGGCGCCCGCACACGCTGTAGCGATCAGGCTTCCCCAATGAGCGTATCGTCCATGGGCCAAGGCGACGGCCTCTTCCCCAGCCGTGACGGCGTCTGCGTGATCGCCTTGGAGGTGGGCCGCGATGCACCGGGAGCACAGATACCGCGCCCGTCTCCCCTCCTCACCGGGATAGCTATCCAAGCGCCGTAGGGCTTCGGCGATGAGCCGGCGGGCGTCGCCAGAGTCTCCGCGTAGCAGCCGTACGTCCGCAAGTTGCCAGAGTGCGTCCGCCGCCGCGAGGCCGTCGCCCAGTCGCGTGGCGCGCTCGATTGCCTCGACCACAGGCGCTTCGGCATCCCCGCCCTCGACCAACCGCGCGCTGGATTGGTGGGCAAGCGCTGCGGGCAGCACAGCCTCGGACCCGATAGCCTGCGCCTCGCGGCGCACCTCATCGCACCACTGTGAGGCCAGGTCAAAGTGCCCTGCCATGATGTGAAGCGCAGTCATGCCGAGCATCGCGGCGAGCCGCGGCTCCGTGGGCGAACCGTGGTCGCCTGCGAGAGCCTGACCCAGCCAACCGAGCGCATCCTCGTAGCGGCCGCGCGTCCACCAACAGCCCCAGAGCCGCGCCGCCAGGCCGAGCGCCAGCGCGTGCGCGTCAGACCGTAGGGCGCGTTCCAACGCCGCGCGCAGATTCGCGCTCTCGGGTTCCAGCAGACGAGTCGAGCGGTTCATCAGGGAGCCGTAGTCGTGGAGTTCGACGGCGTCAGCATAGGCCGCGAAGAAGTCCCGATGGCGATCTCCGAGCCAGTCGGCTTCGCCAGCCGCGTCGAGCTTTGCGGCCGCATACTGCTGAACCGTTTCGAGCAACCGATAGCGAGTCTCGCCTGCGGACACGTCCGCCATGACTAGCGATTTGTCGACGAGCGACGCCAATCGCGCGAGGACCTCGGCGCGCTCGACGAGGTCTCCCGCGCAAATCGCCTCAGCGGCCGGTAGCGAGAAGCCGTCAACGAAGACCGCAAGCCGGCGGAGTAGGATCTGCTCGGCTTCATCGAGGAGCTGGTGGCTCCAGTCCATGGTCGCCCGAAGCGTCTGCTGACGCGCCATCGTCGTTCGGCCACCGCCGGTCAGGAGGCGGAAGCGGTCGTTCAGCCGCGCCAGGATGTCCTCGGGACTCAGATGGCGCGTGCGCGCCGCCGCCAGCTCGATGGCGAGTGGGATGCCATCGAGGCGCGTGCAGATTTCTGCGACGGGCGGTGCTGTCGCGGCAGTAAGCGCGAACCCACCGGCAGCGGCTGCGCGCTCACCGAACAGACGAACTGCCTCGACGCTGACGAGATCGTCGGCGCACTCGGCCGCGGCTGCCGGCACTGCCATCGGCGGCACGAGCCACACGGACTCTCCTTCTATGCCGAGTCGCTCGCGGCTCGTCGCAACGAGGTGCAGGGCAGGACACCGAGTGAGCAGCACGTCCGCGACATGCGCGCACGGCCCGATCACGTGCTCGCAGTTATCGAGCACGAGGAGCGCGCGCTGCGGTTCGAGAAAGCGCGCCACCTCCCCTTCGAGCGATCCGCCCCCCGCGCGCGGGGCTCCGCCGCCGGGAGTCATGCCCACCGCCACCGCGATGGCATGGGCGATCAACGACGGCTCGCTGAGAGCAGCCAACTCGACGAAGAACACGCCATCGGGAAACCGGGCGACAAGATCCGCCGCGATCTGCATGCCGAGACGAGTCTTTCCCACCCCACCGACGCCGATGAGCGTGACGAGCCGGTGGGTCTCCACCAGACGACCCACGGCCGCGATCTCGCGCTCGCGTCCGACGAAGGTCGTCCGCGCAATCGGCAAGTTGTGCGGGAAGGCGTCGAGAGAGCGAAGCCGCGGGAACGTCCCGTGCTGCTCCGGGAAACGGATTTCGAAGACGTGCTCGGGGCGACTGAGATCGCGGAGGCGATGCGCGCCGAGGTCGACGAGAGCGACCTCGCGGGGAAGGTCATCGCGGCACAGTTCTGCCGACGTGCGCGAGCAAACGATCTGCCCACCGTGCGTGATCCCGAGCAAGCGGGCGCAGCGGTTCACGGCGGTCCCGAAGTAGTCTTCGCCCCGCAGCTCCGCCACGCCGGTATGGAGCGCCATCCGGGCCCGGAGGGGGTCGATCCCCTCCCAGACCGCATCCGTGAGCGCACGCCACACCGCGAGCGCCGCTCGCAGCGCGGGCACGGCCGCGCCGAACGCGGCGAGCACCCCGTCGCCCGTATGCTTGAAGACTGCGCCGCCATGTCCCTCGATCGCGCTTCGCACGAGGGCGTCGTGCTGGCTGAGCGCTCGCGCCATCGCCTCCGGCTGCGTCTCCCATGAGCGCGTGGAGCCCTCCAGGTCGGTGGCGAGAAAGGTCACGGTGCCGCGCGGGAGGATGTCCATCGTGCTGCTCGCGAGCGGCCGCGACCGTGCATCTCGCGCTGCGGAGTGCCGCCGAGACCGTTAGCGCTGACGATCATGTAGTGGGGCACCGGATCAGGTGTCAATGTCGACCGCCTGCAATCGACCGAAAGCGACGCATGATCGTCGCCCGCGCATAGCCGGTCCGCCGTGCGACCTCACGGATCGAGGGGCCCTCGGCAAGCAGTCGCTCGACGCAACCAGCGTCGACGATAGCCCGCGGGTGGCCGAAACGCTTCCCTGCTGCACGCGCTCGGGCGATCCCTGCCTTCGACCCGTTCGCGAATGCGCTCGCGCTCCTGACGGGCAACCCACGCGAAAACAGCGAGCAGCAAGTCATTCACCGGGCTCGCGGTGTCGAGCGACGACTCCTGATGTGACTTCACAACGACCCCGGCGGTCTTGAACTTCTCCAGGTACGCGACCATCGCGCCGATCCCCTCGCGGGACAGGCGGTCGAGCGCCCAGACGAGCACGCCGTCGAACTCGCGACGATGAGCTGCATCGAGGAGCGCACGGAGGCCAGCGCGATCGGCACGGCTCCCGCTTGCCTGGTCGATGTACTCGGCGACAACCTCGACGCCGAGGCGCTCCGCCCACGACCGCAACTCCCGCAACTGTGTCTCGGGGGTCGCCCCGCCCGCCACGCCGAGACTCGTGCGGGCATAGACTGCGACTCGTTTCGTAAGGCCCTCCTTCGTAGTGGTTCGGTCGTCGCCGGAGGCGATGCCGTGTCGGGATGATCGCGAGCGTCATCGCCGAAGGCCGGTCACCCGCGTACGTGCAAGCCCAGCTTGGGCACGCCTCGATCAGCCTCACCGTGGACACGTATGGGAAGTGGCTGCCGAAGGGCGATAAGGCCGCCGTCGATTCACTCGACGACGCATGCCGGGGCGCGACTGGTGACCGAGTGGTGACTTTCGCTTCGGGACCAGCCGCAACCGCCGTGCAAGTTGCTGAACTAGAAAGTGGGCCGGGGCGGGATCGAACCGCCAACCCGCTGATTAAGAGTCAGCTGCTCTACCAATTGAGCTACCGGCCCACGCCTCGGTTGGCGAGGAGCGCGGGAATCTAGACGATTCGTCGCGCGGTGTCACGTCGTCACGGGGAGAAATTCATGCGGGCGAGCGTCGCGCCGGCGAGCAGTGAAACTGATCGAGGCAGCGACCGCGTGCGACCGCTGCCTCGATCTAGGGTGACTGAAGGGTTTCGAACCCTCGACCCCCGGAGCCA
>CAZWAX010000143.1:0-12618 GCA_964631985.1 uncultured Polyangiaceae bacterium | reverse complement strand
CTCGGCCCATCGGAGGATCGGGTGCGAAGCGCCCGACCGCACGGGGGCGAAATCTCCGAGGCCCGCGGATTGACTTCGCGGGCCTCGGCCCATCGGAGGATCGGGTGCGAAGCGCCCGACCGCACGGGGGCGAAATCTATTAGAACGCGGTGCTAAACCCTCCGTCCGGCATGTCGAGCGCGCTCCGATCGCCGCTCACGATCGCGCCGACCTTCGCGTGCACCGTGGGCAGGATGAAGTTCACGAAGTGCTTCGCGGCCATCACCTTGCCGCTGTAGAAGTCGACCTCGTTCTGGTTCGGCTCGTCCTCGTCGCTCGTGCGCTTCTCGTCGGCGACGATGGCGGCTCCCAAGAGGAGGTGCGCGATCGTCACGTCCGCCATCACCTCCAAGAACGGATTTGCGACCAACGTGACCTGGTCGATCTTCCCGCTCATGAAGTACTCCATGAGCGCGCCCGCGCCGCGTTGGAGCGCGGTGGTCGCCTCGCCGAGCGCGCGGACCTCCGCTCCCATGCCCGGCTTCTCGGAGTGGGCCGCGACGAACTCACCGATCTCGCCGAGGAACGCCGTGAAGTTCTCGCCGCCGTGCTGCTGGAGCTTCCTGGCAACCAGATCGAGCGCCTGGATGTGGTTGGTGCCTTCGTAGATCGAGAAGATCTTGGCGTCGCGGCAGTACTGCTCGACTGGGTTGTCCTGGACGTACCCGGCGCCACCGTAGGTCTGGATGGCGAGCTCGGCGACGCGGAACGATTGGTCCGAGCAGTACGCCTTTACGATCGGCGTGAGCAGATCGACCTGCCCCTGGTGGTAGATCGCCTGCGACTCGTCGACCTTGTGGAGCGCGTGGGCGAGATCGGCGTGGAGCGCGAGCTTGATGCAGAGCGTGCGCATCCCTTCCACTTTCGCCTTCATCTCGAGCAGCATGCGGCGGACGTCGGAGTGCTCGATGATCGGAACGCGCGGCGCGTTCGGATCCTTGAAGTGGCGCACCGACGATCCCTGTAGCCGCTCGCGCGCATAGCTCAGCGCGTTCAGGTAAGCCGCCGAGGCGACCGACAAGCCCTGCACGCCGACGGCGATGCGCGCGCCGTTCATCATGCGGAACATCTGCTTCATGCCCATATGCGGCTTGCCACCGACCAGGATGCCGCGGCAGCCGTCGTTCTCGCCGAAGCTCAGCACGGCGGTCGCGGAGGCGCGGATGCCGAGCTTGTGCTCGATCGACGCGGTCTGCACGTCGTTCGGCTTCCCGAGCGAGCCGTCTTCGTTCACCCAGATCTTCGGCACGATGAAGAGCGAGATCCCCTGCGTGCCGGGAGGTGCTCCCTCGATGCGGGCGAGCACGAGGTGGACGATGTTCTCGGCGAGGTCGTGGTCGCCCGCCGAGATCCAGCACTTCGTGCCCTTGATCGCGTAGACGTTGCCTTCGATGTGCTTGGCGCGGGTCTTGGCAGCGCCGACGTCCGAACCGGCGTGCGGCTCCGACAAACACATGGTACCGGCGAAACGTCCTTCGACCATCGGCGGGAGGAAGCGCTCGCGGTCCTCCGGAAGCGCGAAGCTCGAGATCACGTCGGCCGCGCCGTGCGTGAGCCCGGGATACATGTTGAAGGCGCAGTTGGCGCCGCTCTGCAGCTCCTCGAGCACCACGGCGATCGCGTGCGGCCCGCCGAGCCCGCCGTCGTCGACCCGCATGGGGAAGCCCATCAGCCCGAGCTCGAAGAGCTTCTTCCACGCGTTCTTGAAGCCGGTCGGCGTGATCACCTGGCCGTTGTCGATTGTGCAGCCGGCGCGATCCGCCGTGCCGTTGATCGGTCCCGTCACCTCGTTCACGAAGCGATGGCACTGCTCGATGATCGCGTCGCACTCCTCGCGCGAGATGTGGGAGAACGCCTCGAGCTCGAACACCTGCTGGACCTTGAGGTGCTCGTAGAGGGTGAACTGGATCGCGCGCAGATCGGCCTTGTAGTGATTGACCGCGGCTTCGGACATATGGGTGGTTCCTCCTCGAGTTGGTGAGCCCCCGAACTTGGCGCGGGTGGCCTCCCGGTGGGGCGGGTCGCGAGAAGCTGCCCTAAAATCCGCGGAAGTCAAGTTTCCCAAGCCTGGCAATGGCGACCGCCGAAGGTTCCCACGCCTGCGAGACCGTCACGGGGGATATCCGGGCTCCCAGGGGTTCAGGCGACGGGACGCCATCGGAAGCATGCGCCGTTGCCGCGTGCGGTGCGCTTGCGAGGTGAAGCCCATTGGTGCATGGGTGCGGAGCGCATGCCATAGCGGCACGATGGTTGCTGGGAGGTGGGGTATGGGACGCACGCTTCGCGCACGCATCAGGGTTGGTCTTCGGATCGGTATCGTGGCGGTTCTGGTGTCGGCCACGACTCCTTCGCGAGCAGATGCGAGCCTCTGGTGCTGGCTGTTCGGCAGCGACTGCGGCGGTGGGAGTACCGCGACCGAGCAACAGGGCTCTCCCGGGCGTGCAACGCCCGAGATCGATCCGAACGCGCTCGCCAGCGCGGTCGCATTGGCTGCCGGTGGGGCGGCGGTGCTGCGCGACCGCGTGCGCCGCCGGCGGTAGGCCTTCGTCCTACTGCCGGCCGGCGTCGAGCGCTGGCGCGACCACATGGCGCGGCCTTCGCGCGCCGACCTTTCGACGTCCTCCGAGCGGCACGCTAGGATCGGGCGCTCATGGGAGACCGAGCCATCGACTCGCCGTCGCACTTCATCCGCGACATCATCGAAGAGGATCTGCGGACGAACAAGCACGACGGTCGTGTCGTCACCCGCTTTCCTCCCGAACCGAACGGCTATCTGCACATCGGCCACGCCAAGAGCATCTGCCTGAATTTCGGCCTCGCGGCGCAGTACGGCGGCGTCTGTCACCTGCGGTTCGACGACACCAACCCGGCGAAGGAGGACGTCGAGTACGTCGACGCCATCATGGAGGACGTGCGCTGGCTCGGGTTCGACTGGGCGGACAAGCTCTTCTACGCCTCCGACTACTTCGAGCAGCTCTACGATTTCGCGCTGCGCCTGATCGACGACGGCAAGGCCTATGTCGACAGCCTCTCGGCCGACGAGATCCGCGCCCACCGCGGCACCTTCACCGAGCCCGGCCGCAACAGCCCGTACCGCGACCGCAGCCCGGCCGAGAACCGCGACCTCTTCACGCGCATGCGGGCAGGGGAGTTCGCGGACGGCGCGCACGTCCTGCGCGCGAAGATCGACATGGCGTCGTCGAACCTGAACCTGCGCGACCCGACCCTCTACCGCATTCGCAAGACCGCCCACCATCGCACCGGCGACCGCTGGTGCATCTACCCGCTCTACGATTTCACCCACTGTCTCTCCGACTCTCTCGAGGGCATCACGCACTCGATCTGCACGCTCGAGTTCGAGAACCACCGTCCCCTCTACGACTGGGTGCTCGACGAGCTCGCCACGCCCTGCCACCCCCAGCAGATCGAGTTCGCGCGTCTCAATCTCACCTACACGGTGATGAGCAAGCGGAAGCTGTTGACGCTCGTGACGGGCAGCCACGTGCGTGGTTGGGACGATCCCCGGATGCCGACCATCTCCGGGTTCCGCCGACGCGGCTACACGCCCGAGGCGATCCGCGACTTCTGCGAGAGCGTCGGCGTCGCGAAGCGCGACAGCACGGTCGACGTCGCCATGCTCGAACACAGCATCCGCGAAGACCTGAATCGCCGTGCGCCGCGCGTGATGGCGGTCCTTCGCCCGCTCAAGATCGTGATCGAGAACTACCCGGAGGGCCGCGTCGAGGACATGGAGGCGGTGAACAATCCCGAGGATCCGGCCGCCGGCACCCGCACGCTCCCCTTCACGCGCGAGCTCTTCATCGAGCACGAGGATTTCATGGAGGAGCCGCCGAGCAAGTTCTTCCGGTTGGCCCCAGGCCGTGAGGTCCGCTTGCGGTACGCCTACATCATCAAGTGTGAGCGGGTCGTGAAGGACGCCGCGACGGGCGAGATCGTCGAGCTCCGGTGCACCTACGATCCCGACACGCGCAGCGGCTCCCCGGCGAGCGCCCGCAAGGTGAAGGCGACGTTGCATTGGGTGTCGGCACCTCACGCGATCACGGCCGAAGTTCGCCTCTACGACCGGCTGTTCCTGGTCGAGAGCCCCGATGTCGGGAAGGAAGGCGAATGGCTCGAAGCGCTCAATCCCGATGCGCTCACGACCCTCGTCGACTGCCGGCTCGAGCCGAGCCTCGCTGCCGTCGCGCCGGGGGCGCGCTTCCAGTTCGAGCGCCAGGGTTACTTCTGCGTCGACCCCTACACGACGTCGGGACATCCCGTCTTCAACCGCACCGTCACCCTGCGCGACACCTGGGCGAAGATCCAAGCTGGTCCCGGGCGCTGAGGTGCGGATGCTGTGTCGCATCCGTTGTCGTCGCGCGTCCGATCCGCGGTCGATTGGCTGTTCTCGCGGCAGAGTTCACCCGCTAGCCTGAAGACCATGTCGGGTGTGTTGGGGCCTCATCCAGCGGGAGCGCCAGGGCTGTCCACCAATCTGCACGGTACGGGACACGGGCTGCGCTATCACGCCATCGAGGATGCTCGAAGCGTCGAGGCGATGCTCGATGCGAGCCTGGTGCCCCCGGACCGCAGCCTCTTCGAGGTCGCGCTCCGTCGCTCGCTCGGCAACTGGACCTTCTTCGTGCCCGCCACGATTGCGGTGCTCTGGCTCTCGACGGTCATCGTCGACCTGGCGCTCGTGACGAGTGTGCTGCTCAGCGTGCTGGTGCTCGGATCGTTGATCCCGTCCGCGGTGGCCGTCGCGCTGGCGGCTCCCAAGTTGTGCTTCCGCCCGTTCACGCGACGCGGCCGCTACGGCTACTTCTGGTTCTGGGGGACGACGCTGATGGAAGTCCTCGATTGCGGGGTGTACGGCACCTGCCTCTTCCTCCTCGCACGTGCTGGCGGCTTCGCCCACGTGCTCCCGCCACTCTGAAGGCGGACCCAGCCGCGGACGGCGGGGGATCGTGCATGGGTGCGGGACGCCCGGAGTAGGCTAGGGGGTCCCCGACCGGCTATAGAGAAGGAGTGTCTCCACCCCCGCCCCGCAGCCTCCGGCGCGGTGCCCTCGTTCCTTTCGTCGTCCTGATCCTGCACGCCTGGGCGCTCGCCGCCTCGGCCGCCAGCACCTGTACGACCGATTGCAGCCAGACCGCGTGCACCGTCGGCTGCGACGAGGGCGAGCTGCGCGATGCGGTCGCCAAGGCGAACGACTGCACCGGCAACGCCGCATGGACCGGGCGGACGATCACCATCGACGCCGGGACACCGGCCTGCACGATCACGATGCTGAACGACGTGGCTGCTTCGAGCGCCTACCCCAACAGCTCGTGCACCAACGATCCCGAGGCGTACGCGGTCTGCTTCAAGAACGACGGCATCCGCTTGCGCGGCGGCAACGCCACGTTCGTGTACGTCGGCACCGGCCTTTGCCGGCAGTGCGCCGACGAATGTCCGCCGCCGCAGCCCGGGCTCTTCACGTTGAAGGGCAACAACAACTCCGTGGAGGACTTCACGTACCGCTATTTTCCGGAGGGGCTCCACATCCGGGAGGGTAGCGGCCACACGATCGCACGCGTGACCAACGATCGCATCTGCGAGGATGCGGTGACGGTCGACATCAACGCGCTCACCGGACACACGCTCGCCGACTCGACCTTCCTCGGCAATCAACCCGCCGACCCGGGTCGCAGCTGTCTCCTCCCCAGCGACGCATTGGGCCCGTGCGGGACCGACAAGGCGATCCAGCTGAACGGCGGCGGCATCACGGTCGTGCACAATACGATCACCACCATCAGCCAACCGGTGCATGCCCAGGCCGGCGAGCACACCCTGCTCGCCAATGTCAGCGCGGGCAGCGCCAGCGACGACAACCTCTGTCAATCCTACACGGTCACGGGTCCGGCCAGGGTGACGATGTCGGCCAACGTGATCGATCGCTGCAAGTTCGGCGTCCGCGTCGATGGGACGGCCTTCGTCCGGGCCGAGGGCAACGTCATCACCAACCCGTGGGTCGCGGCGTTCGACGTGCGCGGCAGCGGCCGGCTTCGCGGTGCCGGCAATCGGTTGAAAACCCGCACCTCCGGTTTCACGACGCTGTCGAGCGCACAGCTCGGGTTGCTGGTGGCACGGAACGACGGACGGGCGCGCGTCGATTTCGGCGGCGGCGACTTCGCGGGTCGATCGGTCGACCCGGAGGATGACGACGCGCTCTGTGCGAACGGCGGCACCTGCTCGCCCGGCGGCAACCGCTTCTGCTCGAGCGGCGTCGGTGCGCAGGTCGACATCTGGAACGTCACGGATTGCCCGTGTCTCAATCAGCTCTGCAGCGGAGCGCTCGGCAACTGCACGATCGGGAGCTGCGCGCCCCTCGATGCGAGCGGGAGCTGTGAAGGATCGGGCGGCGCGGGTGCGTCGATCGGGGCGCGCGTCAATTGCTTCCGTTCCGACGGGGGACCACTGACGGTCGTACGCGATCCGGGGGTCTCGACGACGGCCGTCGATGGCGCGACGGAGTGCGGCCCGAGTGCCTGTGAGTTCTGACCGTCGTGTCGTGTCGGGCGCGCGGCTCCGGCTGCTCGCCCTGCTCGCCTGCACCGTGCTGACGGCGGTCACGCCCGAGCGCGTCGCCGCGGTGTGGTCGACGCACGGGCCGGACGGCGGCGACGTCACCGCGCTCGCCATCGACCCGCATGCCCCGGGTCGTCTGTATGCCGGCACGTCGTTCGACGGCGTGTTCCGGAGCCGCGACGGCGGGCTCTCGTGGGAGCCGGTGCGCAACGGCCTCGGCAACCAGGTGATCTACGCGCTCGCGACCGATCCGCTCATCGCCGACGTCGTCTATGCCGGGACCAACGATACCGTGTTCAAGAGCAGTGACGGTGGCGCAACCTGGCAGGCACTTCGCACGGGTCTGACGCGCACCGGAATCACGGCGTTGGCCGTCGATCCGAGCGCGCCGGACGTGCTGTACGCCGGCATCGCCGGCACGACCGGTGGCGGCGTCTTCCGCAGCGCCAACGGTGGCACGGCGTGGACGCTCGTCGGAAGCGGTCTGCCTCCGAGCCTCACGGTGCGCGCGCTCGCCGTCGATCCCGAGACGCCGTCGGTCGTCTATGCGGGGGTCGTCGCTCCGGGCGGGAACGACGTCGGCGTCTACAAGAGCCTCGACGCGGGAACCTCGTGGAGCGCGTTCGCGACCGGCCTCAACCGGCAGACCGTCTTGGCGCTGGCGATCGATCCCGCGACGCCGTCCACTGTCTACGCTGCGACGCTCGGCGGCCGCGGAATCTACAAGAGCCTGAACGGGGGAGCGACGTGGAGCGGCGCCAACGTCGGGCTTCCGAGCACCCGCGTCTTCGGTCTCGTCATCGACCCGGTGACGCCGGCGACGCTCCATGCCGCGACCTTCGGCGGCGGCGTCGCGCGCACGACCAACGGCGCCGCGAGCTGGAGCGTCTTCTCGACGGGGATCATCGGTACCAACGTCGGCGCGATCGCGGCCGACCCGGCGGTCCCCGGCCGCCTCTTCGCCGGGACGCCCGGCGGCGGCGTGTTCCGGACCGACGGCGGCCCCTGGTCGGCCGCGAGCAGCGGGCTCGAGGCGACGCGGGTCGCGAGCCTGGCCGCGATGGATGCGACGGACGACGCGACCCCGCTCGTCGCGGCGATCGAGGGTGGAGGCGTCGTCGCCAGTCCCGACGCGGGAACGACGTGGGTTCCTGCCAACGACGGCTTGCCGACGACGCGCGTCAGCGTGCTGGCCCGCGACCCGAGCACTCCCGGTCGCGTCTACGCCGCCGGCGGCGGCGTGTTCCGCAGCGACGACGGCGGTCGGACGTGGACGACGGTCGCGGCGAGCTTCGACGTGGGACCGATCGCGCTCGTCGTCGACGTGGCGGATCCCGCGACGCTCTATGCCGGCACGCTGCTCGGTGGCGTCGTGCGCAGCACGGACGGTGGAGCGACCTGGGAGCCGAAGAACGACGGGCTCGATCGCATCGACGTGCTGGCGCTCGTCGTCGATCCCAGCGATCCGAGCGTCTTCTACGTCGGTCTCGATACCGGCGGCCTTCACAAGAGCACCGACGGCGCCGAGTCGTGGAGCCCGACGGGCCTCGCCGACGTGAGCGTTCGCGCGATCGTCGTCGACCCGACGGAGCCCGGGGTGATCTACGCGGGCACGGCGTTCGACGGGGTGTTCAAGAGCAGCGACGGCGGCGACACCTTCGTTCCCGCGAGCGTCGGCCTCACCGCTCCCGAGATCCACGCGCTCGTGACCGACCCGGGCGCTCCCGCGACCCTCTATGCCGGGACGGCGCGGGACGGGGTGTTCCGGTCGACCGACGGCGCGGCGTCGTGGACGTCGTTCGCGGTCGGGCTCCCGCCGGCCCGGGTGGCGACGTTCGCCGTCGACGCGCTCACGCCCGGCGTCGTCCACGCGGGGACGCGCGGGGTGTGGACCTTCGAGCCGCGCTGCCTCACGGCGTGCGGCACCTGCGAGCAATGCGACACGCTCGCCGGGTGCGTCGGTCGGCCGCGCACCGACTGTCGCGCGCCGATCGTGACGAACGCCGCCGACCTGACGATCGTCAACAAGATCCGCGACACCAGCGACGCGTTCAGCTGGCGCTGGCAGAAGGGCGCGGCGACGCCGGCCAGCGCCTTCGGCACCCCGCTCGTGGACGACGCCTATACGCTCTGCGTGTTCGACGAATCGGCGCCGACGCCGCGGCTGCTGCTCGGTGCCACCATTCCGCCCGGCGGTTTCTGTGGCCGGCGCGCGTGCTGGAAGGGGGTCGGTCGGCCCGCGGGCGCCAAGGGCTTTCGCTATGCCGACGCGAAAGGTCTGGTGCAGGGCATCACTGCCATCACGCTGACGCCGGGCCTCACCGGGAAGGCCAAGGTGAGCATCCGGGGCAAAGGGGCGGCCCTGGGTCTGATGCCGCTGCCCGCGCCGGTGCCGCTGCGCGTGCAGCTCGGCGTGGCCGACGGCGCGTGCTTCGACGCGCGCTATACCGTCGGGGGCGTACGCAAGAACGACGGCGCACGCTTCCGCGCCAAATCGGTCACGCCCTGATGCCGTGCGACGCCTTGCGGGTCGGCGCACCGTCGATCTAGAAGCGCACGAGCCATGCGCCCCCTTCTGTGTCTCGCGTTTGTCGTGCTGGCGGCCGCCGTGCCCCGCGTGGCCGCGGCCCGACCCTTCGAGGTGCCGACGTTCGCGCTCGACGCGGGAGTCGAGGTCACCGATCCACGTGTCGCGGTCGGCACGGACGGGACGATGGTCTTCGTGTGGCAGAGCGGTGCCGTCGTGCGGGGACAGCGGCACTCGCAGGCGGGCGTCGCCGTCAGTCCGCCGGTGACGATCGCGACCGGCACGCAGCCGCGGCTCGCGGCCGACACCAACGGTGGGTACGTGGTCGCGTACACGCGTGACGACGGCGGCCAGCGCCACCTCTACGGCCGACGGCTCGATGCCGCGGGTCAGCCGATCGGCGGCGAGATCGCGGTGGATCAGTTTCCCGACGAGGACGTGCGCTTGCACGAGGTGCTTGGCGTACCGTCGGGATCGGTGTTCGTGTTCCAGCAGGGCATCCAGTGCCGCCTGCGTCGCTTCGACCCCGCCGGCACCCCGCTCGGCGACGCCGCCGTCGTCGGCGAGAACGGCTGGCTGTTCCCGTTCTCGGCGACCGCGCTCGACGACGGCGGGTTCACGGTCGTTTGGCACGACCCGTCGGTCCACACCTTCCTCGGGCAGAGCTTCAACGCCGACGGGTCCTATCGTGCCGGCCCGAGCTTCTTGCCGAGTGGGCTCGAGATCCAGGCGATCGCCGCGACGGCCAGCGGAGGCTTCGTCGCCGTCGGGACGGTTCTGTCGACGACGCTCCGCCTCGCCGAGATCGACGCCAGCTTCGGGGTGGTGCGTACGCGCGACGTGGAGACGATGCCGCTCGGAGACACGCCGATCGCGACGCTCGCCCGTGACGGCGTCGGCCGCTGGCTCCTCGTGTACGCGACCGCTCGCTACGACGTCGGGTACGTCGCGCTGCAGGGCTACCTCGGGCCGCGCGCCCGTCCGTTGGCCGCGGACCTGATGCCCCTCGAGCCGAGCTTCGCGCTCGCCGCCGACCCGTCGCCGGGCGTCACGACGACGCTTCTCCCGAGCGGGAGCTTCGTGAGCACCTGGTCGACGGCCGCCGCGGCGCCGGTCGATGCGCGCGGCTTTGCCAACGTCGTCTCGCTCTGCACGCCCGACGTCTACGTCTGCGGCGACGGTGCGATCGACCCGCGCTGCGAGGAATGCGACGCCGGCCCCGGCAACAGCGATACCGCCCCCGACGCCTGTCGGACCTCGTGCCGGCTGCCGACCTGCGGCGACGGAGTCGCCGACGGCGGCGAAGCCTGTGACGACGGCACGGCGTCGCCGTGTGACGGATGCGATGCGACCTGTCAGCCGGTTGCCGGGCTCGTGTGCGGTGACGGTATCCTGGTGCCGGGATGCGGCGATCAGTGCGACGACGGCAATGGCGTCCCCGGTGACGGCTGCGCGACGACGTGCACGCTCGAGCGCATACCGGGCGGGGGCTCGCCGTCGACCGATTGCCTCAGTGAATGGATCGTCGCGAACCCGACGAACCTGCCGCTCGTCGACGGCCGCGGTCGCATGCGGCGCACCCAACGGTGCGTGGACGACGATCCGGCATGCGACGCCGACGGCGGCACCCCGGGCACCTGCACGTTCCGGGTCCACGTCTGTGCCGTGAACACCGACGTGCCCGGCTGTCTGCCCGCCCCCCTGGGGTCGTGGGTGCTCGCCAAGCCGTCGAGCAAGCAGGCCGCCCGTCATCCCGCGTTGGCGGCCGCGCGCGCGGCCTTTGCCGGCGTTCCGTCGACGCTCGTCGGCACGTCGGTCGCGGACACCTGTGCGGCGCCGATCGACGTCGTCGTGCCCTTGCGGGGCAGCGCGCCGAAGTACGGTACGGGCACGCTCGTCCTCGGCGCCACCGCGACGGCCGCGGGCGGTGCGCGCGACAAAGACGGCTTGAAGCTGGTCTGCCTCGCACAGTAGCCTCACGGGACGAACGAACTCACGATGCGACGCTCCATCCGGCTCACGGTCCTTTTCCTCCTCGCGCTCGTGGTGCACCCCGGGGATGCCGCCGCGGCCCCGGCCGTGCCGCCGAGGGTCGCCGCGCTCGCGCAGATCGCTCCGGGACTCGATCCGCACGTCCTGGCATTAGCGCTCGACGCTGCCGGCTGCGCGGCCCGCAAGGGGCTCGTCCCGTCGCTCGAGAGGCTCACCGTGATCGACTACTCGCGGCCGTCGACCGAGCCGCGGCTCTGGGTGCTCGACGTCGGCCATCGGCGGCTGTTGCATCGCGAGCTCGTGGCCCATGGTCGCGGCAGCGGCGAGCTCCACGCCCTCCGCTTCTCCAATGAGCCCGGCAGTCACCAGTCGAGCCTCGGGCTCTTCGTGACCGCCGACGCGTACGAAGGAAAGCACGGCCGCTCGCTTCGTTTGCGCGGCCTCGAGCCTGGTATCAACGACCGGGCTTTCGAACGCGCGGTCGTGATGCACGGCGCCGACTACGTCAGCGTCCCGTTCGTGGCGCAGCACGGGCGGCTCGGACGGAGTCACGGCTGCCCAGCAGTTCCTCTCACGGCCGTATCGGCCGTGATCGACACCGTGCAGGGCGGCACGCCGGTCTTCGCGTACCATCCCGACCCGACCTGGCTCGCCGCGTCGCGTTTGCTCGGCACGTGCCATCCCACGGTCGCGGACCTGCCACCGGGGCCGACCGCGAGCGCCGTCGATTGACCCCGATGCGGAGCGGCCAGTAGGTTCGCGCCGCCGAGGCAGGATCCGGCGTCGGCGAAAGGAGCGGTCCGATGTATCGACCCTGGTCGCGTGCGCTGCTCACCGTCGCTCTTTCGATACTGCCGCTCGTGCTCGCGAGCGCTGCCGAGGCGCAAAGCTATCGGCCGCCCCCTTATCCGGCACGGCAGATTCGTTGCGAGTCGGAGTCGCATCGCCACACCTACTGTCGGACCTATGCGCACGGCCGCGTGCGACTCGAGCATCGGCTCAGCAAGGCCCCGTGCCGCGAGTACGACACCTGGGGTGCCGACCGCGACGGCGGCGGTCTCTGGGTCCGCGAGGGGTGCCGCGCCGTGTTCACGGTCCTTCCGTGGGACGACCTGGATCACCGACCGGGGCCGGGCCGGGGCTATCGGATCACCTGCAAGTCGGATCGCTTCCGGCCGGCCTACTGTCCGCTGCGACGCTACGGTCGCGTCCGCCTGGAAAAGCGCCTCAGCGATGCGCCCTGCCGACAGTACGACACCTGGGGGGCCGACGGGGGCGGTATCTGGGTCGATCGCGGCTGCGCGGCGGTCTTCTCGGTGCGATGAAGAAGGGGCTCTCCCGGACGCGCCCCTAGACCGTGGCCGGGGTGACTGCCGGTGTGCCGCCGGGAAGGGCGTACCGGAAGATCTTCCCCAGCACGCTGCCGTATTGCTGCCAGAAGCTCCCGGCGTTGTACGGGACGCCGTAGCGCTCGCAGATGTCGCGCACGC
>CAZWAX010000142.1:0-12674 GCA_964631985.1 uncultured Polyangiaceae bacterium | reverse complement strand
CCCGACACCTGGTTGATCGTGTACTTCGGGATCACGATCGTGATGTCGCCCTTCACGATCGCCTGACAACCGAGGCGCGAGTGCATGGTGAGGCCGGGCGCGGTGTCGAGCTCGTCCTCTTCCTGCTCGGTCGAGGGCGAGAGGTTCTGCTCGCCCTCCTTCACGATCACGTGACAGGTGGTGCAGGCGCACTTGCCGCCGCAGGCGTGCTCGAGGTGCACGCCGTGCCCGAGCAGGACGTCGAGGATCGACCCGGGCTCGCCGTCGTGATGGAACGGCCCGCTGCCCTCGAATTCGATAGTGCGCTCGGGCGCACCCGATTCGTAGATGATGCGGATCTTCGGCAAGCCTCGGGTCCTAGCATCCCCGCCGGGGGAGCGCGACTTACGGTGCCGTCTGCCCTGCGGAGCGGACAGGCGGTCCAGGGAACTGGACGTGTCGTGCCGGTCGCCGCTCGGACGGACGCCCCCTCGCTCCATGCGTCCGGCCGTTTCGCGAAGCGTTCCGGCGCCTTCCGACACCGGCCTGCGCTCGGGTCGTGCCGTCGGGTCGCGCCCCCGGGAGTGCACCGCGAATTGCATTCGCCACAGCGAGGGAGGCGACGAACATGGCCTACGACGTAGCGCAGTTGTTCGAAATGACGCAGGCGCAGCTCGACGCGCTGTTCACGAACAGCGCGGCCGGAGACATCCCGAACGGCGAGGCCGAGGGCACCGCGATCGTGGCGCCGGGCACGACCTACACGAAGGACATCGCATCGGTCATCAACCACTTTGCATGGCAAGGGAAGACCTTCGACGCCACGAAGGGACAGCTCAAGAATCGCATTCTGTCCTTCGGCCTGAACGCGATCATCGCCAAGGTCTACAAGACGCCCAGCTGGCTCGACGGCAAAGAGTGCATCGTGCTCGACTACTCCGACACGTCCCTTCTCGCGCACCGGGTCCGTGACGAGATCCGGCAGATCGCCCCGGGAACGTACCTGGGCAAGGTGTACTGGGGGAAAAAGCGGCTGATCGATTTCGCGTTGGAGTTCTGAGCCGGATCGAGCAACACGGCCGCATGCATGGGATGGTCGGGATCGCCTTCGAAGGATGCGCCTGCCGGGCCGCCTTCCACGCCGGGGTGGCGGCGGGATTCGCCGAATCGAAGGTGCCGGTCACGCTGACGGCCGGGACGTCGTCCGGATCACTCTGTGCCGCGGCCCTGGCGGCCGGACGGGCGGCCGACCTGCCCGCGCTCTGGCGCGCCCTTGCCGATCGGTCGATCATCTCGTTCCGCCGCGCCGCCTGGAATCGCTCGCTCTTCGACATGAGCCACCTCGTGCGCAACGCGCTCGTCGAGGCGCTCGGCGCGATCGACCTCCGGGATCGGCCGGTCGAGGCGTTGGTCGTGGCCACCCGCCTCCGCGACTGGAGCCCCGTGGTGTTCTCCAGCCGGACCGAGCCCACCATGCTCGAGCCGCTCCTCGGGTCGTGTTTCTTGCCCCCCTTCTATGGACGGGCAATCCGCGTCCGCGGCGACCTCCTCGTCGACGGCGGCTTCATCGACAACTTGCCGATCGAGGCGCTGGCCGCGCGAGGCGCCGACGAGATCGTTGCCGTGGTGACCTCACATCGCGGCACGGCCCTCAAATCGCCGTTGCGGCCGTTCTGGGTACCGACGCTCGGCGGCCGGCGTGTTCACGTCGTCCATCCCGCACGACCCCTCGACCTCGGGGCCTGGGATTTCTCGTACGACCGGATGAACCGCGCCATCGACGAAGGCTATCGGCGCGCGCGCGAGTTGATCGGCAACTGACTCGGGCGGCTCATTCGAAGGTCTCGTCCCCGGTCGGCTCGTAGTGCGGCACGGCGTTCATCTCGTGCCGGTATCTGGAGAGCTCGTGGTACATCCGGCGCCGCGCTCGGCTCTGGTTGCCGAGCGGGCGATGCTCGGGGATGCAGTGCCACGGGTTGTACGAGAGGCGACGCGCGAAGGCGATCTGCGCCGGCGCATTGAACTGCTGCCTCGGAATGCGCAACGTGGCGACGGAGACGCGGGGTGACAACCGCTCGGGCCACAATACGGCATTGTTCTCGATCGGCATCAGGTGCGGATCGGTCTGCAACTGCAGGCGCACGTCGAGCTCGACGTCGCCGCGCTCGAGGGCCGCGACCATCGCCTGGCGCAGATAGTCGTCGGGGGGTCGCAGCGGCAGCCGTGGGATCGGCGTCCGCGCCCTCGACGTCGGCCACACCGAGTACTGCATCGCCTGGCCCTCCCCCAGGAGGTAGGGCACGCAGCTGAAATACGGCGCCTCGAACGGGCTGCTCTGGGTCTTGATCCAGAGTCCCTGCATGACGAAGTCGAGCACGTGCGGACGGCGCAGGTTCAGGAAGTAGAAGAGCGACGCGTTCTTCAGGCTCTCGATCTGCAACTGGGCGTTCGCGCGCGTGTCCGGCGTCACGAACGTCGGGGTGGACACGCCGAACATGTCCTGCGTGCACCGCTCCTCGTCCATCAGCTTCGGACCCGACACGCCCATCAGCTTGATGCTGATGCTCATGAAGCCCACGTCGTCGATGTCCGGCGTCACGTACGGCCCGGGCCCGGAAAAGCGCACCCACGCACGGTACGTCGTGGGGTGCGCGAAGATCCCGTGCCGGAATCGCGAGGGCAGGCCGTCGTGGACGACGAGCTCGGCCCGGACGATGCCGTGGGTCTTGGTGTTGCCGCCGCGTTCGAAGCCGCCCGGCTTCCAGAGGCCGCGCATCTGCGCCCGGAAGGTATCGATGATCGATTGGAGCGACGCTTCCTCGTCCGGTTGCTCGCGCTCCTCGGCGATCCCCAGTCCCTCGTTCGGACGCCGCCGATTGATCATTCCCGTCACGACGCGCGCGAGCGGATCGCGCAGCACCGCATCGAAGGCGGGCCGCATCCACGGATCGATGCGGCGCTGCAGCTGCAGGAGTCGCATCGCCACGGTGCTGATCCCGTTCAGAAGAGCCGAGCCGGTGACGGGGGGTGGCACCGGTCGGCTCGTGTTCGAGCCCAACACGTTCCGTCGCATCACGACCCTCCTCCGACCGCCCGCGTGAGGAACCGCAGCGCGCGAATACCGGGCAGGAAGAAGTAGGCGCCGCCCCGGACGGTGACGAAGCTCGGCAAGCCGCTCAACCGACGATCCGGACCATTGGCCGCTGGGATCGAGAACCCATGGGTGGGAAGATCTCCGAGATCCGGCCGCCGGTGACCGAGCAGGGGATCGCTTTCGCCCCGGAGCCCCGCGAACGTGCTCCCCATCAGCCACGCGCTCTGCACGAACTCGAACTGACGCTTGATGTTGGCGACGAGGCACATGAAGTGGATGCCGGCGCCATAGCTTCGGCCGCGCCGAAGCAGGCGATGAAAACGCGTGGAGGCGACCAGATCCTGCCGCCGTGCCGCCACGTCGAAGCCCAGCATGCGGCAGAGCCGCGACCGGAGGCCCGGCGCACCCGGGGGAAGATCCGCGTTCCGCGGATTGGCCCGGCGGATGTGCGCGCCGAGTGGGCAACGCATCCCCTCCGGATCGTCCTCGTAGGTGAACGCGTTCAGATCCGCCGGCACCGTGCTGCCGGCGAGCGGCGCGCCGTCCTTGCGGCGGCCCACCATCGCGGCGGCCAGTCGCTCGCGCTCGTCCGGATCCCCCTTCGCTTGCCGGTCGAGCTCCTTCCGAAAGCCCTCGACGTCCTGCTGCAACTGGCGAATGACGAGGTAGCAGCCGTTGCGTCCGAGGTCGGCGCGGTCCGGCGCCTCCTCCGCCCTCGGCAGCAGGCCGTCGGGATCGCGCTCGGGAACGAGCAGCGGACGCGGCGTGTAGAGCCCGTACTCGTTCGGGTAGCCGAGGAGGAACTCGCCGAGACACGTCCGATTGTCGTACGCGAGCCGATCCTGGTCCCGCGCCGGCCGCTGCCGCTCCCAGTCGAGCTCCGGCTGCGAGATGCCGTCGACGAATCCGAACGGCTCCGTCTTCTGGTCGGCTTGCGTTTCCAAGCGTGCGAAGCGCTCGAAGCCCGAGGCGCACTCCGCTTCGACGGCTCGTTCCAACGCCGCGAGGCCCCCGCACTCGGCATAGAGCAGGACGGCGACGTGGGGCACCCGCGCTCCCACACCCCACGCCCAGCACGTCGGATCGTTGGCGGCGACGTCGCCGAGACGGCGCGCGCGGGCGGCGTCGCTGACCATGCCGGCGACGAACTCCGCCGAGAAGTCGGCGCAGACGACGGGAGCGACGCCCAATGCCCGCAGCCCGGCGATCGTGAACGCGACGTGGCACGCGGTCGTGGGACGCGGGTCGGCATCGACCGCGGTCGTGATCTCGACCCCCGCCAACCACGACCGCGCCGCGGCGGAATCCGTGACGCGCAGGAGGAGCACGCACGCTTCCGGCAAGTGCCCGTACCCGAACCGCACCAGGCCCTGCACGTCCTCCAGCTCCACTGCCCCGCCACGGCCGCGCTCGGTGCTCACAACAGCCTCAACCAGGCGAGCGCCTGCGCATCGGTGACGTGCGCGAGCTCCAGGCCTTCGCGAATGCGCTGGTTGCGCTCGAGGTCGACCAGCGTCAGTCCCGGATAGGCTTTGTACCAGACCTGGGTCGGCAGCTGATGGCGGCGCTGGTAGTGCTTGAACTTGTCCTCGATGCGCGCGCCCCGCGCGATCAGCCAACGCGTGCGCGGCCAACCCACGCCGTGGCTGAACGACAGATTCAGGCCCCACGCCACCTTGTTGATGAAGTCGTCCATGTAGGCCTCGTGGCCGCCGTCGTAGTTGCTGGCGAAGACGACCCGCCGCTGGTCGTCGAGAAACGCCCAGAACGCGAAATGGATCGTCTGCACCCGCGCGAGATGACCACGCGTGAAGACGTGACGGCTCGCCCAGTCGATCAAGGCCAGGAGGGCGACGACGAGCCCGCGCCGAACCCAACCCGGCTTGAG
The DNA here is from genome assembly GCA_964631985.1 of uncultured Polyangiaceae bacterium. Lineage (GTDB taxonomy): Bacteria > Desulfobacterota > Binatia > UTPRO1 > UTPRO1 > UTPRO1. Next base: position 7,713 of record CAZWAX010000142.1, on the reverse strand, counting down.
CGAGCCGATCGCCGTGTACTGGTTCGACACGTCCCGGTCCTCGAGGTCCTGCATTTCCACCAGTGCCGCCGGGTCCGGGGCCGGGCAGATCTCCGCGTCGGCCTCCTCCTTCCCGCGCAAGATGGGGAGCCAGAGCGGTGCCAACACGGCCAGCGGCGGGAGCACGAGCAGGGGAACGGCCACGCAATGGAGAAGCGTCGCGATCCGCCAGCGGAGCGGCGTCGGGTCGGGGGGCGTGAGGCCGAGCCTTCCGGCGCTGACCTCGGCATCGACGAAGTCGATGAGCTCACGCCGGAGGCGCTGCGCCTCCGGCGCCGATGCGAGCGGCACGCGGGACACGCGCGCGGCGAGCGCCCGTCGGAGCGCGCTTTCCTCTTTGATCTGTCGCACCGTACGGCCGACCCAATTGACGTAGCTGGCCGCGAGCGAGCGTTGGTGTGCCAGCATCCACGCCGCGAGATCGCCCTCCGCATCGAAGCCGTCGCAGTGACCGAAGATGCGGCGGAGACCCGAGGTCGCGCGCTGCGCCAGCTCGGCGATGCACGCGCCCGCGACTCCGTCGCAGCTGACGATGAGCGCGAGATACACCGGCAGGGAGGGGCGCGGCACGCCGTACGCCGCTTCGATGTCACCGAGCGTCGGATCGTCCAGCACCGCGAAGCGCGCGAAGTGCAGTCGCTCGAAGCGCCCGAACGGCACGAGCGCATTCGCGGGGTCGGCCAGACCCGGTTCCGCGTTCATGGTTGCGAGCAGCGCCCGCAGGTCGCGAACGCGCCCCGCGGCGACCGGCGCCAACACCAAGAATTGGGACTGCGGCGTCACGGCGATCCGCTCGCGGCCTTCAGGCCCGCGCGTCGTCCCACACGTGCTCGAGCAGTGCCGTGACGTAGCGATGCGCCGGGCATTGATTCCATTGCCCGACGAGAAACGGCGACGCCGCGTCGCGCAGCGCGTCGTGCGCCCGGTCGAGGCGCATCATCACCAGCGTCCCGCGACGGAGCGGTTTGCCGAGACCGGGGAGCCGCGTGGCGCGGGTGCACCACCGCAGCAAGGCCGGCGGCGCCGCGAGACACCGCGCGACCGCTTCGCCCGCCGGGACGCCACGACCGGATCCGGCAGCCAACGCCCGCATGCGGGTGAGCGTTTCGACGACGTTGTGGACGGTGTTGGTGATGGCGTGAATCGCGGGGGGATCGCCGCCGGCGACGGCCGCGAGGCGCCGCTGGCCGCGCGCCAGCGTGCCGGACACCGCCCACCACCAGCTCCGCGGCGGCAGCGCCCGCGGAAAATCCCGCACCAGGCATGCGGCGCGATAGCTCTCGGCCGAGGCCCGGTAGGTGGGCTCGAAGAGTCGTCCGAAGACCGTCTGCACCGCGATCCCCACGCGCTCGGGATCGCCCTGCCCTCGCACGTAGCGCACCATCGTCTCGACCTCCGGCCCGTCGAGGTCGTTGGGGGGCGCCGCGAGGCGCGTCTCCAACTCGCGTTGTCGGCGCGCCCGCGACGCGTCCGTACGGTCGGTGAACGTCGGCAGCGGACGGGGGCCGATCGCGAACGCGCGCGCGATGCGGCGCGAGAGCAGGCGATTCCCGAGCGGGCCGGCGTGCTGCACCACCCGCGTCAGCTCGGGGTGCGCGTCGAGCTCGGCGATCTGCCCCAGGTCGTCGACGAGGACGAGGTCGATCAGCAAGGGAATGCGGATGCGCCGCGGCGGTGCCGGGCGCGACGCGGCGGGCGGAACGCTCGGCGACGCTGCAGCGAGTTGCACGACCTGTCCTCCAGACGTCGGCATGGCGCTACCGGCTCGCCGTCAGGAGGCCGTCGGCACGAAACGCCGGATCGGCTTCCGCACCGGGGCGCGGCTTCCAGGCGAGCGAATAGTACTCGCCCCGATCGCGCGCCCAGGGGTCGAAGGCGTTCACGACGGAGGCGAGCTCGCCGGCGAGCTCGGGCACCGTCCGCAAGAGCAGCCGCTTCATGGGCAGGGCCTGCATGCGGTGCCCGTTCGGTTCGCCCTTCTCCCACACCACGCCGTCGGGACCGTTCTCGTTCACCCACCGGAACCCGAGGTGCGAATAGAACTCCGGACGGAAGCTCGAGGTGAAAAAGCGGTCGCTGAAAAGCCGGCGCGAGGCGTTCAGGATGAACACCTGGAACTGCGTCTCGGAGATCGCGAAGCCGTGTGGTCGCGTCGACTCGGCCAGCATGCCGACCACCACGTCCACGTCCTCGATGTTGTCGACGACGGTCCCGTCGGGATGGCCCAGGCAGTCGGTGATGGGTCGGTCGCCGTCGCGTTGCGCGCGCGTGATCACCTTGGACGCGTCGCACGTATGCTGTCCGTAGAGCTCGCGCATGATGCCGACCAGCGAACGCTGGCGCTCGAGCTCCGCCCGGGCGGCGGGATCCTCCGCGGCGCGATCGGCGACACGCGCGTCCACGAAGTCGTCGAAGCTGGTCAGGTGCTGCAGACCGTACTGACGCCGGAACTCGTTGAAGCGCGGCACGCCGTGCGACCGGTCGCGCATCAGGTCGAGCGCGGGCACGTCGAGGCGATCGGTCGAGGATCTCGCCAGTCGGCCCTTCAACGGCAGGTTCTGGAGGAAGAGCGGCATGTTCTGCAACGTCAGCAAGCCGAGCCGCTGCCGTCCCATCGAGAGCGCCCAGTTGGCGAGGCCGCCGCGGCGCACCGCTTCCGTGGCCTCGCCGCGAAACGTCTTCACCACCGGCACCGTCCCGACGATGGCGTTCGGATCGCCGTCGAGCCGGCGCAGCTCGATCAGGTCCGGAATGAGCGCATGCAGCCGATAGACGGTGACGAACTCCTCCGGAAAGTTGAAGGGCGACCCGAAGTGGTTCACCCCCCGCATGAGGTCGGCTTCGTCGGCGAGGTTCCAGCGGTCGGTCTTCTTCGGGTCGTAGCGGGCGAAGATGGCGCCGTCGTCGTAGTGATGGCTGCCGAGGCCGACGATGCCGCTCCCGCCCGCGAAGATCGAGTACCATTGGGTCGCCTTCTTCGGATCGGAGGACGGGCCGAAGGTGTTCTCGACGACGTGCGCCGTGGCCTTCGAGGCGAGCGAGCCTTCCTCGAACAAGCCGGTCCAATTGGCGTTCATGCCCAGATAGAGTGGCTCGTCGTAGAGCAGCTGGGTCGTCCACTCGATGGTGTGGATCTTGGCGATCTCGGCAGCGACGACCAGGCGCGCGACCTCGAAGAGGTCGTCGTCGGTCACGTCGCCGTAGGCGATGGGGCGCGCGGGACTGGCGGGATCGCGCAGACCCGAGTCGTCGGTCTTCCGCTGGGCGCGAAACGCGTCGACGAACAGGTTGTGCTCACGGGCGAAGACGTTGTGGAGGAAGCTCAGACCCGCCGAATAGTTGTCCGGAAAGCCCACCGCCTCCTGCCCGGCCCACACGGCGTTCTTGGGATCGTCGGCCGTCATGACCGGCAGGTACCCGAGCCGTCGTCCGGAGCTCGAGCCGTCCTCCGTCGCCACCATGAGGAGCTTGGCGCGGTCGGCGGGATCGCGCTTGACGCGGCGCCGTGAGGTCTCGTCGAAGCCGTAGATCTGCGAGCCGTCCCACCACGCCGTCACCATGTTGCGCGTCGTGCGATGCGCGCGCTCGAGCCGGGTCGCCCCGCTCGCGTCGGTGAAGGTCCGCGGGGCCGCGTGATCGGCGACGAACGCCTGGTCGACCACGTCCGCGGGCCGGCAGCCGAGCCCCCGCACCTCCGATTCGGTGAGCGCGCGCTCCACGCCGTTCTCGCGCGTCGAGCGGCATCCCATCGCGAGCAGCGGCTGGCCGAGGTCGTTGTCTCCCTCGCGCATGTGCGAGAACCAATCGTGGGTCATGAACTGGATCCAGAAGGCCGCCATCACGTTCATGAACGGCGCCTTCTGGTAGTCGCACTCGAGGCCGAGGCCGTTCGCACAGCGCTCCGGACTGCTCTGCCGGCGGGTGAAGAGTCGGCGGCTGACGACCTGCGGATCGGGCTTCATGATGCCGATCCGGTCACCGTGGCGGTTGCGCGTCAGCTCGTCGTCGCCGAGCTCGGGGAAGGTCGCCGCAAAGTCGACGTTACGGGCGAGCACCATGGTGCTCGAGCCCATCGCCGGATTCCGCGTGTCGTTGCAGATACCGGTGAGATTGCGGAAGCGGACCAGCTCGTTCCGGCAGTGCTGTTCGCCGTCGCCGCCGACGGCGTCGAAGTGCGGATGCTCGCTCGGCAGGCGCATCTCGCTCCAGACGTTGGGAATCCGTCCGGCCTGCCACCCGCGCACGTAGCCGGGATACGTGCCGCTGTTGTCGAGCAGGTTGAACTTGATGAGCTCGATGCGCTGATACTCGAGGTCGAGCAGCGCGCCGTCGATCCCGCGGCCGTTGGGGCTGAGGTGACCGATGTCGAGCAGCCGCGCCTTCTTGCTGGAAGCGTCACCGGTCCCCCAGTAGTTGGCCCAGTCGACCCACGGGGTCGCGCGATACCTGGCGGCCCGTTCGCCGCCCCGGCATGACGCCGTGGTCTCGGGGACCTTTCCGAGAAAGCGCCCGGGCGGATCGCTCGCGACGCGCCGGAACCCGTCGCCCACCATCTTGCCGCAGCCGAGCCATTCCTCGCCCCACCCGGCCCATGCTCCGGTCGGGACGACCAGCAACGCGAGGAGAACCCCTGTACGCCGATCCATGACGCACCTCTTTTCTCGGTGCACGTCACGACGAGACGACGTCGCACCACCCGTCCTCGCCTACCCAGCAAGGGTGATGCCGTGAGCGGCATGGGTCGCGAGGCAGCAAACACGGAGGACCGTTCGCGGGGAGCTGTCCAGTCCGATGGACGCTGCGTCTGCGCGAGAGGGCAGCCCCGGCCGTCGAGCCACGGCCGGTGCCTCACACGCGCCATCCGCGAGCGCTGGCTTGCGCCAACGCGCGTCACCCGAAAGCGAATCGGGCGCCGGCCTCAGCCGATCGTGACGCGCTTCCGAACGGGGGCAGTCCTCCGCCCGACGCCCGCCTTGCGGGCCGAGGCCTCGATGTACTTCTTGCTGACGGGTGACAGGTCGTGGGGGTCGACGCGCGTCTCGATGAGCGCGAAGCTCGGCGCGTGCTCGGCGTCGGCGAGCGCCTCGCGGAACTCGGCGACGGTCGAGGCGACGTAGCCGGCGCCGCCCCAGGCGCGCGCCAGCTCGGCATAGGGCCAGTTCGGGATGGTGAGCAGGTCCTCGCGCTCGGCGATCGGACGGAAGATGCCCCAGCCACCGTTGTTCATCAGCACGACGATCGGCCGGAGACCGTGGCGCGGGGCCTGGGCGAGCTCGGGGCCCGTCATCTGGAACGCGCCGTCGCCGCAGAGCACGATCGGCCGGCGTCCCGTCCCGATCTCCATGCCGAGCGCACCCGGCACGCCGAATCCCATCGAGGCGTAGTAGCCTTGCGCCAGGTACGCGCCGCCGCGGCCGATGCGGATGTCGAGCCCTGCGAACAGCATGTCGCCGGACTCGGCGATCACCGCCCATCCGCGTTTCCCCGCGAGGAAGCGATTCACCTCGCGCAGCATGTCGGCCACCATGATGGCCCGTGTGAGCGGGCCGCGCGCCGGCTTCAGGTTGTCGGCGTAGGTCACCTGCTCGCGGTGTCGGCGCAGGCGCTCGCGCTGGAGCGCGCGGACGAAATCGCGGATGCCGACGTCGGTGTAGGTGTGGCAGCTGACGTTCACGCGGTTGCCGACCGCCCAGATCGACTGATCGCGCGTGATCTGGGGCGGGCGGCTCCCGAGGTTCATGTCGGTCAGAAGCGTCCCGAGGTTGATCACCAGGTCGGCCTCGTCGATCCGGCGGCGGATCGGCGGCGGGCTGAGCGGCCCGATGTGGACGCCCATGGCGAGCGGGTGGTCCATCGGGAAGGCGCCCTTGCCGAGGACCGTCGTCATGCACGGGGCGCCCATGCGCTCGACCAGCTTCACGACGTCGCGTTGCAGCTTGTAGCGAAAGGTCTCGATGCCGACGATCACCGCCGGCTTCCGCGACCCGTTGAAACGCGTCGCGGTCTCACGTGCGGCTTCCGCGGTCTTGCGCTCGTCGGAATGCGCGAAGTCGAGCCCACCGTCCCAGTCGCGCAGTGCCGCCGGCACCTCGATCAGGCGATCGACCATGTCGCGGTGGATCTCGAGATAGCCCGGCCGTTGCTCGCGCCAGATGGCGCGGACGACGCGGTCGACCTCGCCGGCAATGGAGCGCGGGTCGTCGAGCACGGCGGCGGCGCAGGTGATCTCGTCGTAGACCTTGTACTGCGACTCGATCTCCTTCGCCTGGTGGTGGATCAGCTGCCCGAGCTTCCGTTCTTCCTCGCCGGGGCCGCCGCTCACCACCAAAATCGGCACCCGCTCGGAGAACGAGCCCGCGACCGGATTCACCATGTTGAAGCCGCCGGCGCCGTAAGTGACGCAGACGACGCCGATGCGCCCGGTGGCGCGTGCGTAGCCGTCGGCCGCGAAGCCGATGCCGGGCTCGTGCGAGAGCGTCACGATCTCGAGCCCGCGCGGCCGGCCGAACTTGAAGAAGAGGTTGATGACGAGATCGCCCGGGATGCCGAACAGATGCGTGACGCCGATCTTCTGGAGATAGGCGACGAGGAAATCCCCGACCCGCATCCGCGCCTTCATCATGCGAAGAACTCCTCCACGTTGCCGCTCGGCACCACCAGCGTGCGCACGCCTTCGTCGCGAAAGATCTGCAGCCGGACGTCGTCCCCCGCCCGGTGGTCCCAGAGACGCTCGTAGAACTCGCGACGCGAGCGGACCTCGTGCTCGCCCACGGCCAGCACGACGTCGCCCTGCGCGAGCCCGCCGGTCTCGGCGGGGCCGCCCGGCAGCAAGCCCGCCACCACCACGTGTCCGCGCAGCACGTAGCAGAAGAGGCCGAGCCAGGCGCGCGACGGCCGCGTCGTGCGGCGACCGAAGCGCAACAGCTCCTCGCGGTGGTTGCGGTAGTGGGCGATCGGAATCGCCAGCGAGAAGCGACCGATCTCGTTCAAGTTGAGCGACACGACGCCGGCCACCCGGCCGCGGCGGTCGATCAGCGGCCCGCCGCCGAGGCCCGGGTTCATCGCCGACGCGAAGATCCCGCGCTCGAGCGTGTATTCCCAATTGGCGTCGAACGGATCGAGCGAGGTGATGCCGCCCGAGCTGGCCCGCCGGCCGGAATCCCCGACGCTGGCCACGATGAACACCTCGTCACCGACGGCGAGCGCCGCATCGTCGTCGACGGCCACCGGCAACGCGGGAAAGTCGTCGCCACCGACCTGCACGAGCGCGATGCCCGAGAAGAAATCCTGCGCCACGACCTCGCCGGCGAGCTCGCGGCCGTCGAAAAGGGTGACACGCACCTCGTGTCCGCCGAGCACGACGTAGTGGACGGTCACGATCAAGCCGTCGCTGTCGACGAAGGCGCCGCTCCCCGCGCGCTCGGTGCCGAGCACCGAGGCCGAGGCATGCGACTCCGCGACCGTCGCCTGGACGTGCACCGTCGCCGGCAACGTGCCTTCGAGCAAGCGGACCGACGCGTTCACGGCCGGTGCTCCCCGTTCGCCCGAGCGGACGCCACCTTGCGGACGGCGTCAGCGGTCTTTAAGACGGGAGCGACGATGCACGCGCGAGGGCTCACGCTCGATCTCGAGCCCTGGTCGCTCTTTCGCGCACTCGCCAGCAAGGAGCGGCCT
>CAZWAX010000141.1:0-12683 GCA_964631985.1 uncultured Polyangiaceae bacterium | reverse complement strand
GACTGGCAGATCCTCTTCTGGCTCCTGCCGTGGGTGCCGACGCCGGCGGGCGTGACGCGGAATCCCCTCCCCGCGATCAGCCGCTTCAAGATCTTCGACAACCTGCGCCGGAGCCTGGTCGCCCCGGGCCTGCTCACCTGGCTGATCGCGGGCTGGCTCGTCCTGCCCGGTCATCCCGGGGTGTGGACGATCGCGGCGCTCGCGGTCGCCGCGGCACCGCTCTGGGTCGCGCTCGCCCCCTTGCTCCACGGACCGGGTCCCGCGCGTACCTTCGCCGCCTTCCTGCGCGCGCTCGCCGAGGATCTGGAGACCGCCGTCGCGCGCATCGTGTTGACGGTCACGCTCCTCGCGTTTCAGGCGTGGGAGACGCTGCACGCCGTTCTGCTGACACTCATCCGCCTCTTCATCACGCAACGGCGTCTGCTCGAGTGGGAGACCGCGGCGGTGAGCTCGGAACGCGCCACCGGTCTCATGCGCGAGAAGGGCGTACGGCTCTTCCTCGCCGACATGGCAGCGAGCCCGCTGTGCGGGACGCTCGTGGTCGGCGCGGTGGGGCTCATGCGTCCGGACGCGCTGCCGTGGGCGGCGCCCTTCGCCCTGCTCTGGCTCGCGGCGCCGTTCGTCGCATTCCGCTTGAGCGGCCCGGTCGCCAAGGAAGAGATCCCGCTCTCGGAGAGCGACCGGGCACTTTTCCTGGAAACCGCACGCCGTACCTGGGAATATTTCGACACCTTCCTCACGGAAGAGGACCACTGGCTCCCACCCGACAACTTCCAGGAGGAGCCCGGCGGGATCGTCGCGCACCGCACGTCGCCGACCAACATCGGTCTGGCGCTGCTCGCGACCGTCGCCGCCCGCGATCTCGGCTTCATCGACCTCCCCACGCTTGCCACGCGGCTCGAACGCATGCTCGACGGCGTCGACGGCCTCGAGCGCTGGGAAGGGCACCTCCTCAACTGGTACGACACGCGGACGCAAGCACCGCTCGCCCCGCGCTACGTCTCGACCGTCGACAGCGGCAATCTCGTCGCCGCCTGCATGGTGCTGGCGGAGGCGCTGGAAGAGTCCCTCCGCGAACCGGAGGGCCCGATGGACGTGGCCCTCGCCCCACGCCTCCGCCGGCTTGCCGTCCGCGCCCGCACGCTCGCCCACGACACCGACTTCCGCCTGCTCTACGACGCCCGGCGCCGCCTGTTCGCCGTCGGCTACCGCCTGCCCGACCACGAAGGTCCGGGCCGCCTCGACTCGTCCTTCTACGATCTCCTCGCCTCCGAGGCGCGCCTCGCGAGCTTCGTCGCGATCGCCAAGGGGGACGCCCCGGCGCGTCATTGGTTCGCGCTCGGTCGTCCACTCACCGGCGTCGACGGCCGTGCGGTGTTGCTCTCGTGGAGCGCAACGATGTTCGAGTATCTGCTGCCGCTGGTCTTCACGCGGCGCTATCCCGAGACACTGCTCGACGGGACGTGCCGCGCGGCGGTGCAGCAGCAACGGCGCTACGGGCAGCGGGTCGGGGTGCCGTGGGGGATCTCGGAGTCGGCCTACTGCGGGCTCGACCGCGCCGGCAACTACCAGTACCGCGCCTTCGGCGTACCCGGGCTCGGTCTGAAGCGCGGGCTCGGGGACGACCTCGTGATCGCCCCGTACGCGACCGCGCTGGCGGCGCTCGTCGACGCGCCGGCGGCCGCCGCCAACCTGCGCCAGCTCTCGGCCGCCGGGCTTTTCGGACGCTACGGCTTCTACGAGGCCATCGACTACACCCCGCGGTCCGACGGCGGGGAGAGCTCGGCCGAGACCACACCGCGCGCGCGCGGCGCGATCGTGCGCGCCTACTTCGCGCACCACCAGGCGATGAGTCTGCTGGCATTCGCGAACGTGCTCGACGGCAATCGCTTCGTCGAGCGCTTCCACGCCGACCCGCACGTGCAAGCGACCGAGCTGCTGCTGCAGGAACGGGTGCCGCGCGACGTCCCGATCGTCGAGCCGCGTCCCGCCGAATCGACACGCGTGCTGCCGCCGCCGGCACCGCTTTCGACCCGCCGGTTCCGCTCGCCGCATACCGCGTTCCCGCACGCGCACTTTCTCTCGAACGGCAGCTACACCGCCGTCGTCACCAACGCGGGAGGCGGCGGCAGTTGGCGGCGCGAGCACGTCGTGACGCGCCTCCGTCCCGACCCCACCCGCGACCCGACGAGCCACGCCATCTATCTCCGCGACGTCCGCTCGGGCGTGGTGTGGTCGGCGACGCATCAGCCGACGCTGCGCGAGCCCGACGACTACCTCGTGCACTTCCTGCCCGAGAAGGCGATGTTCCGCCGCACCGACGACGGCATCGAGACCCAGCTCGACATCGCGGTCTCGCCCGAGGACGACGTCGAGGTGCGCCGGCTCTCGATCGCCAACCACGACGAGCGCGTCCGCGAAATCGAGATCACGAGCTACGTGGAGATCGTCCTCGGCGACCGCGCGACCGACCTCGCCCACCCCGCATTCGGCAAGCTCTTCATCGAGACCGAGTACCTCCCCGAGCACACCGCCCTCCTCTGCCGCCGCCGCCCGCGGGCGTCGAGCGAGCCGGTGCTGACCGCGCTCCACACGCTCAGCGTCGAGGGGGGGTTGCGCGGCCCGGTCGAGTGGGAGACCGATCGCGCCGCGTTCCTCGGCCACGGCCGGGAACCGAGCGACCCGATCGCGCTCGACGGCCGGCCGCTCTCGGGACGCGTCGGCGCGGTGCTCGATCCGGTCGCGAGCCTGCGCTATCGCGTCCGGCTCGCGCCGGGGGCCTTCGCCCGCCTGAGCTTCGCGACCGGTGCCGCGACCGACGAGCCCACGGCACGCGCGCTCGCGCAGAAGTACCACGACTACGGGATGGCCGGCCGCGCCCTGTCGCTCGCGTTCACCCACGTGCAGATCGCGCTCCGCCATCTCGATCTCGGCTCGGACGAGGCCCAGCTCTTCGAGCGCCTGGCGTCGCGCGTCTTCTGGGCCGATCCGACGCTGCGCGCCGACCCGGCGCTCCGCGCCGAGAACGTCCGCGGGCAATCGGGGCTCTGGCAGTTCGGGATCTCTGGCGACATCCCGATCGTCGTCGCCGTGGTCGTCGAGGACGGCGACTTGGCACTCGTGCAGCAGGTGCTGCACGCGCAGGAGTACTGGCGTCTCAAGGGGCTCGCCGCCGACGTGGTCGTGTTGAACGAGCAGGCCGAGGGCTACCGGAGCGAGATGCACGCCCGCCTCGACAAGCTGCTGCAAAGTGGTCCGTGGGCGGGCTGGCGCGACCGGCCGGCCGGCGTCCATCTCCTACGCACCGAGAACCTGACGGCCACCGACCGGACGCTGCTGCTCGCGAGCGCGCGCGCCGTCCTCGACGGCGAGCGCGGCGAGCTCGCCAACCAGCTCGACCGTCCCTATCCCGAGCCGCGCTGGCCGGCGCGCCGATCCTGGGCGGCGCCGACGGGGCCGCGGATCGTCGCCGCGCGCCCGCCCACGCCGCATGTTCCGGTGCCGCCGCTCCTCCTCGCGAACGGCCTCGGCGGCTTCACCAGCGACGGCACCGAGTACGTCATCGTCCTCGACGGCGACGCGGCCTTGCCGCGGCCGTGGAGCAACGTGCTCGCGAATCCCGAGTTCGGGAGCCTCGTCACGCACGCCGGTCCGGCCTTCACCTGGGCGGAGAACAGCCGCGAAAACCGCCTCACCCCGTTCGCCAACGACCCGGTGCTCGACCTCGGCGCGGAGGCGTTCTACCTCCGCGACGAGCAGACCGGCGCGGCGTGGGGCGCGACCCCGGGCGCCATGGAGCGGACGGCGGACGGCGCGCGCTGGGTGGTCCGGCACGGCTACGGCATCACGCGGTACCAGCACGAGCGCGACGATCTCGCCCACGAGCTCGCGGTCTTCGTCGCCGCCGACGACCCCGTGAAGCTCTCGGTCCTGACGATCACGAATCGCGGCAGCGAGCCACGGCGTCTCCGGGCCTACGCCTACTGCGAGTGGAGCCTCGGCCCGCCGCGACAGGAGATGGCGTCGCACGTGGTGACCGCACGCGACCCCGCCCGCGAGGCCGTGCTCGCGACCAACGCCTACGGCGAGGACTTTCCCGGACGGACCGCTTTTCTGTCCGCAACACCGCGGCCGCGCTCGGCGACGGGCGACCGCCTGGAGATGCTGGGACGCTACGGGAGCCCGCGCCGGCCGGCCGCGCTCGCCCGCGAGCGCCTCGCCGGACGCTTTGGCCCGGGCCTCGATCCATGCGGCGCGCTCGAGGTCGAGATCGAGATCCCGCCCGGTGAGGACCGCACCGTCACGTTCGTGCTGGGGCAAGGGCGTGACCGCGTGCACGCCGACGCGCTCCTCGCCCGCTATGCCGACCCCGCCACCGTGAGCGCCGCCCGCGCCGCCGTCACCGCTCTGTGGGAGACGATGCTCGGCGCCATCCGCGTGCGGACCCCCGACGACTCCTTCGACGTGATGATGAACGGCTGGCTCCAGTACCAGGCGATCGCCGCGCGGCTCTGGGCGCGCTGCGGTTACGACCAACCCGGGGGCGCCTTCGGCTTTCGCGATCAGTTGCAGGACGTGATGGCGCTCGGGTTCGCGCGGCCGGAGCTCTGGCGCGCGCAGCTCCTGCGCGCCGCCGCGCGCCAGTTCGTCGAAGGCGACGTCCAGCACTGGTGGCATCCGCCGCTCGGCCGCGGCACGCGCACGCGCTGCTCGGACGATCTTCTGTGGCTGGCGTACTCGGCCGCCGGCTACGTCGCCACCACCGGCGACGCCGCCGTCCTCGACGAGGTCGTGCCGTTTCTCGAGATGCGGCCCCTCGCCCCGGGCGAGCAGGACGCCTACGAGCTGCCGCGGGACGCCGCCGAGCAGGGGACGCTCTTCGAACATTGCCTGCGCGCCATCGATCGCGGCATCACGGCGGGACCGCACGGGCTCCCGCTCATGGGCAACGGTGACTGGAACGACGGCATGAACCGCGTCGGCGCCGAGGGACGGGGCGAGAGCGTCTGGCTCGGATTCTTCCTCGGGACGGTGCTCCGGACCTTCGCCGATCTCTGCGAGAAACGGGGCGACGGCGAGCGCGCGCTCCGCTACCGCGGCGAGATGCGCCGGCTCGCCAACATGCTGGAGCTCGCCTGGGACGGCGAATGGTATCTCCGCGGCTACTTCGACGACGGCACGCCCCTCGGCTCGGCGCGGAGCAGCGAGTGCCGCATCGACTCGCTGCCACAGTCGTGGGCCGTGCTCGCGAATTTCACCTCGCCGCGGCGCGCCGAGCAAGCCTTCGACGCGGTCCGGGCGCACCTCGTGCGCCGTCCGCTCGGCCTGATCCTCCTGCTCACCCCGCCCTTCGACCACGCCGAGCCCGACCCGGGCTACATCCGCGGCTATCCGCCCGGCATCCGCGAGAACGGCGGTCAGTATTCGCACGCGGCGATGTGGACCATCCTCGCCCTCACCCGCATCGGCGCCGGCGACGAGGCGGTCGAGATGTTCCACCTCCTGAATCCCATCAACCACGCTCGCGAGCGGGCCGCGGCCGAGCGCTACGGCGGCGAGCCCTACGTGCTCGCCGGCGACGTCTACTCGCACCCCATGCACGCCGGCCGCGCCGGCTGGACCTGGTACACCGGCTCGGCCGGCTGGATGTACCGCGCCGGCCTCGAGGGCATCCTCGGCATCAGCCGGCACGGCGACCGGCTGCAGGTCGATCCCTGCTTCCCGACCGCCTGGCCGTCCTGCACCGTCCTCTGGACCCAGGGCCGGACGACCTTCGAGATCACGATCGAAAACCCGAATGCGCTGTGCCGCGGCGTCGGCCTGATCGAGCTCGACGGCCGCCGGGTAGCCCCCGACGCCATCCCCTGCCCCAACGACGGCGCCCAGCACCGTCTAAGGGTCGTCCTCGGCCGGGTCGACGAAGCCACCACCTCCCTCCCCCAAACCAGCGCCGCTTCGTAGCCCAAGGAGCAAGGAGCACCTTGCGCTGCGACGGTCCGTCGTGGGGGTGGGCCCGCGAGACTCCGAGCCGGCGCGCCCCGGGCCCACCCACACGAAGCACCGACCCAAGTGCAACGCTATACGAATCGACCATTGCCTTGTGCATTCGGGAGTGTTCGGCTAAGTAGCGGCTTCTCGATCGGTTTTGCGTGTCTGCTGGCAGGTTCGGGGGCGCGCGGTCGCACGAAGGAGAGTCGAGACGGTGCCCGTAAGTATCCTTCCTGCCGAACGAATTCGTCGCCTTCCGCCCTATCTCTTCGCGGAGATCGACCGCATGAAGAAGGAGGTCGCGGCTCGCGGCGTCGACCTCATCAGCCTCGGGATCGGCGATCCCGACAGCCCGACGTTTCCGCACATCGTCGCGGCGCTGCAGGAAGCGGCCACCCGCCCGGCGAACCATCGCTACCCCGACTACGAGGGGATGCCGAGCTTCCGGGCCGCCGCGGCCTCGTACCTCGAAAAGCGCTTCGCGGTCCGCTGCGACCCCGGCACCGAGGTCGTCTCGCTGATCGGCCCCAAGGAAGGCATCGCCAACCTGGCGGTCGCCTTCGTCGACCCGGGCGACATCGTGCTCGTGCCCGACCCCGGCTACCCGGTCTACGGCATCGGTACCACGTTCAACGGCGGCACGGTCTACCCGATGCCGCTCCGCGCCGAGAACGGCTTCCTCCCCGACCTGAAGGCCATCCCCGCCGAGATCGCCAAGCGCGCGAAGCTCATGTGGATCGGCTACCCCAACAACCCGACCGGCGCTCTCGCCACCAGCCAGTTCTTCGCCGACGTCGTCGCCTTCGCCGAGCGCAACGACGTCATCGTCGCCCACGACAACGCCTACGCCGAGATCTACTTCGACGAGCCGCCGCCGAGCTTCCTCGCGACCCCCGGCGCGCGCGAGCTCGGCATCGAGTTCCACTCGCTCTCGAAGACCTACAACATGACCGGCTGGCGCGTCGGCTTCGCCGCCGGCAACCGCGAGCTCATCGCGGGCCTCGGCAAGGTGAAAACCAACGTCGACTCTGGGATCTTCCAGGCGGTGCAAGAGGCCGGGATCGCCGCCCTCACGGGCGACCAGACACCCGTCGCGAGGATGCGCGACCTCTACCGCGCGCGCCGCGACATGATCCTGCCCGCCCTGAAGAACATGGGGCTCGAGGCCCAGCCGATGCGCGCCACCTTCTACGTGTGGGTCGCGTGTCCGCGCGGCTTCACGTCGACGAGCCTCGTCTCGAAATTGCTGCAGGAGATCGGCGTGGTCGCGACCCCGGGGAGCGGCTTCGGCAGCGCCGGCGAAGGGTACATCCGGTTCAGCCTCACGGTGGCAACGCCACGGCTCGCGGAAGCCGTGGAACGGCTCAAAACACTGAAACTCTAGAACACGCCGGCTCCACCGGCGTGATAGGCGCGGCCTCGGCCGCGCAGACAAGGGACGCGCCAGCGACGATGCCGCATCGGGTCTACGTCGGCCTCGGCTCCAATCTCGGAGATCGGAAGGCGAACATTCGCGAGGCGGAGCAACGCCTGGCCGAGCTCCCCGACACGCGGATCGTCAAGGCGTCGTCGCTCTACGAGAGCGAGCCGCACGGCAACGCAAAGACCTGGTTCATCAACAGCGTGCTCGAGATCGAAACCGAGTTCGAGCCCGAGGAGCTCTTGAAGCGCACCCTCGCGATCGAGAAATCGATGGGCCGGAAGCGCGTCACCGGCAAGCGCTGGGGCTCGCGCATCATCGACATCGACCTCCTGCTGGTCGACAACCAGACCGTCAACAAGAAGACGCTGAAGATCCCGCACCCCGAGATGCACAAGCGGCGTTTCGTGCTGGCGCCGCTCGCCGAGCTGGCGCCGCACGTCACCCACCCGCACCTCGGCACGTCCGTGTCCGAGCTGCTCGGCGGGCTGAAGGATCTCAAGAAGGTGATGCTGACTCGTCCGTAGCGCCCGAGGCGCCGTGGTCGTCCGCCGGCGGGAGCTCCGGGGTCGGGGACTCTTCGCCCTGGGCGAGTTGCAGCATGCGCCGGAACGGCGTGATCGCCGCCGCCAGCGTCGACTCGATCAGGAGGTCGAGCACGCGTTGGGGCCGCCACTCGGTCCCGCTCTGGAGACTCGTCAGCTGCTCACGGAGCATCTCGAGCAAGCCCTGGCGGTGCTGCAAGAGCGCGTCGCCGTTCGGCGTGGGATCGACCGGCACCTGGTCGCGCAGCGTCCGCGCCAGGACCTCGACCTTGCCGCGAAGGAGCGCGAGCTGGACGTCGAAGCCGCCGGCCGCGGTCCGCATGAGACCGCGCAGGCGCTCTTCGATGTCGGCCGCGTGGCGACGATGGGTGTCGTCGAGACGCGCGACGACGCCCTTCAGCTCCTGCAGCTCGGCCGTGAGGTGCTGACGCGCCTCGTCCTCGGAGGCCGTGCGCGTGGCGCCCTGCGCGTCCAACCGCGCGGCGAACTCGGTGAGCTGGGTCTCGCAGCCGTCGAGGAACGCCATGACGGTGCGATGCTCGGCGGCCGACGGCAGATCCTTCAGGCGTTCGCTCACGCCCTGGGCGAGCGCGGCGTGCTCCTGGTGCACGCCGGCGAGCGCCGCCAGGGTCTCGTCGCGCATGGCGGCGAGCTGCCGTTCGCAATCGCCCTCGCGCGCCTTCGCCTCGAGGGTCCGGCCGACGACGCGCACCCGACGCACGAGCTTCACCGCCGCCCGACGCGCCTGCCCGAGGCGGGACTGCAGCGAGGCGAGCTCTTCCTGCTGCACGCCATGCTGCGCGACCACCGTCTCCCGCAGCTCGGCGAGACCCTCGGCGGTGCGTTCGGCCGCGGCGATCGCCGTCGCCGTCGCGGACTGCGCCTCGGCCTGGGCCGTGCGCGCGATGCCCTCGGCCGCCGCGATCGCCTCGCCCTGAAGCGCACGCGCCGCCGCCTCGGCGGCCGCGACCGCTTCACGTTGCAGGTTCTGCCATGCCGCTTCGGAGGCCTGCGCGTCCATGCCGGTCGCGCTCTGGATCTCTTGCTGCATGGCGATCAACCGGCGGAGCTCGGCCAGGTCCTGCGCCGTCCGGTCGGCGAGCGCCGTGATCTCCGCCCGGACGTCCTGCACACCGGCCGCGGTGCCGGCGAGACGCTCGACCTGGCTCCGTACCGCCGCGAGCTCCTCCGGCGACGCTCCGTCCGGACGCGCGCCGAGCGCGCGCCGCAGCGAGCCCAGCTCGTCGCGCATCTGATCGGCCACGGCCTCGGCTTCGGCGCGGGTCCGGCGGGCGGCTTCCTCGACGCTCACGAGCCGCTTGGCGTCCTGTTGCTGTTGCTCGGCCTCGCGTTGGCGCTGGTCGTGGTGCTCGGCGAGGGTCCGCTGGAGGGCGGCAAGCTCCCGGGAGACCCGCTCGGTCGCGGCGAGCGCCTCGTCCTGCACGCGCCCGGTCTGCGCCTCGGCCGCCCGCACCCGTCCGCTCTCGCGTGAGAGCTCCTCCCGCTGGGTCGCGAGGTCGCTCTGCAACCCGCCGAGGCTCTGCGTCATCCGGGCGAGCGCGCTCGCGGTCTCGTTCTGTACCCGCTCGGCGGCCTCGTCGGCGACGGTGCGCGTGTCGCTCCGCAGCGCCTGCAGCTCGCTCTGCCACGTGGCCTGCATGGCCGTCACGCCGGTACGGAGCTCCTCGATCTCGACGCTCGCCTGGCGCAGACGCCGCTCGCATTCTTCGTCGGCGCCGTCGTCGGCCCGCGCGGCGTCGAGCGCCGAACGGAAGCTCGCCTGCTCGCCCTGCAGCCGCTCCACCGTGCTCGCCATGGCGGCGAGATCCGCCCGGAAATCGGCCGGCGGGGCGGCGGCCGCCGACGCGTGGACGCTCGCCAGCGCCTCTTCGGCCATCGTGAGCGCGCGCTGCGCGTCGGCGCGGAGGACGTCGAACCGCTGCTCTTGCGCGGACCGCAAATCGGCGACGAGCGTCCGCAGCTCGTCGAACGCCGTCGCATCGAGGCCGTTCGCCCGGGCCGCGCCGTCGCTCGCGCCGGGACGGGCGGCGAGCTCCGTC
The DNA here is from genome assembly GCA_964631985.1 of uncultured Polyangiaceae bacterium. Classification (GTDB taxonomy): domain Bacteria; phylum Desulfobacterota; class Binatia; order UTPRO1; family UTPRO1; genus UTPRO1. Next base: position 2,670 of record CAZWAX010000141.1, on the reverse strand, counting down.
AGGCGGGCCTCGCAGGAGGCCACCGCGCTCTTCAGGGCATCCCGATCGGCGAGGAGCTCCGCGAGCCGGGCGCCGACGTCGACACCCACGCTTCCCGTCGCAAACGTCGCCGCCGAGTCCGTGGCGCCGACGGGCGGAGCGCTCGCGGTATCCGGGAGCGGCGCCGCACCGATCGCCTGACTGCCGTACGTGCGCTCGAGGATGCGGCGCACCCGCGCCACCAGACCCTCGCGACGGAACGGCTTGACCATGTAGTCGTCGGCACCGACCCCGAACCCGCGCGCGACGTCGTCCTCGCTGTCGTGCGCCGTCAGCATCAGCACCGGCACGAAGGCCGTCCGCATCTCGGAGCGAAGACGCCGGCACACCTCGAACCCGTCCATGCCGGGCATCATGATGTCGAGGATGACGATGTCGGGACGCTCGCGTCCGGCGAGCTCGAGCGCCTCGGGACCGTTCTCGGCGGTGAGCACGGTGAGCCCGAGGTCGGAATGCTCGAGCGTGTGCTGCACGACGTCGCGGATGGTGGACGTGTCGTCGACGACCAGGGCCTTGAAGCTCCGCCGCTCGGCGGGCGCCGCCGCGGCCGGCGTCTCGTCGGCCACCGCCGCGGCCCCGCAGTAGGGGCAGCGCACCCATTCGGGATTCAGCGGCTTGGCGCAGCCGCCGCACGACGCGTGCAGCACCTTGCTGCAGTGCGGACACACGCTGTAGTCCTCGGCGATCTCCTTCTGGCAACCGGGACATTGGGTGGTCTCGCCGTCGACGATCTGGACGACGCGCTGGATCTCCTCGACGGTCGTGATCCCGGCGCGCAGCTTCTCGACGGCGTCTTCCAGGATCGTGTGGGCGCCCTCGCTGCGTGCCTGCTGGCGCACCATGGTCTCGCCGGCGCCGGCCTCGATGAGCTTGATGATCCCGCTCGTCATCGGCAGCATTTCTTAGACGCCCAGGCGCGAACGGTCGCCGCAATGACGGCATTGCGCGCACCCGGTCGCCTGCTTGACGCTCGCGGCCTCGTCGAGATGGAGCTGGCGCCGGGTCTCGGGGTCGACCTCGACCGGCTTGCTGCAGGTCGGACAGAGCTGCCGGACCAGCCGCTGCGCCACCACCAGGTTCAACGCCGACGCGATCGCGTACGGCTCGAGCCCGAGGTCGATGAGGCGCGTCACCGCGCCCGCGGCGTCGTTGGTGTGGACGGTGCTCAGGACCAGGTGGCCGGTGCTCGCGGCCTGGAACGCGATCTGCGCCGTTTCCTTGTCGCGGATCTCGCCGATCAGGATGACGTCGGGATCCTGTCGCAACACCGAGCGCAGCACGCCGCCGAACGTGAGGCCCTGCTTCTCGTTGACCTCGACCTGGTTGATGCCCTTCAGCTGGTACTCGATCGGGTTCTCGATCGTGACGATGTTGGTCTTCGGCGAGAAGATCTCGCGCAGGAGCGCGTAGAGCGTCGTCGTCTTGCCGCTCCCGGTCGGCCCGGTGATGAGGATCATCCCCTGCGGCTTCTTCGCCGCGTCCCGCAGGATCTTCAGGTCGACGGGCGAAAAACCGAGGCGGTCGAGGACCTTCACCGCCTGACTCGCGTCGAGAATGCGGAGCGTGATCTTCTCGCCGTGCTGCGCGGGAAGACTCGACACGCGCATGTCGACGCTCTTGTCCGTGTAGCGGACCTGGATGCGTCCGTCCTGCGGCAGCCGGCGCTCGGTGATGTCGAGCTTCGCCATCACTTTCAGACGTGCGACCAGGGGATTCTGGATCCACTTGGGAAAGCGAAACGCCTCTTCGAGGATGCCGTCGACGCGGTAGCGCACCAGAACCGAGTCCGTCTCGGGCTCGACGTGGATGTCGCTGGCGCGGCTCTTGATGCCCTCGATGAGCATCTTGTCGGCGAGCTTGATGACCGGCGGCAGCTCGGCGTCGGCCGCGACCGAGCGCAGGTCGCCGCCGTCGTCGCTGAGCTCGCTCACGACCAGCGACTCGCCGGCCGGCACGAGTTGCAGGAACTGTTCGAGGGACTCCTGCAGGCGATAGGTATGGGCGAGCGCGTCCTTCACTTCGATGTGGGTCGCGACCACGGCCTGCACGCGCTTGCCGGTTGCGAACTCCACCGCCTTCAGACCGTCGAGGTCGAGCGGATTGGCAGTGACGACCTCGATGCTGCGCTCGTCGATGAGGATCGGCACGACCTCGTAGCGGGTCGCGATGTTCTCTTTCAGCTCGCGCGTGACGTTGGCGTCGAGGGGATAGGTGGTCAGATCGACGAGCCGGAGACGCAGCGTATCGGCGAGCAATACCGCGAGATCCTTCTGGCCGATGATGCCCTCGCGCTCGAGGACGTCGTGGACGGCGACGCCCGGCTCTTCGAGCATCTTTTCGACCCGGCTGACGTCGTCGCTGCTGATCCGTCCCTGCCGCGCCAGAAAGCGCAGCAGAGCGCGGTCGGCGCTGGCGCGCTCGGGCATGCTCATCGCATCTCCTTCAGGGTGGCGAGGGCGACCAACGGCAGCGACCGAGCTCGCCCCGGTTGCCCTGTCCGTCGATCTTCCGTTCGCGACCGCCATCGCGGCTCGTGCATCGTCACGGCTCCTCCACTCCCCGTCACACGCTGGATCTTCCCGTGTTGCATCTTCGGCCGTAATACGGCATTCAATGGCGTGGCCACGTGGC
>CAZWAX010000140.1:0-12715 GCA_964631985.1 uncultured Polyangiaceae bacterium | reverse complement strand
CTTCGAGCGCGTCGACACGCTGGTGGTCGACAAGACCGGCACGCTCACCATGGGGAAGCCGCACCTGGTGACGGTCGACGGCAGCGACGACATGCTGCGGCTCGCCGCCAGTCTCGAGCGCGGCAGCGAGCATCCGCTCGCCGCGGCGATCGTCGCCGGTGCCGAGGCCAAGGGCGCCGTCCTCGGCGCCGTCGACGACTTCCGCTCGCTGACGGGCATGGGCGTGGTCGGCCGGGTGGACGGCCGCGAGGTCGCGCTCGGCAACGTCGCCCTCATGCGCGAGCTCGGGGTCGCGACCGAGGCCCTCGCGGCCCGCGCCGAGTCGCTTCGCCGCACCGGACAAACGGTGATGCTGGTCGCGCTCGACCGCGCCCCAGCGGGCCTCCTCGGCGTCGCCGACCCGATCAAGCCGTCGACCCCCGAGGCGCTGCAGCTGCTCCGCGCCGAGGGACTCCGCATCGTCATGCTGACCGGCGACAGCCACGCGACCGCCGCCGTCGTGGCCGCCACGCTCGGCATCGCCGAGATCGAAGCCGAGGTGCTCCCGGAGCAGAAGAGCGCCGCGATCCAGCGCCTGATCGGCGAAGGACGCGTCGTCGCGATGGCGGGTGACGGCGTGAACGACGCGCCGGCCCTGGCGCTTGCCCACGTCGGCATTGCGATGGGCACCGGCACCGACGTGGCCATGGAAACCGCCGGCGTCGTGCTGGTGCGGGGCGACCTCCGCGGCATCGTACGCGCCCGCCGCCTGTCGCGCGCCGTCATGCGCAACATTCGCGAAAATCTCTTCCTCGCGTTCGTCTACAACGCGCTCGGGGTCCCGATCGCCGCCGGCGTGCTCTATCCGGTCTTCGGTCTGACCCTCAGCCCGATGATCGCCGCCGCCGCCATGAGCCTGAGCTCGGTGTCGGTGATCGGCAACGCGCTCCGGCTCCGCACGGTCCAGCTCTGACGGTGGGGCGTACGCTCGCCACGCTCGTGCTCCTGGCCCTGCTCGCGGCGTGCGAGCGCGTGCCGACCGACCCGGTCGAGCGCGCGACCTACCTGCTCACCAAGGAGTTCCGCGGCGCCTACCCGACCGAGGTCCGCGAGCGTGGCGGCGTCCGCGAGGTCGAGCTCACCGCCGCGCCCGCCGAGCTGCCGATGTTCGACGGCCGGCCGCTCGCGGTCTGGGCCTACAACGGCCAAGTCCCCGGGCCGATCCTGCGGGCGACTGTCGGCGAGCGCGTGCGCGTCCGCTTCACCAATCGGCTCCCGATGGAGACGACGGTGCACTGGCACGGCGTCCGCGTGCCGAACGCGATGGACGGCGTCCCCGGCGTCACCCAACCGCCCGTCCGCCCGGGCGAGACCTTCGTCTACGAGTTCGTGCCCAAGGACGCCGGGACGTTCTGGTTCCATCCCCATCTGCGCTCGAGCGAGCAGGTCGAGCGTGGCCTCTTCGGCGTGCTCGTCGTCGACGAGCCGACGCCGCCGCCGTATACGCGCGACGTCGTCTGGGTGCTGGACGACTGGCGTCTCGGGAAGGACGGCGCGATCGATCCGCGCTTCGTCACGCCGCACGATCTCATGCACGACGGCCGCTGGGGCAACGTCGTGACCGTGAACGGCCGTCTCCGCGAGGTGCTCGAGGTCCGCCCCGGCGAGCGTCTCCGGCTCCGGCTCGTGAATACGGCCAACGGCCGCGTCTTCGCGCCCGACTTCTCGCCGTTGGCCGCGCGGGTGATCGCCGTCGACGGCATGTATGCGGCGCGGCCGCTCGATCCCACGGGCTTCGAGATCTCGCCCGGCAACCGGCTCGACCTCGACGTCACGATCCCGTCGGACGCCGGCGGCCGGACGCTCGAGATCGTCGATCGCTTCACCCGCCAGCCGTTCCCGCTCGCGACGATCCGCGTCGCCGGCGACGCCGTCGCGACCCCAACCTTCGCGTCCCCCGCCGCGGCATTCGTGCCCGCATGGACCGCGGCGCTCGCGGTCGCGCCGACGCACAGCTTCGAGCTGCAGGCGCAGCGGGGCGGGCCCTACGGGATCACCTGGACCCTCAACGGCGCTGCCTACGTCGAGCCGCCGACCGCCGCCCACGACCCGAGCGACCATTCCCACCACGGCCTGATCGCGTTCCCGCGCGACCGCTTCCTCCGCGTCCGCTTCACCAACGCCTCCTACCGCCTGCACCCGATGCACGTGCACGGCATGTTCTTCAAGGTGCTGGCGCGGAACGACGTGCCGGTCGACGAGCCCCACTGGCGCGACACCACGCTGGTCCACGCGCAGGAGACCGTCGACGTCGGCATGGTCCCGATCGACCCGGGCAAGTGGATGCTCCACTGCCACGTCCTCGAGCATGCGGAGGCGGGGATGATGACGACGGTGGTGGTCCCGTAGCCGCGCGTCCGTCGCGGTACGTTCGGGACGGCTCATCCGGCGCCTCCTCGATCCGTCCGCGATCCCGTAGAGCGCCCCCCGCCACTCGGGGACCGCCCACCCGCTACGCCTCCGCCGACACCGGTCGGCGGAAGAGTCGATACAGCGCCGGCAGCACGAGCAAGGTCAGGGCCGTCGACGACAGGATGCCGCCGATCACGACCGTCGCGAGCGGGCGCTGGACCTCGGCGCCGGTGCCGGTCGCGATCGCCATCGGGACGAAGCCGAGCGACGCGACGAGCGCCGTCATGAGCACCGGGCGGAGCCGGGTCAGCGAGCCGCGGCGGATCGCCTCGTCCAGGGCCACCCCCGAGCCGACGAGCCCGTTGATGAACGAGATCATGACGACCCCGTTCAGGACGGCCACCCCGGACAAGGCGATGAAACCGACGCCCGCCGAGATCGACAGCGGGATGTCGCGCAGCCAGAGCGCCAGGATGCCGCCCGTGAGCGCGAAGGGCACACCTGTGAAGACGAGTGCGGCGTCGATCACCCTGCCGAAGTTCACGTACAACAGCAGGAGCACCAGGCCGAGCACGGCCGGTACGACCACCTGGAGGCGGCGGAGCGCCGAGATCAGCTGCTCGAACTGCCCGCCCCACCGCACCCAGTACCCGGGCGGGATCTCCACCTCGCGCTCGATGCGCGCCTGCGCCTCGGCGACGAACGAGCCGAGATCGCGCCCACGGACGTTTGCGCTGACGACCACCCGCCGCTTGCCGTCCTCGCGGTTGATCATGTTCGGTCCCTGGCTCACGCCGATGACGGCCAGGGCGCCGAGGGGAACGAAGGACCGTCGGGGTTCGCGTGCCGCGCCGGGAAAGGCCGTCACCGCGGCCTGACGCAACCAGCGATCCTCCTGATCGTGCCGATCCGGCAGGGGCACCGGAAGTCGCTCGATCGCGCCGATGTCCGCGCGCAGGTGCTCGGGCAGTCGTACGACGATCTCGAAGCGCCGATCCCCCTCGTAGATCTCCCCGGCGGGCTGCCCGCCAATCGCGACCTGCACGACCTGCTGCACGTCCGCCACGTTGAGACCATGGCGCGCCATGACCTCGCGATTCATCGTGATGCTCATGACCGGCAGGCCGGTGGTCTGCTCGAGCTTCACGTCCGACGCTCCCGGGATCGACGCGAGCACCCGTTCGGCGCTCTCGCCGAGCTCCTGCAGCGTCGCCATGTCGTCGCCGAAGATCTTGACCGCAACGTCGCTCCGGACGCCGGCGATCAGCTCGTTGAAGCGCATCTGGATCGGCTGCGTGAACTCGTAGTTGTTGCCCGGGATCTCCCGGACCGCGTCCTCCAGCGCGTGCACCAACTCCGCCTTGGGCCTCCGGGGGTCCGGCCACGCCGACCGCGGCTTCATCATGATGAAGCCGTCCGCGACGCTCGGGGGCATCGGATCCGTCGCGATCTCGGCGGTGCCGATCTTCGCGAAGACCGTTCGCACCTCGGGGAACTCGACCAGGCGTCGCTCGAGCGCGTGCTGCATCTGCACCGCTTGCGTGAGGCTCGTGCCCGGGATGCGGAGGGCGTGCATCGCCACGTCGCCTTCGTCGAGGTTCGGCACGAACTCCGTACCCATGCGGGAGGCGAGGAACGCGCCCAGCAGCACGAGCACGACCGCGGCGGCGACGACCACGACGCGGGCGCGGAGCGCCGCCTCCAACAGCGGCGCATAGAGACGCTTGGCCGCGCGCATCAGGACGTTCTCCCGTTCCGAGACCTTGCCGGTGAGCACCAACGCCACCGCGGCGGGCACGAACGTGACGGAGAGCACCATGGCCCCGAGCAACGCGAGGATGACGGTGATGGCCATCGGGAAGAACATCTTCCCTTCGACGCCGGTCAGCGTGAGCACGGGCAGATACACGATCATGATGATGAGCTCGCCGAACATGGTGGCGCGCCGCACCTCCTTCGAGGCGTCCAGCACGACGGCAAAGCGCTCCGCCCGCGTCAGCACCCGCCCGAGACGCTGCTGCTCCGCCGCCAATCGGCGAATGCAGTTCTCGACGATGATGACCGCGCCGTCGACGATGATGCCGAAATCGATGGCGCCGAGGCTCATGAGGTTCCCGCTGACCTCGGACACCACCATGCCGCTCACGGTGAAGAGCATCGCGAGCGGGATCACGAGACTCGTCACCAGGGCGGCACGCAGGTTACCGAGTAGGGCGAAGAGAACGACGACGACCAGCACCGCTCCCTCGAACAGGTTCGTCCGGACGGTTGCGATGGTGGCGTTCACGAGATCCATGCGGTTGTAGACGATCGTCGCCACGACCCCCTCGGGGAGGCTGGCGTTGACCTCCTCCATCTTGCGCGCCACCCGTTCCGAGACCGTGCGGCTGTTCTCGCCCATCAGCATGAAGACCGTGCCGAGCACGACCTCGCGTCCGTTCTCGGTGGCAGCGCCGTTCCGGAGCTCGGACCCGACCACGACGTCGGCGACGTCACGCACCAAAATCGGGACGTCGTCGTCCTGGCCGACCACGATCCGGCGCACGTCCTCGATGCCGGCGACCTGGCCAGGCACACGCACGAGGTACTGCTCACCGTTTCGCTCGATGTACCCGGCGCCGACGTTCGCGTTGTTCGCGAGGAGGGCCTGCACGAGGTCGTGAAAGCCGAGTCCGTGCGCGATCAGGCGGTCGGGATGCGGCGTCACGTGGAACTGCTTGACGTTCCCACCGATGGCGTTCACGTCGACGACTCCCGGCACCGTCCGCAGCTGCGGCCGGATCACCCAGTCGTTGAGCGAGCGCAGCTCCGTCGGGGTGTGGGGGCCGTCGGGGACGGCATTCTCGACCAGGAAGAGCACGATCTCCCCGAGCCCCGTCGCAATCGGGCCGAGCGCCGGTGTCACGTCCGGGGGCAGATGGCTCCGGACCTCCTGCACGCGCTCGTTCACCAGTTGACGCGCGAAGTAGATGTCGGTGCCGTCGGCGAACACCACGGTCACCTGCGACAGGCCGTAGCGCGAGATGGAACGGGTATGATCCAGCGCCGGCAGCCCCCCGAGAGCGGTCTCGATGAGCACGGTCACGCGCTGCTCGACTTCCAACGGCGAATAGCCCACCGCCTCCGTGTTGATCTGCACCTGCACATTGGTGATGTCGGGGACCGCGTCGATGGGAAGGCGCTGGTAGCTCCGCACGCCGATCCCGACCATCACGAGGGTCGCCGCGAGCACGAGCCAACGCCGGTAGATGGAGAACGCGAGGATTCGTTCGATCATCGCGTCCTCCTAGTGATCGTGGCTGGCGCCGGATTTGCCGACGTCCGCCTTCACGATGAAGCTGTTCTCGACCGCGTAGCGCTCCCCGCCGGCCAACCCCGCCACCACCTCCGCCCATTCGGCGTCGCGACGACCGAGCTCGAGCGGCGCGGCTTGAAAGGTGAGGCCGTCGGTCACGAACACGACGTCCCAGTCGCGAAACGTCTGCAGCGCGCCCGTGCGGACCGCGACCGGCACTTCCGTCTCGTCCACGACGATTTCGGCCGTCGCGAACAGGCCGGGACGCCAGCGTCCGTCGGGATTGGCGATCTCGACCCGGGCCAGCAGGGTCTGCGTCATCTCCGCGCCGAAGGACGAGAGGTAGACGATCCGGCCCTCCCCGGCGACGGTGCCGCCGACCACCTCGACCTTGGCCGTCTGGCCGACCCGGAGGCGCGCGAAGTCCTGGACCAGGACGTTGAGATCGACCCAGACCGTGGTGAGATCGGCGACCGTGTAGATCACCTCGCCCTCGGCCGCGAACTCGCCGGGCGTGACGTGCTTCGCGATCACCGTGCCGCCGACGCCCGACTTCACGTCGTACGTCTGCAGGCTCTCGTTGCTCTCGACCACGGCGAGCACCTCGCCGGCCGCGGCGCTGTCCCCGAGCCGCTTGCGCACCTGCTTCACGATGCCCGGGAAGCGCGGCACGACGTGCGCCAGATGGTCCTCGTTGGGCACGACGCGCCCGGTCGCCCGGACGCTGGTACGCACCACCGCGGGCCCGACCGTTGCGATGCCGATACCGGAGGCGGCGACCGCCGCGGCCGACAGCGTCGTCCGGCCCTCGTGCGAGGGATATTCCCAGCGATGCGTGCTGCCGTCATGGACGGCGACGACCACGACGTCGAAGGAGTGCGGCTCCTCGACGGTTCGATTCCCGAGCAGGTAATCCTCCCGCGGTGCAAATCCGATCGTATCCACACGCCCCCCGAACCGGCGCAGCTCGATCGTGAGCCGCACCCGCTCCGGCGGCAGCGGCGCGTCGTGCTCGTAGGCGTAGACCCGAAACTCCGGCGGTATCCCGCGCTCGACGATGGTCACCTCGACCGCGAACGTGCCGTCCTCGAGCCGGCGGCCTCCGTGCGGGCCCTTTTCTCCGGCGGCTTCCTCGTGGTGGTCGTGCGCGTGGTCCTCGTGGGCCGCTTCGTTTCGGAAGCATCCCGCGACCGCGAGCACGCCTGCCAGCAGCAGCACCCGTCCTGGCGTCATCGGGTCCCCTCCTCCGCGGCGTCGATCGGTGCGCCGATCAGCCGCTCCATCTCGATGATGAACTGCTGGTAGCTTCCGGCCACGTCGATCCGCTCGCGCTGCACGTCGGCCAGGGTGCGTTCGGCGTCGAGGAGCTCCAGGTAGGAAAAGCGCCCTTCGTCGAAACCGCTCCGGGACACGCCGACGGTCTCCCGGGCCCGCGGCAGGACGTGGCGTTCGAGCCCGTCGAGCTCGATCCCGGCATGCTGCAGCTCCTGGTAGAGCCCGAAGAGCGTGGTTCGCGTCCGCACGTCGGTCGCGTGGCGGCTCGCCTCGGCGCGGCCGACGAGCGCCTCCGCTTCCCGGAGCGCGCCGCGGTTGCGGTTCGAGAACGGCAGCGGCACACCCACCGTGAACACGACGGCCTCCTCGCCCGGCCCTTCCAGGCGCCGGAGGCCGCCGCCGATGGTGACGTCCGGCACGCGCCGGGCCGCGACCAAGCGCACCTCCGCGTCGCGCAGCCGCCGCTCCTGGGCGCGGCGACCGATCTCGGGCGCCGTGACGAGGCGACCCGCGAGAACATCGAAGGGCGGAACCGGACGCCGCGTGAAGAGATCGCCTTCGGCCCGATCGAAGCGCGCCTCGGTGGCACCCCAGGTCGCCGCCACCTCGCGCCGGGCGACGGCGAGCACGTGGTCGGCATGCTCCGCTGCGATCCGCGCGCGCTCTACCGCCACCGACGCGCGCTGTTCTTCGATCGCCGAGTCGGCCCCGGCACGGACGCGACGGCGCGCGCCCGCCAACGTCCGCTCCGCCCGAACCGTGTTTTCGATCGCGAGAGCGACTCCCTGCTGCGCCATGAGCAGGCGGATGAAACGCCGCCCCACCTCCGCGACCACGTCCACCCGCTTGAGCTCGTTTTCAGCGTCCGCAAGGGCCTGGGAGCGCTCGGCGACGTCGACGCGCGCCGCTCGCTTGCCGCCGAGCTCGAGCAGCTGGGTCACCTCGAGCGTCGTCTGGGCCTGCTTCCCTCCCGCGAAGCTCCCGGTTCCGAGCACGTCCTCGACGATCAGCGCCACCTCGGGATCGGGGCGCCGTCCCGCCTGCACGACGCGCGCGTCGGTGGCCTGGCGCTCCCACGCGATCTCACCGAGCTCGGGACTCGACCGCAGGGCCGCCGCGACGGCAGCCGCGCGGCTGAGCGCGCCGATCGGGTCGTACGTCGGCCCCGCAACGACAGTCTGCGCCCGGACCGGCTCGAGCTCGCCCACGAATACGAGGGCCGCCATCCCGATGATGGATCGCCACATGCTGACACCTCCCGATGTACGGTCGCGTCATCTCGACGAACGAGGCGACGGGTGCGACCTGTGAATCCCGTGATCTGCCACCCGCACCCACGACAGGTGCGGGACCACGCGCAGATCCGGGACTCAGATCAGGAGGACGGTCGTCGAGCGGTGCAGCGCAAGCGGCGTCGGAGCGCGAGCACCGACGATGATCCCCCGCGTTCCGAGCGGCGGAGTGGGCCGCATCACGGCCTGCACCGCGAAGGCGGACCCCATCCGGTCCGGAAGCAGGTTGGCGTCGTGCGAGCGCAGGGACGCGGGATCGGTCGACACGGCGACGACGTGATCGTCCGGTACGCCATCCTCGTGCTGGTGGCCGTGACCGTCCCCGTGCTCGTGCCCGTGTGCCACACCATGCGGCGGCTCTCCGGGGTGATGCAACACCACCCGGACGCCGCCGACGAGGCGAAGGGACGCGCCATGGGATTCGCCGGCACCGATGAGCATCAGGGCCCACGAGGTCGACGCCACGACGACCGTCGTCACCAAGCCCAGGGCCAGGGCGCGCATGCCAACCGTCCGCATCGGGGGCAGAGCTTACTCTCCAGCCGAATCCCTGGGAAGCCACGAAGCGAACGCTATACGATCTTGTCGCCGCGCAGGTTCCGTACTACTCACGCCGGCCATGGCCGCCGGCGCGCTCCACGGCATCTCCGTCCTCGAGCTCGGCGAGCTCGTCTCCGCCCCGTACTGCGGCAAGCTGTTCGCCGACTACGGCGCCGACGTCGTGAAGATCGAGCCGCCGGGGGGTGACCCGTCGCGGACCTGGGGTCCCTACCCGGGCGACGTCCCGCACCCCGAGAAGTCGGGGCTCTTCTTCTTTCTCAACACCAACAAGCGCGGCGTCACCCTCGACCCGGCCACGCCGCGCGGCCGCGATCTCGCCCGCGCGCTCGCCGCCAAGGCGGACGTGGTCATCGAGAACCAGAAGCCGGGCACGCTCGCCGCGTGGGGTCTGGACTACGCGACGCTCGCCGCCGCCAACCCGAACCTCGTGATGATCTCGATCACGCCGTTCGGCCAGACCGGGCCGTACTCCGACTGGCTCGGCACCGACCTGAACGCCTTCCATCTCTCGGGCGCCAGCAGCCGCTACTGCGGGCGGCCCGGCGAGGCGCCGCTCGAGCACGGCACGTTCGCCGCCGATTTCTATGGCGCGGTGACCGCCGCAACCTGGGGACTCGCGGCCATCTACGGCCGCGCCCGCGTGGGCGGTGGGCAGCAGATCGACGTGTCGTGCGCCGAGGCGATCGCCGCGACCTTCGTCGGTGGCCAGAACATCGGCGGCTGCGCCCAGGACGGCCGCTTCGAGCGCCGCACCGGCGTCGGCATGCCGCTCGGCGCGCCCGCCACCATCCTGCCCTGCAAGGACGGCCACGTCTGGATGCTCGCGCTCGAAGCCGGCCAGTGGAACGGGCTCGCGCGCGTCCTCGGCAATCCCGAATGGATGACCGTCGACATCTTCCAGGACATGTACCAGCGCGCCCAGAACGCCGACGCCATCTATCCCTTGCTGGTCGAGTGGACGATGGAGCACGGCAAGCGCGAGATCATGGATCGCTGCCAGGCCGAGGGTGTGCCCGTGACCGCCGTCTTCACGGTCGCCGAAGCCGCCGAGCATCCGCATCTCGCCGCGCGCGAGTACCTGGTCGAACTCGACCACCCGGTCCTCGGCCGCGTCCGCGACCTGGGCGCGCCCTTCAAGCTCCCCGCAAGCCCGGGCGGCCCGACCCGTCCGGCGCCGCTCCTCGGCCAACACAACGCCGAAGTCTACGGTGAGCGCCTCGGCCTCGACGCCGCCGCGCTTGCCGAGCTGCAACGGAACGGCGTCGTGTAGCCCTCCGTTCTCTCCGGATCGTCCTCCAGTATATCGGGAGATAAACTCTGAGATTCATCTACTCGGAGGCCTGCAATGGCACGACCGTTGATGCTTCAAGAAGTGGATGCGGAACGGATCGAGGCGTTGAAGCAGCGCATGGGCGCACGCACCAAGATCGAGGTCGTCCGTACCGCACTCGACCTGCTCGAGCGCGACACCGCGCGCGCGGAGCGTGTGCGGCGGTGGGAGCGCGCGGCCCGCCTCGTCGCCCCGGAGAGTCGCGCCGTCAATCGCGAGTTTCGCAAGCATTCGCGTCTGAAGCGCCTCGACTGATCGTACCCGACACTCCGGAACGGTGGCACGTCTACGTCGTCGACCTCGAGGCGCGGGTTGGGACCAAACCTGGCAAGCAACGGCCATGCGTCGCCATTCAACCCTCCGAGCTCGCCGCCGCCGGCCTTGCCAGCACCGTCGTGCTGCCCCTCACCACGAAGCTGACGACTCCTGATGCGTTTCCGCTGCGCGTGCGTCTTCCCGCCGGCGTGTGCCGGCTGAAGCACGCGAGCGACGTCCTGGTCGATCAAATTCTCGCCTGGGACAACGACCGCTTCGGCGAGGACCTCGGCCTTCTACCCGAGGCGCTCCAGGAGCGCATCCGCCGGGCACTGCTCGACTTCCTCGACCTGGATTCGACGGGCAACCACCCTAGCGCGGTGGCTTGACCTTCAGCTCCTTCGTCGCCTGCGGCTCGGCGACCAGCCCCATGTGCGGCACGAGCAGGCAGAGCTCGTCGGCAGGGTCGTCGCCGGGTCCGTCGGCCGCGCCCCAGAAGACGGTTGCGACGTCCAGCGGACCGCCGCTCAGACTCGCGACCCCGCAGTTGGTGAGCGCCGGATCCACCACGCTCGGGCCGTTGCCGAAGACGTTCGTCTTGCTCACCGTGAGGCCCTGGCCCTCGTCCTCGACCAGGATGCCGGGGCCGCGGTTGGCGACGACCGAGCTCTTGGTGATGACCGTCCCGCTGCCGTCCACCTGGATCCCGGTGCCGTTCCCCTGCGCCAGGACGCCGACCACGATGGTGCGGTCGCCCTCGTTCAGGTCGAAGCCGGCGGTGCCGTTCCCGAGCGCCGTGTTGGTACGGTAGACGACGTCGTCGCCCTGCTGATCGAACCCGTCGTTGCCGTTGCGGATGCTGACGTTCTCGACGACGAGCGCGCGGTTCACCTGCGAGAAGCCGTCGTCGCCGTTGCCGACGGCGACGTTCCGCCGGATCAGCGCATCGTTCGCCCCGTCGAGGAAGAATCCGCTCGCACCGTTCGACAGCGCCTGGTTGCCGACGACCACGGCGCGATCCTCCTGCACGCGGAAGCCGTGGCTGCCGTTCGCGACCGCGACGTTGCCGCCGACGGTGAGCGCGAACGCGCCCGAATCGAGCCCGCGCGCATCGGCGGAGCCGGTGAGGGTGAAGCCCTTCTTGAGCTTCCCGAACGTGGCGCCGGCCGCGTCGATCTGCACGACGTCGATGCCGGCGCCGCCCGCGTCGAGAATGGTCGCGCTCGCGCCGAGACGCGACACGATGACGACGGGCTTGGCGGGCGGAACCCGCACGAGGCAGTCGCACCCGGCGTCGACCTCGGCCGCCTCGTCGCCCGGCGAAGCGAACGCACCGTCCCCGTCGACGTCCCCGTAGCGACCCGGACCGACTTCGATCGTGTCGCCCGGCGCCGCGTTCATGATGGCGCGGCGGATCGTCCGGCAGGCGGTGGCCACGGAGGCGCCGCACTCCGGCCCGTCCGTGCCGTTCACCGCCACCTGCAGCTTCGCCGCCTCGACATCGGCGATCGGTGCGAGCGACACGATCATCGTCACCATCACGACCATGCGATTGATCATGGGCGGCACTTTAGCCGATCGTCGTAGAGACCGACCAGGTCGTCTCCGCATTCTGAGACATGTCGACCCCGCTAAGGTAGGGCTCACGGACCAGAGCCCGACCGCAGGAGGATCCAAAGATGCGTGGTCGGACTGAGCATGCTATCGAGCAGGCGTCGGCTCGACCTCCCGGAGGGTGGTCCACTCACGCGCTGGATCATCGGTCGCAGCAAGCCAACGCCGCAGGCGCCCATACAGATCGTGACGCTTCGTCGCCGACGACGGATCGGCGATCACGTTGTGTCGCTCGCCCGGATCGGCGACGAGATCGTAGAGCTCGGGTGCTCGCGGCGGGTGCCAGACGATGAGCTTGGAGCGTGCAGTGCGGACAGCCCGGTACTCGATCGCGACGGCGCCGCTCTTGCCGGGATCGCTAAACTCGAGAAACGCGTCCTCCGGCCCCCGGGTCTTGTTCCGGAAAGACGGTCGTACATCTCTTCCAGGCCACTGCTTCTCGGGTGGCACACCGGCAACCGCGAGGATCGTCGGCGGCAGGTCAAGTGTGGATACCGTGCGATCGCTCGTCACGCCCTGCGCAACCGCCGGACCGCGCACGAGGAGCGGGACGCGAATTGCGGGTTCGTATGGCAGGCTCTTCCCCCCCCCCCGGGGGGTCGGGGGGCTCGACTGGGTCCCGCCGAATCGCGGGCCTTGGTCGCCGGGGTGCAACGCGCGGCGCGCCGGCATGACGCGACGATCGTGGTCACGTCGCTGGCC
>CAZWAX010000139.1:0-12749 GCA_964631985.1 uncultured Polyangiaceae bacterium | reverse complement strand
CGTCGAAGCGACCCATCGAGCAGTACGACCACCCCGACAAGCAGCGCGCCAACAACCCCCACGTCGGCATCGTCACCGCCGAGAACGATCCCGACGGCGGCCGCAAGGTCTACGCGTACGATCCGCACCTCGACCCTTCGCTCCAATGGGCCGGCAAGGCCGAGCACACGTCGTTCGAAGTGCCGACGGTTTCGCTGCATGTCCACGAGCGCATCGACCCGAAGACCATCCTCGAAGCCGTCCGCAAACAGAACGGCGCGCCGCCCGAACCGAGTCAGCTCTCGCTATTCGCCAAGCGCACCGAGAACCCGCCGCTCCGCGAGGCGCTCGATTTCTATCGACACCCGCACGGCTGGAGCAATCGACTCGTCGCCGGCGACTCGCTGCTGGTCATGAATTCGCTCCTCGAGAAGGAGGGCATGGCTGGCAAGGTACAGATGGTCTACATCGACCCGCCCTACGGCATCCGGTACGGCTCGAACTTTCAGCCGTTCGTGAACCGTCGCGACGTGAAGGACGGGAAGGACGAGGACCTCACGCAGGAGCCGGAGATGATCCGCGCGTTCCGCGACACATGGGAGTTGGGGATTCATTCGTACCTCACGTATCTGCGCGATCGGTTGTTGTTGGCGCGGGAGCTGCTGCACGAGAGCGGAAGCTGTTTTGTCCAGATCGGCGATGAGAATCTGCACCTCGTGCGGATGATTCTTGATGAGACTTTCGGTGCTCAAAATTTTGTGGCCGGTGTCACGTTTCTGAAAACATCTGGTGCCACCGTGAAACTCTTGCCCGGCACGTGCGACTATATCCTGTGGTACGCCCGCGATCTTTCGCGTGTGAAGTATCGACAGATCTATCTCGGCAAGGAAGCGGGTAGTCCCGGAGCCAGCAAGTACGACCAGGTGGAGCTACCCGATGGTTCCCGGAGGGTCTTGAAACCGGCGGAACGGAGCAACGCCGAACCGCTGCCTGAAGGGAGTCGGTTGTTCACCCTGGACAACCTGACGAGCCAGAGTGAAGGGCGCGACAAAGGAGAGGGGGCGGCTTGCTGGTTCCCCGTCAGCGTTGATGAGCAGGAATTCCGTCCCTCGATGAAGGGCCGATGGAAAACCAACGAGAACGGGATGACCAATCTGCTAGCGGCGCAGCGAGTCGCGGTGAGCGGCAGCTCGCTTCGTTACGTGAGGTTCATGGAGGACTTTCCTGTCTTCGCCATCTCGAACGTCTGGACGGATGTCGGCGGGGGTGTTCAGAGTCGTGCCGACCCCAAAGTATATGTTGTCCAGACTGGTCCTGGTGCGGTGCAGCGCTGTCTTCTCATGACTACTGACCCGGGCGACCTCGTCGTCGACCCCACATGCGGCTCTGGCACCACCGCCTACGTTTCCGAACAGTGGGGCCGCCGCTGGATAACCTGCGATACCTCCCGCGTCCAATCACCCTCGCGAAACAGCGCCTCATGACCGCGCTCTACGACTACTACGAGCTCGCACACCCCGAAGAGGGCGTCGGCAGCGGGTTCGTCTACAAGACCGTCCCGCACGTCACGCTCAAGAGCATCGCCACCAACCCCGAAATCAAGGATGGCATGTCGCGCGCCGCGATCGACGCCGCGATCGCGAAGTACGCGGACCAAGAGACGCTCTACGACCAGCCGAAGACCGACAAGAGCCGGGCCCGCGTGACCGGACCATTCACCGTCGAGGCCGTCCCTGCTCCCGTCGTGAAGCCGGTCACAGAGATAGAAGAGAAGCACGACGCCGACGCCTCGCTCGCCCGCTCCGGCGAGACGCTCCGCCACGCGGAATGGCGCGACGAGCTCACGAAGACGGGCATCCGCGGCAAGAACAAGCAGATGATCCTCTTCTCCCGCCTAGAGCCGCTCGCCGGCACGCGCTGGCTGCACGCCGAAGGGGAGACCAAGCCGAACGACCGCGGCGCGGACAGCGTGAAGGACGCGAACCCGCAGCGTGTCGTGCTGTCTTTCGGTCCCGAGCACGCGCCGCTCGAGCAACGCCAGGTCGAGAACGCGTGGCAGGAGGCGCGGACGCTGGCGCCGCGGCCTGATCTGCTGGTGTTTGCGGCGTTCCAGTTCGATCCCGAAGCCGCCAAGGACATCGACGAGCTCACGCCGACCAAGGCGAGCATGACGTTGCTCAAGGTCCAGATGAATCCGGATCTGCTCACGGCCGACCTCAAGAAGAAGCGGGCCAGCAACGAATCCTTCTGGTTGGTCGGTCAGCCCGACGTCGACGTCCGGCGGATCAAGAGCGGCGAGCACAAGGGCAAGGTCGAGGTCGAGATCCGTGGCTTCGACTACTACAACACCAAGAGCGGCGAGATCGAATCGGGTGATGTTGGGCGCATTGCGGTGTGGGCGCTCGATCCGAGCTACGACGGGCGGAGCCTCTTCGCGCGCCAGGTCTTCTTCCCGATGGCCGGCGAGGGCGAAGGCTGGGCGCGTCTCACTCGCAGCTTGCGTGCCGAGATCGACGAAGAGTTGATCGAGGCGTATCGCGGCACGGTTTCATTGCCGTTCGAGGGTCGGCCGGGGCAGAAGGTCGCGGTGAAGATCGTCGACGACCGCGGGATCGAGTCGCTCCGCATCGTCGAGATCGACTGATGGCGGGGGGTATCGATCATCTGATCATCGGCTCGCCATTCGAGGAGCCGGCGAGCCACTGGGCTTACCATCGAGAAACGCGGCGGTTCGAGCGTCGCACGGGACGGCGATCTGCCGGCTACGTCGTGGCGACGCCCGGCGTCGATTCGTTCGACGATCCCGGCATCTTCGTCGAGCTGCCGTTGGTCAATCGCATCCGGCCGCGGGTGCAGGCGTGGCGCGACGCGGGCTATCCGGGCGTCACGGGTACGACCAAGCGTCTTCTCGCCCATTGGCGCGATACGGAGCTGCGCGAGGGGCATCGCTTCTTCTTCTGTCAGCTCGAAGCGATCGAGACGCTCATCTGGCTGACCGAGGCACCGGCGGCCGATCGTCGCGGTCTCGACGTGCCTGGCGACGGCGGCCCGTTCCCGCGCGTGTGCGCCAAGATGGCGACGGGGACCGGCAAGACGATCGTGATGGCGATGACGATCGCTTGGCAGGTGCTGAACAAGGTTGCCGATCCCCGAGACAAGCGGTTCGCGCGTCACGTCTTCGTCGTCGCTCCGGGACTCACGGTGCGGAAGCGGCTCGAGGTGCTGGAGCCCTCGCATCCCGAGAGCTACTACGATGCCTTCGACATCGTCCCGTCGGCGCTGCGGGACCGTCTGCGACACGGGAAGGTCCGGGTGCGGAACTGGCACGCGCTCGCGTGGGAAACCGAAGAGCGCCTGAAGCGGCGACGCTCAGTCGACAAGCGCGGTGCAAAAAGCGACGAGGCGTACGTCCGCGAGGTGCTGGGGGAGCTCGCGGGCGCAAAGAATCTCCTCGTGCTCAACGACGAGGCGCACCACGCCTGGCGCGTCCCCACCGGCAGCAAGCTCGCCGGCGTGGCGAAGGCGGACGTCGAAGAGGCCACGCAATGGGTCGGCGGCCTCGACCGCATTCATCGTGCCCGCGGCATCCTGGGTGCCTACGATTTCTCCGCGACGCCGTTCGCGCCGTCGGGCAAACGGAACCAGGACGAGGCGCTGTTCGAATGGATCGTCAGCGACTTCGGCTTGTCCGACGCCATCGAGGCCGGCCTGGTGAAGACGCCGCGCGTGGTCGTGCGTGACGACGGTGTGCCCGAGGCCAAGCAGTATCGTTCGAAGCTCTTCCACATCTACCCGCACGTGAGTGGCGATCTGAATCGACCGGCGGAACCACACGAGCCACTGCCCCAGCTCGTGGCCAACGCCTACTACTTGATCGGCAAGGATTGGTTGGAGACGGCGAAGGAATGGGAGAAGGCCGGCGCTGCGACTCCACCGGTGATGATCACCGTTGCGAACCGCACAGAGACCGCGGCCCGCATCGCCTACGCATTCGAGCGGCAGCGCATCCTGATCCCCGAGCTGTGCGATCCCGACCGGGTGCTGCACATCGACTCGAAGGTCCTGGAGACGGCGGAAGCGCGCGAGGAGGCTGCCGCAGCCGAGACCCCGCCCGAAGCGGAAGCAGAAGGCGAAGACGAAGCGCCCGTGAAGAAGCTCACGAAGCAGCAACAGGCGGAAGCGTTGCGACGGCGCGTCGACACCGTCGGTCAAGT
Source organism: uncultured Polyangiaceae bacterium (assembly GCA_964631985.1). Classification (GTDB taxonomy): domain Bacteria; phylum Desulfobacterota; class Binatia; order UTPRO1; family UTPRO1; genus UTPRO1. The sequence continues at coordinate 8,556 of CAZWAX010000139.1, read as the reverse complement.
CGGGAAGCCGGGCGAGACGATCCAGAACGTGATCTCGGTCGGCATGCTCTCCGAGGGCTGGGACGCCAAGACCGTCACGCACATCATGGGACTTCGGGCGTTTTCGAGTCAGCTACTGTGCGAGCAAGTGGTCGGACGTGGGCTCCGTCGCACGAGCTACGAAACCGATCCCGACACGGGCTTCTTTCGCGCCGAGTTCGTCAATATTTTCGGTGTGCCCTTCACGTTCCTCCCGCACGAAGGTGGAGAGGAGACGCCGCCACCGCCGCCGAAGCCCCGCACCCGCATCGAGCCCGTGCCGCAGAAGCAGGGATTCGAGATCAGTTGGCCGAACGTCATCCGGATCGACCAGGTCTATGGCCACTGGCTCGCGCTCGACCTCGAGAAGGTCGCGCTCTTGAAGCTGGCGGCTCATGAGACGTTGATGCTCGCGGAGCTCGCACCGACCGTCGAGGGCAAGCCCGACGTGACGCGTATCGATCAGATCACGCTGGAAGAGCTCGGCCGGAAAAACCGGTTGCAGACGATCGTGTTCCGGGCGGCGGCCGAGGTCTTCGATCAGGTACGGCCGGGATGGCCCGGGACGCGCGAGGCGCTGCTCGGTCAGTTGGTGGGATTGGTCGAACGGTTCCTGGGATCGGACCGCATCGACATCAGTCCGCACGCATTCGCGCGTGACCCACTCCGCCGGCGGATCATGCTGACGCTCAGCATGGGACGGATCGTACAGCATCTCTTCGGGCACATCCGGGCCGAGAGCACGGTCGCGCGACGACTGGTGCTCGATCGGGAGCGACCGATCCGCGCGACTGGAGACATGCTGCCGTGGTGGACCTCCCGTCGGTGTGGAGACGCGCGCCGCTCCCACGTCAATTTCTGTGTCTACGACAGTGCGTGGGAGGCCAGCGAAGCGTTCGCGATCGATCGTCATCCCGACGTGACCGCTTGGGTCAAGAACGACCACCTCGGGTTCGAGGTGCATTACGTTTTTCAGGGTGCCGTCCGGAAGTATCGACCAGATTTTCTCGTCCGCATGGTCGATGGATCGACGCTGATCCTGGAGGTGAAGGGTCAGGACAGTGCGCAGGATCAGGCCAAGCGCGAATTTCTCGGCGAATGGGCCGAGGCTGTCACCGAGCAGGGCGGGTTCGGGCGATTCATTTGGGACGTCTCACGAACGCCCTCGGACGTCGAGGACATCTTGGCAAAGCACCCGACGCGTTAGCCGAGAATCTCCCCCACCCGGAAGAACACCCGCGGAAACGCCACCGGCGCCACGCGCCTGCCGCGCTCGAGCCGCACATGCTCGCGGTACCCCGACGCTGTCGGCCGGCGATAGACGTCGAGCGCCGCGCCCGGGATGTCGACGAGCCAGAGCTCGCGCAGGTGCGTGCGGGCGTAGAGGCCGAGCTTCACGCTGCGATCGTAGGACACGCTGGAGTCCGAGACCTCGATCGCCAGCAGCACGTCGGCGGGACGCGGGTGGGCATTGCCGTAAAAGTCGCTGCGCGGGGCGAGGATGGTGAGGTCGGGTTGCGGCTCGGAGAAGTCGTCGAGGATGAGGGGATTCTGGACACTCACGACCACGCGGCGACCGAGTCGGCTCGTGAAGAGATGATTCAGGCGATTCACCCCGCCGGTGTGGCGGGTGCCGATCGGGCTCATCTCGACGATCTCACCGTCGAGGAGCTCGACGCGATCGTCCTCGTGGAAGATCCCGGCCTCGCCCATGCGGTGGTAGTCGTCGATGGTGAAGCGGTGGCGGGTGGGCACGGTTGCCGCCGGAAGGTCGTGGGCCGCCCGCGCCATGAAGGGGAGCTTTAGCATACGAGGTCGCTCGTCGAGAACGCATCGCTTCGTGCCGATCGCCGAAGCATGCGCGCGCCGCCGCCGCGTCGCGACGCTACGAATACCGACGCGTCACCCCGCGAACCGACCCTGGGCGCGGTACCGTTCGATGAAGGGCCCGTAGTCGGTCGGCTGCTGGTCGGCTCGGAGGCGACCCTCGGGGAGCGTCACCCACGGTTGCTTGCTCCGCACCCAGATGTCGCCGACCGGCTCGACCCAGCTCGTGTCGTCGAACGTCCCGGAGCGCACGCTCAGGATGCCGCCCGCGCTCGGCCGTTGGCCGTGCGCGATCCGGCTGCCGCACGCGCCGCAGAACCACCCGAAGCGGACGTTGCCGGCGTCCGAGGTCCATTCCACCGTGCTCGGCTCGCCGGCGACGAACGCGAAGGACGCTTCGAGGACGGTCGCCGGTGTGCCGAACGGGCCCCCGCCGATCTTCTGACAGTTCGTGCAGTGGCAGTTGTAGACCATCAGCGGCGGCGCCGAGATCTGGTAGCGGAGCGCCCCGCACTGACAGCCTCCTTCGATCGGCAACGAAACCATGTCGCGTCCTCCTTCGCGGATCGTCACTACTCGACCGCCCAGCTGTCGCAAGCAAAGGGGGAGGTGCGGTCAATACACCTCGTCGAACTTCTGCCCGAGGATCTTGCCGCCGACCTCCAGGATCTCGACCAGCTCCGGCGGCGTCGCGCCGTTCCGCGGAATCACGACCGCGCGGAGCTTGATGGTGCCGCCGATGCCGTTGTCGTCGACCGGGGTCAGCTTGAAGTTGGCTTCGCCGTCGGGGTCGAGCTTGCCCGTCACCGTAGTGGCGTACTGCTTCGCCTTGTCGATGTTGTACTCCGCGACGTAGACGTTGGCGGTCCCCGTCAGCTTCTTGCCGTCGTTGTCGAACGCGAGGCGGATCGCCCAGCGGCCGTCGTGGCTCCACGTCTCGTCCAAGACCGTGTGGACGTCGCACACGATGATCTTCTTCTTGCTGAACGGGCTCAAGGAGTACCGGAGACAGACCTTGGTGACCGTGTCGCCGACGAGCTGCGCGGCACCACCGTAGCCCACCATCGTGCCTTCGAAGCTCGAGACCGAGTTGTACTCGTCCCCGTTGCCGACCGTCCCGCCGATCAGGATCCGTTGCTTCACGGTGGTGACGCCGCGGCTCATCTTGCAGGAGCCGCTGAACTTGTGGATGAGGTCGATCCCGCCGCCGTCGGTGGTGCGCAGCAGGCCGGAGAGCTTGCCGTTGCTCCCGTGCGCGACCCAATCGCTCGAGAGGTCGAACACGTTCGGCGTGGTGAAGTCGATGTGGAACGCGCCGTGGACGTCCTTGTAGATGGTGGGCGGCGCGAGCTGGTCGTCGGCACGGGCGTCGCCCAGGAGCAGCATGCCGAGGAGGGCGAGGGCGGTGAGGAACGGGCGTCGAGTCTGCATGCCGGGAGGGCGTTCAACCGCGCATGAACATTGTTCAGACGGTAAGTACCTGTTCCGTTTGACGTTCCCCGTGATGACGCGATACGCCGTCGCCCGTGCGGATGAATGCGGAGGCGCGGCAGAGGCTCTTCACGACGATTCGGGATCATCTCGGCATGCACGTGAAGCGGTTGCACGCGCGGATGACCCGCAAGGTGTTCCAGGCCGGGGCGACCGTCCGCAACTGCGACGGCAGCTGTTGCCTCAAAGGCAGCGTCGCGTCGCTCGACGAGTACCAGCGGATCATGCGGCACAAGGAGCTGATCGCGCCGTACATGACCTCGCGCGCGCGCACCAAGCCGGAGCGTTGGTTCGAGGCGCGGGTGAAGAAGGATCCCGACTACCTCTGCGAGAAGGCGGTCGCGACCCGCGTGCTCGACGGCGCCTGCGTGTTCCTCCGCGACGATCGCCTCTGCGCGCTGCACGTCGCCGGCGAGAAGGAGCTCGGGACGCCGTTCAAGCTGAAGCCGGCGATCTGTCTGCTCTGGCCGCTCTGTGTCGTCGACGGTGAGCTCGACGTCGGCTACGCGTCGTTCACGCACCGCAAGCAATGCTGCGCGCCGGTGCGTGACGGTGCGCGCACCATCTACGACGTGATCGGGCCCGACGACGCGTCGATCCGCATGATGGCGCGCCCCGAGAACTCGCGCGGCGGCAGCGGCGAGCTGCCGAAGCCGCTGCGGCGCTGAGGCGCGCGCTCCGCTCGCTCGCATCGCTCGTTCGTCTCCACTATGCCGATACCGACGGGGGTGACGCCGTGGCGTGGCAACGGGCCGTGAGCCTCGGCTTCACGGCGCTCGCAGCACTGGTCCTGATGGGGGAGGCGCGCGCGGACACCGCGCCTCCGCCTTTCGAGCGCTGGGTGGAGGGCTTTCGCCCCCGCGCGATGGCGCGCGGCATCTCGCCCGCGACCTGGACGCGCGTGACCGACGGGCTCACGCCCGACGTCAGCGTCTTCGACGAGATCCGCAACCAGCCCGAGTTCAAGGAACAGCTCTGGCAGTACCTGAACCGTCGCGTGTCCGAATGGCGCATCGTCACCGGCAAGGAGAAGCTCGCGGCGCAGGCCGCGCTCCTCGGCCGCATCGAGGACGACTTCGGCGTCCAGCGCGCGGTCATCCTCGGCCTCTGGGGGATCGAATCGGCCTACGGCGATCCGATCGTGCATCAGAATCACTCGCGTCCGGTCATCCCCGCGCTCGCGGCGCTCGCCTGGGGCGAGCCGCGCCGTCGCGACTACTGGGAGCGGGAGCTTCTCAACGTGCTGACCATCGTCGACCGCGGCCGGGCGGCGCCCGCGGATCTCCGGGGCTCGTGGGCGGGCGCCATGGGCCACACCCAATGGATGCCGGACACCTGGCCCACCCCCGGCGTCGACTACGACGGCGACGGGCGAGTCTCGCCGTTCGGTCCTCCCGGCGACCGCCCCGGCCCGACCGCCCGCGAGCTGGTTCGGCGCGGCAAGTATCGCCGCGGCGAGCCCTGGGGCTGCGAGGTACGTGTGCCCGCGGGCTTCCGCGCCAAGGACGGTGCGCGCAGCTATCGCGGCTGGAAGGATGCCGGTGTGAGCCGCGCCGATGGCGAGCCCTTCGCGCGTCCCGCAGCGACGGCGCGCCTGTGGGTCCCCGTCGCGGGCGGGCCCGCCTTCCTGCTCGAGCCCAACTTCTACGCCGTCTACGCCTACAACCCGTCGATGAACTACACGCTCGCCCTTCTCCACCTCGGCGACCGGGTGACGGGCGGCGCGCCCTTCGTGCAGCCGTTCCCGGGGAGCGAGCCGCCGCCGACCCTCGCCGAGCTGCAGGAGATCCAGCGGCGTCTCACCGCGCTCGGCTTCGAAACCGGCGGCACCGACGGACGCGTCGGCAACGACACCCGGACGGCGGTGCGGAATTTCCAGCGTCGGGTCGGCATGACGCCCGCGGACGGCTATGCGGGCGTGAAGCTGCTGGCGAAGCTGCGGGAGGCTCGAGCCGACTGAGGTGGGCGCCGCCCGGTGAAGCCTCAGCTCGCCGTTTGCAGCGATTCCCACGCCGCCTCGGCCGTGCGCGGGAGATGGTCGGCAGGTTCTGCCGGAGCTCCGTGACGTTGACGTCGGCCATTTCATCCTCTGTACAGTCAATCTGTACGGATGGGCGCCATGGCGCCATGGCTGTTCGTGGCGGCTCCGAAGGTCGAGCCGACGCCGGCGACCTACACGTTGAAGCGGAAGTGCAGCACGTCGCCGTCGGCCACCTCGTACTCCTTGCCCTCGACGCGGAACACGCCGGCGGCGCGGCAGCCGGCCTCGCCCTTGTGGGCGACGTAGTCGGCGTAGGCCATCACCTCGGCGCGGATGAAGCCGCGCTCGAAGTCGGTGTGGATGACCGACGCTGCCTTCGGGGCCTTCCAGCCGCGCTCGATCGTCCAGGCGCGCACTTCCTTCGGGCCCGCCGTGAAGTAGCTGACCAGCCCAAGCACGGCGTAGCCCTCGCGGATCACCTGCTCGATGCCGCTCGAGGTGATGCCGTAGGACTGGAGGAACTCCGCGCGTTCCGCATCGTCGAGGCCGACCAGCTCGGCCTCCACCTTCGCGGAGATCTTGATGACGTGCGCCTTCCGCGGCTCGGCCCAGGCACGCAGCGCTTTGACGTGCGCGTTGTCCTCGGCGAGCGAGCCCTCGTCCACGTTGGCGCAGAAGATCACCGGCTTCGACGTGATGAGGCCGAGCTCCTGGAAGAGCACCGCACCCGCCGCGCCCTCGCGCTCCGGGAAGGCGACCGCCGGCAGGCCCGTCTGGAGATGCTCGACCAGGCGCTTCGCGCACTCGAGCTGCGCGATCGCGTCTTTGTCGCCCTTGGCCTTCTTCGCGAGCCGGTCGATCCGCCCTTCGACCATCTGGAGATCGGCGAGCACGAGCTCGGTCTCGATGACCTCGACGTCACGGACCGGGTTCACCGAGCCGTCGACGTGCACGACGTCGGCGTCGTCGAAGCAGCGCACCACGTGGACGATCGCCGAGGTTTCGCGGATGTGGGCGAGGAACTGGTTGCCGAGCCCCTCGCCCGTCGACGCGCCCTTCACGAGCCCGGCGATGTCGACGAACTCGACGGTCGCGGCGACGATGCGCTCGGGGTCGACGAGGGCCGCGAGCTTGGCGAGCCGCTCGTCCGGCACCGGCACGACGGCCTTGTTGGGCTCGATCGTGCAGAAGGGATAGTTCGCGGCCTCCGCGTTCTGCGCCTTGGTGAGGGCGTTGAAGAGCGTGGACTTACCGACGTTCGGGAGGCCGACGATGCCGATCGAGAGTGCCATGGGCGATCGGACTAGCTAGCCCGGACCTTCGGGGTGGGCAAGTCGGCGGCGCGCGCACGAGGTGAGGTGGGTGGCCGCCGTTTCGGCTCGCCATTTCGGGGCGGGGCTCGCTATTGTCCCGCGGGTGTCGGGCGTTGGGATGATCGAGGTGGCGCTCATCACCGTCGTGCTGTGGGCGGCGCTGCGTCCGGTGGTGCGAGTGTGGCGGCCGGAGGCGCGGGTCGGGCTCTTCCCCGGATTGCTCGCCCTTGCCGCCCTCGTCACCTGGACCGCGGTCGCGGCGCGGCGGCCGCCGGTCATCGAAGCCGAGGTGGCGAACCGGCCGGTGCGGGTCGCCGCGGGTGGCTACGTCTCGTCCGACACGTGCCGGGAGTGCCACCCGCGCGAGTACGGGAGCTGGCACGCGTCCTATCATCGGACGATGACGCAGGTGGCGACGCCGGAGACGGTGATCCCGCCGGTCGACGGCGCGCCGATCGTGGTCGGCGGCGCGCGCTACGAGCTCCGCCGGCGCGGCGACGCCATCGCGGTCGACATGCCGGATCCGTCGTTCCGGGGTCCGCCGGCGCGGGCGCCGCGCGTCGAGCGGCGTCTCGTCATGACCACGGGATCGCATCACGAGCAGGACTTCTGGTTCGAGGGTGGAGAGGATCGTGCCGTCTCCCATTTGCCGATCGTCTATCGGATCGCCGAGCGACGATGGCTGCCGAATGGCGCCACGTTTCTGCAGCCGCCGCTCGCGCCCGATGCGCCGCTCGCGACCGATCACGGCGGCTGGAACCGGAACTGCATCCAGTGCCACGCGACGGCGGGCCGGCCGCGCTTCAGTGAAGCCGGCGTCGCCACCGAGGTCGGCGAGCTCGGCATCGCGTGCGAGGCGTGTCACGGCCCGGCGGCCGAGCACGTGGCGGCGAATCGCGATCCGCGCCGGCGCTACGCGTTGCACTATCGGCGCGCATCGAACGATCCGCTCGGGCCCGCATCCAACGATGCGCTTCCCGCCGGCGACGGGGACGACGCGGGCGACCCGACGATCGTCAACCCGCGCCGGCTCTCGCCCGAGCGCGCGTCGGAGGTGTGCGCGCAGTGCCACATGGTGTCGACCGTCACGACGCCGGCCGCCTTCCCCGAGTGGAACCGGAACGGGCCCGCCTTCCGTCCGGGCGATCGCCTGGCCGACACGCGCGACATCCTGCCGAGCGCCGATCGTCCCGAGCTCGCGGCGTTCGTCGACGGCCGCTTCTGGTCGGACGGCGTGGTGCGGGTCACGGGCCGCGAGCATCACGGCGTGCGGGCCTCGCCGTGCGCGCAGCACGGACCGCTCTCGTGCCTCTCGTGCCACGCCATGCACCAGCGTCACGACGACGAGCGGGCACCGCGCGAGTGGGCCGACGATCAGCTGACGCCGAAGGCGGTAGGCGACGCGGCCTGCAGCGGATGTCACGCCGCGGTCGCGGCCGACGTCCCGGCCCACACGCATCACGCCGCCGGCGCGCCCGGGAGCGCCTGCTACGACTGTCACATGCCCCACACCACGTGGGGGCTCCTGAAGGCCATCCGGAGCCACCAGATCGAGAGTCCGTCGGTCGCGACGACGCTCGCGACCGGCCGCCCGAACGCGTGCAACCTCTGCCACCTCGATCGCCCCCTCGCGTGGACGGCGGAACGGCTCGAAGCGTGGTACGGGACGCCGATGCCCGCCCTCGGCGACGACAATCGCACGCTCGCGGCCGGCGTGCGCTGGCTCGTCGCCGGCGATGCGGGGCAACGCGCGCTCGTCGCCTGGCGCATGGGGTGGGCGCCGGCACGCGCCGCGTCGGCGCGTTCGGACGACGCGTGGATGGTCCCGCTTCTGGCGCAGGCGCTCGACGATCCGTACGACGCCGTTCGCTTCGTCGCCGCGCGCACGCTCGCGGCTCGCCCGGACGTGGCGCTCGGCGACTATGA
>CAZWAX010000138.1:0-12882 GCA_964631985.1 uncultured Polyangiaceae bacterium | reverse complement strand
AGAGCACCCGCGACTTCTACGGCGAGGTCAAGCCGAAAGAAGTCGTGATGGAGCTGCCTCAGGAGGATCGATCGCCATGAGGATGCAGGAGCAGGGTTTGGGAGCGGCGGTGGTGAAGGTGGTTGGTGTCCTGCTCCTCGGCATTCTGGGATGCACGCGGACGCTCGAAGGACCGGCGTCGCACGCGCAATCGAAAGCGCATGCGGCTCCCGTCGAGCACGCCGCGACGGCCGCCGAAGCCGCGCCAATCGCGGCTGAGCCGGCCGTCGACACGAGCACGTCACCGGCGGTCGCGGGCGCGCCACGCGAGCCCGCCGCGAGCGTGCCGCTCGAGGGAGCGGCGAGCGTGCCGCTCGACACGCCCGTCGAAACGCAGTTGCGTGTCCACGAGCTGCGTCTCGTCGAACGTGAAGCTCGGACGGCGCTCGTCGTTCGTTTTTCGCGTCCGATCGACGCCGTCGCGCACTTCGCATTGAACGGACCGAATCGGGTCGTCGTCGACGTCGCGGGTCCGATTCCCGATACCGTCACCAACCGCAATTACGCGGTGAGCGGTCACGGCGTCGCCCGTGTTCGCGTCGGCGCGCACGAAGGCAAGCTCCGCCTCGTGACCGACCTCGAGGGTCGTGTTCCCGACTACGAGGTCGCGGGCGGGGGTCGAGAGATCCAGATCCTGCTCTCAGAGAGCGGGGGACCGCTCGACGAGCTCGTGTACCTCGCGCCCGGCATCCAGCCCGCCGTCGCCGAGCCGGTGGCCGTCGCCGCCGCCCCTGCCCCGATCGATCCGCCGGCGCCCGTCGCCGCACCCGTCGCCGCGGCACCGAGCGTCGAGCCCGCGTCGCCGCCACCGGCGGCGTCCGAGCGCGAGCGCGTCGCCGAGGCGTTCCCTGAGCTCGAGCCGGCGGAGCTCGCCGCCCTCGACCAGACGATCGGCGAGGACGAGTCGGCCGTCATGGCCGCACACAGCTCCAAGGGCAGCCGCGGCAAGTCCAAGCGTGGCTCGGCCGTCGCCTCGATTCCGGGCGGCACCGTCGAGGCGCTGCCCACCCAGCAGCGGGAATATTCGGGTCAGCGCATTTCGCTCGATTTCAAGGACGCCGACATCCAGAACGTGCTCCGTATCCTCGCCGACGTGAGCGGCCTCAACATCATCACCACCGACGACGTGCAGGGGAAGATCACCATGCGCCTCGTCGAGGTCCCGTGGGACCAGGCGCTCGACGCGATCCTCAAGGCGCGCGGTCTCGACATGGTGCGCGACGGCAACATCATTCGCGTCTCGACGGTCGAGAAATTGAAGGACGAGCGAGAGGCGCTCCGCGCCGCCAACGAGGCGCAGGCCCAGGCCGAGCCCCTCCGGGTGCGCTACATCAAGGTCAACTACGCCAAGGCCGACGAGAAATTCGTCAAGAAAATCCAGGAGATCCTGACAGAGCGCGGCAGCGCCACCTGGGACGAGCGCACCAATACGATCGTGGTGCGCGACATCGACAAGGGCATTGCCGACGCCGAGGAGCTGATCTCCCATTTCGACACCCAGACGCCCCAGATCCTGATCGAAGCGAGCATCGTCGAGGCGACCGAGAACTTCGCCCGCGACCTCGGCGTCCAATGGGGCTACACCTACAAGGCGAGCCCGGAGACCGGAAACGCGCCGGGTGTGAACTTCCCGGGCCGCATCAACACCGGCGGCAGCGGGCTCGGCACGGGGGTCGGGTCGGTCGCTCCGGGCCAGGTACCCTCCGCGCGGGTGCCCTTCATCGCGGACTTCCCCGCCACCAGCGTGGCTCCGGGGCTGGGGTCGGCGTTCGACGTCGTCCTCGGCTCGCTCGACGGCTCCAAGTCACTGGCGGCGCGGCTGACCGCCCTCGAGCGCGAGGGCAAAGGCAAGATCATCTCGCGGCCGCGCGTCGTGACGCTCAACAACCAACCGGCCAAGATCGAGAGCCTCGAAATCCTGCGCGTCAAGCTGCCCAGCACCGGGACCGTGATCAGCACGGGCGCGGGCGGCGTCGCGGGCTCGTCGCAGGCGGCGACCGAGCAGATCAAGACCGGCATCACGCTCACCGTGACGCCGCAGCTCTCGTCCGACGGCTTCGTCTTCCTGGACGTGTTCGCCAAGTCGAGCACCCTCCAGAACCCTGCGCAGTCGCAGGCGCCCTCGCCGGACGGCATCCCGAACGAGATCAGCCGGGAAGCGGAGTCGCACGTCCTCATCAAGGACGGCGAGACCTTCGTCCTCGGCGGCGTCTTCCGCAACACGTTCAACGACGACGAGAACGGCATCCCGTACCTGCGGGCGATTCCGGTCCTCGGGTTCGCGTTCAAGAACACGGTCAAGAACGACAATCGTCAGGAGCTGCTCGTTTTCATCACGCCGCGGTCGGTGCGGGTGCGGGGGTCGGAAGACCTCGCGAGCCTCCCGTCGGCGGAGGATCTGTGGCAGGATCGGAACCAGCCCTGAGACGTGCGGCATGCTCGTTCCCGCCGCGCGTCGCGCCCAGAGTGACGTCGAGTGCTACGCTTTCTCACCGCCGGTGAATCCCATGGCCCGTGCCTCACGACGATCGTCGAAGGCTGCCCGGCGGGGTTCACCATCGACATCGACGCGGTGAACGTCGACATGCGGCGCCGCATGATGGGCTACGGACGCGGCGGCCGCATGAAGATCGAGCAGGACACGGCCGAGCTCCGCTCCGGCGTGCGGTTCGGCGAGACCCTCGGGTCGCCGATCACGCTCGTCGTCGAGAACCGCGATTGGAAGAACTGGACGAAGAAGATGTCGTCGCGTCCAGAAGACAAGGATGCGCAGATCGCCGTGACCCGTCCCCGTCCGGGACACGCCGACCTGGCCGGAGTCCTCAAGTACGACCACGACGACGTGCGGAACATCCTCGAGCGCGCGAGCGCGCGCGAGACCGCGGCGCGGGTCGCCGTCGGGGGCATCGCGAAATGCCTGCTCCGGCCGTTCGGCATTGCGGTGCGGGGCTGGGTCGCCGAGATCGGCGACGTGGTCGCCAATCACGGCGGGCTCGATCCCGAGGCGATCTTCGCCGCCGCGGAGGCGTCCGAGGTGCGGGTGGCCGACCCCGAGGCCGAACGCAAGATCATCGCTTCGATCGACGAGTGCAAGAAGCGTGGCGACACCCTCGGCGGCATCGTCGAGGTCGTGACGACCGGTCTGCCTCCGGGTCTCGGGAGCCACGTGCACTGGGATCGGAAGCTCGACGGGCGGTTGGCGCACGCGCTCATGAGCATCCAGGCCGTGAAGGGTGTCGAGATCGGGCTCGGCTTCGAGACCGCGCGCCGTCCCGGCTCGGCGGTCCACGACGAGATCCTCTTCGACGAGGCCACGCACGCGTTCCGGCGCCGCACCAACACGGCTGGCGGCACCGAGGGCGGGATGACGTCGGGCGCGCCGCTCGTGGTGCGGGTCGCGTTCAAGCCGCTCGCCACGTTGATGAAGCCGCTCCACTCGGTCGACATCGAAACCAAAGCGGAAGCGAAGGGTGCCATCGAGCGCTCCGACGTCTGCGCCATCCCGGCGGCCGCGGTCATTGCCGAGGCGGTCGTGGCGTTCGTCGTCGCCGACGCCTTCCTCGAGAAGTTCGGTGGCGACTCGTTGAAAGAGGTGCGACGCAACTACGAGGGGTATCTGCAGCAGATTTCGCAGTTCTGATGAGGGTGCGGATCATCGTGCTGATGGGCTTCATGGGGACGGGAAAGAGCGAGGTGGGTCGGCGGCTGGCGCATCGGCTCGGCCGGGCGTTCGTCGACACCGACCAGCTCGTCGAAGAACGCGCCGGCAAGCGTGTCGCCGCGATCTTCGCCGAGGACGGCGAAGCTGCGTTTCGAGCGCTCGAGCGTGACGCGGTCGCGGAGGCGGCGGGTCGCGGCGCGGCGGTGGTCGCCGTCGGCGGCGGTGCCGTGCTCGATCCCGAAAACGTCCGTCGACTCCGGGAGGCGGGAACGCTCGTCTACCTGACGGCGCGGCCCGAGATCATCCTGCGGCGGGTGGGCGACGCGTCGAGCCGCCCGCTCCTCAAAGACGATCCGCACGCGACGGTGAGCCGACTGCTCGCCGAACGCGGGCCCGTCTATGCGGCCGTTGCGGATGTCACCGTGGACACGTCGGAACGGACGGCCGCCGAGGTCGTGGAAGAGATTCAGGTGGCGCTCGCGCGCTCGGAGCGATGGAAGTCGTCAACGTAGAGCTGGGAGACCGCGCGTACCCGATCTACGTCGGTGCCGGGTGTCTCGCGGATTTGGGAACGCGTCTCGCCGAGACGCGGTGTGGAAAACGGGTGGCGGTGGTGACCAACTCGACGATCGCAGGGATCTATCTCGAACCGACGGTGAGCGCGCTCGCCGCGGCCGGGTTCGATCCTGCCGTCATCCAGATCCCCGACGGGGAGGAGCACAAGAATCTCGCTTGGTTGGCGTTCGTCTACGATCGACTGATCGATGCCGGCATCGACCGCGGCGGCGCGGTGATCGCGCTCGGCGGCGGCGTCGTGGGTGATCTGACCGGATTCGCCGCGGCCACGTTTCTGCGCGGGGTCGCCTGCGTCCAGGTGCCGACCACCCTGCTCGCGCAGATCGACGCGAGCATCGGCGGCAAGACCGGCATCAACCACGCGGCCGGTAAGAACCTGCTCGGCGCCTTCAAGCAGCCGCGCTTCGTGCTCGCCGACGTCGACTGCCTCCGCACCCTGCCGCGCCGCGAGTACGTGGCGGGCCTCGCCGAGGTCATCAAGACCGGTGCGATTCTCGACGTCGAGCTGTTCCGGCTCCTGGAAGCCGAGCTGCCCGCGGTGCTGCACCAGGATCGCGACCTCCTGGTGCGGATCGTGCGGCGCTGCTGTCAGCTGAAGGCACTCGTCGTCGCCGAGGACGAAACCGAGGGCGGCTACCGTGCCATTCTCAACTTCGGACACACCGTCGGCCACGCCATCGAGAGCCTCACCGACTACACGACCTTCCTGCACGGCGAGGCCGTCGCGATCGGGATGGTGGCGGCGGTGCGCGTCTCGCACCGTCTCGGCCGCTGTGACGAGGCGACGGTACGCCGCCTCACGCATCTGATCGAACGCTGCGGCCTGCCGGTCGACATCCCGAGCGATCTCGGCCGCGACGCGATCGCGATCGCGATGCGCACCGACAAGAAGGCGCTCAGCGGCTCCATCAAGTTCATCTGTCTCGAAGGCATCGGTACGACCAGATTCGAGCGGCTCACCTGCGAGGAGATCGTTCGCTACATTTGAGAGACTGAGGGATTCCACACTGCGAAGGGGAGGATGAGGGTATGAGACGATCACAGATGCTGATGATGGTGGCGTGCTTCGCGCTGGCCGCGTGCGGCAGCGGTGGCGGTAGCGGCTCGAACGACCAAGGCGTGGCGGTCCGGTTTTCGGGCGTGTTCCAGGAGACCCAAGAGCAGGTCGCGCCCGCAGCCGATCGCTTTCCGGACGAGGAGACCGCGGTCGGGGACACGGGGAGCTTCATCTTCCTCGGTGACGACATCACGGTCCCGCGCGACAACAACGGCGATGGCGATCTCGACGGCGGCTTCCTCGGCGTCCAGAACAACCTCGATCAAGGGATCAATGTGCAGTCCGTGCTGGTCGAGATTTTCATCCCCGGCGCGCTGCTCAACAACCCCGTCGTGACCGACACGATTCCGCTGGCATTCTCGCTGCCGGCCGCTGCCGTCGACGAGGACGGCGTGCGTACGCCATCCGAGTCATTTGCCCAGACGGTCTTCGTCCGGCCCGACGTGCTGGCCTTCCTGGCTGCCAACCAGAACCTGCTGCCGGACCCGCCTTTCGACATGACGGTCGTCATGACGATCACGGCGATCAGCGACAGCGCCGACGAATTCGATACGAACGAGGTCAGCTACGGCGTGACCGTCCTGGCGCCGTTGCTGTGACGGGAAAGAGGGGAGGATGACGATGCGCGCACGCAAATGGATGTCAGGAGGTCTCGCGGTGCTCGCGCTCGCGACCGTGGTCGTGAGCTGCGGCGGCACTGGCGGAGGCGGCGGAGACAAGGGTGGAGACGAGCAGCAATTCATCCTGAACAGCAACAATTCGGGGCGGCTCAATCTGAACGTGAGCCCGGGCGAGGTCGACGCCAACAAGTCGGATCGCATCGGCCTGGTGGCGACGCTGAGTGACAGTCAGGGCCGCGGCATCTCGGGCGTGACGATAACCTTCTTCTCGGACATCGACGACATCACGTTCCTTCCGTCCGACGGCTTCGCCGTGACCGACGCGAACGGGCGCGCCGACGTCATCGCGATCGCCGGCACCACCCCGACGGGCACCGGCGCGATCGTCGGTACCGGCGCCATCTTCGCGCAGACGCCGAGCGGTTTCGGCCTGCGCGCCCAGGTGCCGATCACGCTGCTCGACGTCGGCTTCATCGACTCCGACGTTCTCGGCGTGATTCCGACCTCGCTCAGTGTCGTCGAGCCGGCACCCGGGCAGGTCCTCTTCTTCAACATCGTCGGTGGCAACCCGCCCTACCTCCTGAAGAACGAGGTGAGCGGGATCGGCGCTGCCGTCATCTCGCAGCATTGTCTCCCCGGGTGCACCGAGAACGGGGGCGTGCTCTGCGTCGGCAGCCCGTGCCAGCAGGACTCGGACTGCAACCTCAACGCCTCGCCGACCCCGGCCGGCGTCTGCGTCGGTCCGATCCGGCGGTGTCTCGCGAGTTGCGCCGGCACCAACTGCGCCGGCTCGCGCTGCGACACCGATTCCGACTGCAATGACGGCTCGTCGAGCCCGGCGAACGTCTGCAAGGACTCGGGTCAGTCGATCGCGTACATCATCGGAGCCAACCCGCCGTCGGGCACACACGGCTTCGTGGTCGAGGACTCGGCGGCCGCCGCGATCAACGTCGAAGTCACCGTGAGCTTCGTCTGCGGCAATGGCATCGCGAGCGGCGAGGAGCAGTGTGACCTCAGCGATCTCCGCGAGCAGACGTGCGAAAGCCTCGGCCGCGGCACCGGCAACCTCGTCTGCAGCGACACCTGCCAGTTCGACATCGAGAACTGCGCGTTCGCGACGCCCACCCCGGGCGGCGGCGGCGGTGGTGCCACCTCGACCCCGGGCGGCGGTCCGACCTCGACGGCGCCGACCGTCACCCCGACGCCGGTCCTCACCGTGACGCCGGCCAATACGCCGACGCCCGGAGTCGGGGCACCGACCAACTTGAACCTGGCCCTCGTCACCAACGGGTCGGGCGACAACGGCAACGGTACGCTCACGACCGTGATAGCCGCGACGGTGACCGACAGCATCGGCAACCCAGTGCCCGACAACACCAGTGTCTTCTTCAGCCTGTCGGGAGCCACGCAGGGTGCCGTGATCAACAGCCCGTCGGGAACGAATGCGGCGCCGCCGTGCGACGTCACCAACTTCCAGACCGACACCGGGGTGAGCGTGCTCGACCAGGCCGGGGTCGCCCATACCTGCGTCACCTACCCGGTCGGATCCGCGGGCTCTGGAATCAGTATCTCCGCCGGAGCGGGTGCTGCGGCCGCCGGCCCGACGGCATTCACGCTGCCGGCGGCTCCATGACCGTGATCCGGTAGCACGACACGAAAAGCGGGGAGCGGCGCTGCGGCGCCGCTCCCCGCTTTCTTTCAGGTCCGTTTCGGCTTGCTCTCCTCAGCTCCACGAGGCTGCGGCTCCCAAACCGAGGGGGGCTACCTCCGGTCAATGCGATCCGTCGGCTTGAAGACGTTCAAGAACAAGTTGAGCGAATACGGGTGCGTCGCCGCCGGTGGTGAGACGGTTCTTCGGTGTCGCGGCATACCCGCTCTGAACCGTACGTGAAGCTCACGCTGCGGGCATCGCGACGACCGCGAGGGCGGTGAGCAGCCGCGGAACGTGCTCGACGCAGAGGCGCACGAGCGCCTTCAGCGCCGCCGGCTGCGCGCCGTTGTCGAGCGCGGCGAGACACCAGGTACGGGTCAGACCCTGGGAACCGACCGCGACCGAGCGCAGCACCCCGCTCTCGATCTCCGTCCGCACCGTCCATGCGGGGAGCACCGCAATGCCGATTCCGAGGCGGATGAGCTCCTTCATCACCGCGATCTGATCGACCTCCATCGTGACGCGCGGGAACACCCCCTCCTCGAGCAGAAAGCGGAGGAGCGTCTCGGTCATGCGGCTCTCGCGATCGTAGAGGAGGAGCGGCTCGTCGGCGAAATCGGCGGCCGAGACCCGACGTCGGTCGGCCCACGGATGGTCGGGCCGGACGATCGCGACCAACTCGTCGCGGCCGATCTCGGTCACGCGGATGCGGTCGGTTTCGACCGGCATCGTCACCAGGGCGAGGTCGAGCTCGCCGCCGAGGACGCGACCGAGGGTCGTCGCGGTGTGTCCGCCGGTCAGCTGCAGGTGCACACGCGGAAACTGCGCGAGGAACTCCTTCAGGATCGGCGGCAACAGATGCTCGCAGGACGCGTCGGCGCCTCCGATGCGCACCATCCCGCCGCCGCCGACGCCCTGCTCGGCGAGTAGGCGCTCGGCATCCTCGATCTTGTCGAGGACCTGCTCGGCGCAATGCAGCAGTACCTCGCCCGCCGGTGTCGGTCGCGCGCGCTTCCCGACCCGCAGGAGTACCGGTACCCCGAGGTGCTCCTCGAGCGCGCGGATGTGCTGGCTGATCGCGGGCTGACTCAGGTTGAGGCGCGCCCCAGCGCGCGTGAAGCTGCCGACCTCGACGATGGTCTTGAAGATCTTGAGTTGCTTGGTTTCGAGCATGGCGGCCGCAGCCATCAGGGTGTCCTATCGGGAGGATGCAGGTGGTTGATGTGGTCGGTGGCCCGGCTCTGCCCGAAGATTGGGCAGCAATCTGTCGAGGGAATAGGCCGCGTCGAGCGCTTGTCGGGTGTACTGGCCATGATTCTCGGTGCATGGGGTCGCATCAGCGACGCGCGTGCTTCACGAGAAGCAAAAGTAATTCCAGTCCTCGGCGCGCGCTCAGTCGGTGCTCGAGGGTGTGGGGCGTCGCCTCCCTGGCTCAGCGTCTATCGACTACGCCCCCGTGCGGTCGGGCGCTTTGCGCCCGATCCTCCGATGGGCCGAGGCCCGCGGAGTGAATCCGCGGGCCTCGCCTGGTCTCTTGGAGAAGTGCGTCGGGGCTACTGGATGACCGACGGGACGCAGAGCTCGCGGGCGCCGAAGAGCTTGAAGGCGTCGGGGCCGAGTTGGTTCAGGGAGTAGAGGATGTCGGGTGTCGGCGAGCCAGCGGCGCTGCGCACCTGGTAGCAGACCAGGTGGGTGTTGGCGTCCATGATGCCCTCGCCGTTCTTGTCGACCGGCGCGCAGTAGCGCACGGGACGCTTGATGGAGGCGACGATCGATCCGAACTGGTCGGTGATGCCGACGGTCTCGCGTCGGAAGCGACCACGGGCCTTGTAGCACTTGAAGTGATCGACGGCCGGCGCGTAGGCCGGGATCGGCCCCGTGTGGCTCTTGGCGCTCGGGACGTAGAGGTAGTCTGGTCGCACGAGATCGAGCTCCATCGTGCCGAACTGGTTGCTCACCACGAAATCGCGCACCCGCGTGAAGCGGGGGCTGGTCTGTTTGATCGTGTAGGCCGCCAGGTGATCGGGATCCTGCGGCGCGGTCGGGTCCTCGCCGTTCTTGTCGGCCGGGGCACAGAACCGCTTGCCGCGGATCACCTGCACGGTGCTCTGGCCGAAGTGGTCGACGAGCGAGACGCCACTCAAGCGGAGCGGCGGCCGGTGCGTTTCGTAGCACTGGAAGTGATTGAGGAGCCCGGGCGTCGGCGTCGCCGTCGGAGCCTGCGGTGTCGCGGTCGGCGCGTCGGTCGGCGTCGCGCTGGCGGTCTCGTCCGGCGTCGCCGTCTCGTCGGGGGTCACGGTGACGGTTGGGGTCGCGGGATCGGTGATCGGGGCTGTCGGTGTCGGTGTGGTCGTCGGGGTCGTCGTTCCGGTGGATGTGCCGGTCGGTGATGCGGTCCCCGTCGCCGTCGGAGTCGCTGTCGTCGTCGGCGTGGTCGTAGCCGTGGCCGTGGGGCTCGCGGTCACGGTGGCCGTCGCGGTCAGCGCTGCCGTTGGCGACACGGTGGGCGTTGCCGTCGCGGTCCCGGTGGTGCTCGGCGTCGCGGTGGAGGTTCCCGTCGCGGTTGCCGAGGGCGTGGCGGTGGCCGTCGGCGAGGCGGTGCCGGGTGCAGTTCCCGTGGGCGTCGGTGACGTCGTCGGCGTCGTGCCCGGCGTGAGCGACGGCGTTGCGGTCGCGGTCAGACCCGGCGTCGGCGTCAGCCCGGGGGTCGGGGTCTCCGTCGGCCCGGCGAGCGGGTCGCACGGCGTGTCCACCGAAGGGTCGGTCAGGAACGGGTCGGTGTCGACGTTCGCCGACGCAGTGTCGCAGTCGACCGTGTTCGCGCCCGTCGCGCAGCCCCACCAGTTGTTCTCGGCGTCGATGGTCTCCCCGCCCGCGTACGTCGCCCCGGCGAAATTCCCGAAGATGTTGTTGCCGGCGGCCGTGTTGGTGGCGATCGTTCCCGCGGCCTGGGTGTCGCTGTAGAGGATCCCGGCGCCGGCAAACGGGGCCGTGCAGGTGCCGCCCCCGGTGCAGTCGTCGTCGGTCGTGCAGGGGTCGCCGTCGTTGCTGCCCCCCGTGCATCCGGTCCCGAGGCCGTTGCTCGAGATGCAGTTGGTGGTGATCGAGTTGTTCTGCGCGCCGCTCGCCGGGTCGCCGTCGCCGAAGCTCGTGAGCAGCAGACCGTAGCGGCCGTTCCCGGAGAAGATGTTGCTGTCGATCGACGAGTTCTGGATGCCGCCCTGGAAGCCGTCGAGCCGGTTGTCCGCGAAGGTGTTCCGCGCGAGCGACCATTGATCGGCCGATTGGCTTCCGAGCCCCATCCCGGTGCGATTGTTCTCGAAGCGGTTGTCCGCCACCTCGGGCGTACCCGCGTCGACGTTGGGCCCGATGTTCTGCACGCCGTCCGCGAAGAAGCCGTGGGTGCTCACGCCGTTCCGTACGCAGTTGTCGAGGAACTT
Organism: uncultured Polyangiaceae bacterium; assembly: GCA_964631985.1. Lineage (GTDB taxonomy): Bacteria > Desulfobacterota > Binatia > UTPRO1 > UTPRO1 > UTPRO1. Next base: position 1,838 of record CAZWAX010000138.1, on the reverse strand, counting down.
CATCCCGTCGAAGTCGTTCCCGCCGTCGAGATGGAAGAGACCGTTCGTCCCCGTTGCACTCGTGCCGTCGATCGAGTTCTGCTCGAACCGCATGCTGGTGGCGGAGGCGCCGAAGAAGACGCCGCTGTCGGTGAAGTCGACGAAGCGGTTGCCGAGGATCTTGAGCCGCGTGAGATCGCCGGCGACGCTCGCGATGCCGCGCGTGCCGCCCATGAACGTGAAGCCCTCGATCGTGGCGCTGCTGGCCCCGGTCGTGAGCGTGAGGCCGACGCCGCCCGGCGGCGCGACGATGGTCTCGACATCGACGCGATCGCATGCGGGGTTGCCGAACTGCGCCCCGCGCAGGATCACGTTCTTCCCGAGCGTCAGATTCTCCGGGTAGGTGCTCGCGGCGACCAGGATCACGTCGCTGCTCACGGCGATGTCGATCGCGAACTGGATCGTGCAACACGGCGTGCCGGTGCAAGGCGCCGTATCACTGCATCCGCCGGTGTTGTCGACGTTGCGGGTGATCGCGCGTGCGACCTCCGGAAAGACGGCGGCGCTCGCCAACCACGCCGCAACCAACCACACCACCCGACTCACCGCCCCAGGTCCACCAAGTCTCTGCATGCCCCACCCCTCCGGGCGATCCCGATGATCGCCAAACCCGCGCTAGGCGCGTCCGAACCGTCCCGAGAGGTAGGACACACGACGGGTTCCGTCAAATGATTTTCGCGTGAGACACCCCACGCGACGTCGCATGGAGCGTGACGGCTCAGCGCGCGGTGGAGTTGCGACGACGAAAGAGGGCGAGACCGATCACGAGGTATGCCGCCCCGTACGCGAGTAGCACCGCCGTCGGTCCCAGCACGGCGGCCATGGGCTGCCGCCGGATCATCAGATCGTTGTACGCGGCCATCGCCCAGGTCGTCGGGAACGCGAGGGCCACCTTCTGCATCCAGCCCGGCCCGAGATCGATCGGCCACCAGCATCCGCCGCCGGCGGCCATGGTGACGATGACGATCGACCCGAGCGGCAGCACCGCCTCGCGCGAGTGGGCGAGGCCGGCCACCACGAGCCCGAAGGCCGTGCCCGCGAAGACGATCCCCGCGGTCGGGAGGGCGAGCGCCCACGGCTCGGGCCCGAGCGAGATGCCGAACACCAGCCAGCCGACGAACAAGAGCAGCGTCATCTGCACGCAGCCGACGGTGAAGCGGGAGACGAGCTTCGCGATCAACGTGACGTCGAGCGCGACCGGCATCGTCCGCAAGCGGGCGAGGGTGCCCCAATCGCGCTCGTCGAGGAGACCGAGCGAGACCCCGAGCAGCATGCCGAGCAAGAGGAAGGTGACGCTGAAGCCGGGGACGTTCTGGTCGAAGGTGTTCAGTCGGCGCGGCGCCCCGGTCACGCTGGCCTCGGTCACCTCGATCATGCCGGGGAGATGGAGCGGCTGCGGCGCCGGAAAGGACGGCACCCGGAGGGTCGGCAGCGGGGGGGGGTGCGGTGCCGGGAGCCGCGGGAAGGCGAGCTCCGGCAGCGGCAGTGGCCCATGTCCGGCCAGGCGCTCGACCAGGATGTCGGGGTCGAGTCGCACGAGCTCGCTCACGGCGAGCGGGATCGCCGGCAGCTCGGGCGGCGGCGGCAGCCGGTCCGCCCAGCGTCCCGCTTGCCGCCGCGTCGAGCGGAGCCAGCGCGTGAACGCGACCCGCGTGACCTCGAGCTCGCCCACGAAGCGACGAAGCGGCGCGAGCTCGGCGCCGAGCCGCGCGCTCACGAGCGCGCGTTGGAGCTCGCTGGCCTCGGCGACGGCCGCGCGCACCTCGCGAGCCGCGTCGGCCTCGGCGGCACGCGCCTTC
>CAZWAX010000137.1:0-12929 GCA_964631985.1 uncultured Polyangiaceae bacterium | reverse complement strand
GGGGCAGATGCTAGGCGCAACCGAACGAGCGCGGAGCGCCGCCGTAGGCGGCGGCTTATAGAGCGCAAGCGAGCGAGGGAGCAACGACGCAGATACCCTTTTTCAGCAACCTGCTAGCGCGGGCCACGCCCAGCGCTCCACTGAGCAGGCGGCGGCTTCAGTACTTCGGAGGCGCGTTCGTCGAATGCTCGACGATGTCGCGCCGGGGCATGTCGGTGTACACCGGCTTCCGGTTCTGCCGCCGGGCGCGGATGCACTCGACGAGATTCTCCGTGTTGCCGAGCAGCAGTTGATTCCGATCCTCGAGGTCGACCGCCGCAGTCAGGCTCGCGGTCTCGAGGTTCGCCCAACACACCTTCTTGGTCATCTGCAGCCCGAAGGCGCTGAACTCGCACATGCGCTCGGCGGCCTCGATGGCGACGTCGACGACGGTCCCGTCCGGGACGACGCGCGAGACGAGGCCCATGCGCTCCGCCTCGTCGGCACCGACCTTGCGGCCGGTCAGCATCAGGTCGTTCGCGCGCGAGGCCCCGATCAGACGCGGCAACAGCCAGCTCGCGCCGAGCTCGGTGCTCGTGAGGCCGTTCACGATGCCGGTCGCATTGAACTCGGCCGACGCGGCCGCGAAACGTACGTCCGCACCCAGGGACAAACACATACCCCCGCCGTAGGCGGGCCCATTGATCGCGGCGATCACCGGCTGCGGCAGATCGCGGAGTACCGGCACGATGCGCGAGAAATGCCCCATCGCCAGCATGCCGATGCGCGCGAGCGACATGTCGTTGATGCCGGGGATCATGCCGGGGTCCTCGAGATCGAGCCCGGAGCAGAAGCCGCGACCCTCGCCGGTCAACACGACGACCCATGCGGCATTGTCGGCGGCAACGGTGCGGAGGGTGTCGTAGAGCTCGCTCATCAGCTCGAACGACATCGCGTTCAGGCGGTGCGGGCGGTTCAATCGCACGACCGTCACGTGCGGACGCGGCTTCTCGGTCAAGACCAGGCTCATGAGTGTTCTCCTCGGGCGCCGGCGGCGCGGCGCTACTTGGTGGGAAAGCTTCGGCGTGCCATCTCGCTGCGCGCCGCGGCCATCAGCTGATCGCCGTCGGTCTCGGTGACGTCGCCGAGCGACGCGCGCGCGGCATAGGCGCGGAACTGCGTTTTCGTCATGTGGACCGCGGTCTCGGGCTTGGATGCCACGCGGGCCGCGAGCCCGTCCGCCGTGGCGTCGAGCTCCGCCGCGGGCACGACGCGATGGACGAGCCCGATGCGGTGCGCCTCGGCGGCGTCGATGCGATCGCACAGCATGACGAGCTCGCGCCCGCGCGGGGCGCCGAGCTCGTGGATCAGGCGGGGGGTCCCGCCCCACGTGGGCGGGAGGCCGAGATCGACCTCGGGAACGGGGAAGCGCGTGCCCTCGGCGGCCACCCGGAAGTCGCAGGCCGCCGCCAGCACCACGCCGCCGCCGACGACGTGGCCGTGCAGTCGCGCAACCGTGACGACCTCGGCGTCCTCGATCGCGCGCGCGGCCCGCATGCCGATCTGTGCCACCCAGCGTCGCTCGCGCTCGCTCGCATCCGACGATGCCGCGAGGCGCGCGTGCCCGGGCGGGTCACCGCGATCGGCGCCCGCGCAGAAGGACGGCCCTCGGCCACCCAGGATCACGACCCGAGTCACGAAGTCGGTCGCGAGCCCGTCGAAGAGGGCGGCGATCTCCTCGAGCGCGGTGCCGTTCAACGCGTTCCGCTTGGCGGGCCGATCGAGCCAGACGCGCAGGATCGGACCGTCGTAGGTGACACTGAGGGTTTGCCAATTCATCGAGGCGGTCTCGCGCGCAGAGGCGGCACGCTACTGCCCGCGCGTCGGCGTCGTCAAGACGAGGGTGCAACGAGGGTGCAACGACAGGCCGCGCCCCCGGCTTGCGCGGTGCGGTCGGGACTGCGAGAACCGCCGCGCATGTGGTCGGTCACCCGGCGCGCGCTCAAGCTCATCGGCGAGAGCGGTCTCTGGAAGGTGATCAGCGCGGTCCACATCAAGCTCTACCGGTTGACGCGCGGTCTGATCGGCCATCGCGCCGCCGGCCTCGCGAGCCTCTTGCTCACGACCACCGGCCGGCGTTCGGGAAGCCGCCGCACCGTCGCCCTCACCTACGTCCCGGACGGCACCGACTACGTGGTCGTCGCGTCGAACGGCGGCGCCGATCGTCCGCCGGCGTGGTGGTTGAATCTGCAAGCCACGCCCGAGGCCACGGTCGAGGTCGGCCCCGACGTCGTCCCGATCGTGGCGCGCACCGCCGACCCCGACGAGCGGCAGAGGCTCTGGTCGAAGCTCACCGCAGCCAATCCGTTCTACACGCGTTACGAGGAGCTCACTGCGCGCGCGATTCCGGTCGTGATCCTGCGGCCGCGATCGCCGTCCCAACCAACCCCATAGGAGAGCCGATGTCGTTACCCCAACGCCGTACCGTGCTTCGCTTGATCGCCGCCCCGCTCGTGGCACTAGCGCTGATCTCGGCCGCGTCGACCTCGGCGAGCGCCGATCGATACGACGATCGGCGCTCGGATCGCTACGAGGATCGTCGGGGCGGCTACAACGACGAGTACATCTTCGTCGCCACCAAGACCGCGGCCGACCTGGACGTCCACCCCGTCGCCAAGGTGCCGCTCTTCCCCCTGACCCTCATTCTGGACCTGGTAGCCCTGCCCTTCGAGATCATCGCCGGATTCTTCTGAGACCGTGAACGAGGGGGCGCCAGGCCCCCTCCACCTCGGCTATACTGCCGCGGCGGCACCACCACCTGACCCGACGCCGCCCGGAGCCTCGCCCATGCCCAGCTACGCCTTCGACCGCCTCTCCGTCGTCGACAACTCCTTCCTGGCCATCGAGAGCCCGACGACGCACCAGCACGTCGCCGCCGTCCTGGTGCTCGACGCGACGCCGGTCACGCAACCGGACGGCGGCATCGACATCGACACCATCCGCACCTACATCGCGTCGCGCCTCCACCTGATCCCGCGCTACCGCCAGCGCCTGGCGACGGTCCCCCTCGGCAACCGCCTGGTGTGGATCGACGACGAGCATTTCAACATCCACTACCACGTCCGCCATGCGAGCTTGCCGCGTCCCGGCGACGAGCGGCAGCTGAAGCGCCTCGCCGCCCGCATCGTCTCGCAGCAGCTCGATCGCGCGAAACCCCTCTGGGAGATCTGGGTCGTCGAAGGGCTCGAAGGCAACCGCTTCGCGCTCGTGGCCAAGACCCACCATTGCATGGTCGACGGGGTGTCGGGCGTCGACCTCCTCGCCGTGCTGCTCACTCCCCACGACGGCGCCGACTTCACCCCGGGTCCGACGTGGATTCCGCGTCCCGCCCCGACCCCGCTGCAGATCTTCCGCGACGAGTGGCTCCGCCGTCTCCGCGAGCCCTTCGAGCTCTTGCGCGAAACACCCTGCCCGTTCCTCGCCCCGACGCGGATCCTCGCGAGCCTCTGGGAAGACGTCAGCGCCCTCGGCGAGACCCTCGGGATCGCGGCGCGGCCCGCCTCGCCGACGCCGATCAATCTGCCGATCGGGCCCCATCGTCGCTACGACTGGCTGACGCTCGATCTCGCCGACATCAAGGCCGTCAAGAACCGCCTCGGCGGCACCGTCAACGACCTCGTGCTGGCGACCGTCGCCGGAGCGCTCCGGAGCTTTCTCGAGGGACGGCGCGTAAACGTCGACGTGCTCGAGATCCGCGCCAGCATCCCGGTCAGCATCCGCACCGACGACCAGCGCGGCACCCTCGGCAATCAGATCGCGCTCTGGATCACCGAGCTGCCGGTCGCCGAACGCGACCCGCGCCGCCGGCTCGACAAGGTTCGCGCCAGCACCTCGCGGCTGAAGGAATCGCGCCAGACGCTCGGAGCACAGGTCCTGGCCGCCGTCAGCGAATGGACCAGCACGACGTTGCTGTCGCTCGCCGTCCGCTTGAGCACGCGCTCGCGGCCGTTCAACCTGGTCGTGACCAACGTGCCGGGGCCGCAGATCCCGCTGTATCTCCTCGGCGCCGAGCTCCGCGAGTGCTACCCGATGCTGGCGCTGCTCCCGAACCAGGCGCTCGGCGTCGCGCTCTTCAGCTACTCCGGGAAGCTCTGCTGGGGCTTCATCGCCGACTGGGATCTCATTCCCGACCTGCACGACTTCGTGGTGGGCATCGAGACCTCGTTCCGCGAGTTGCAGCAGGCGGCCGGGGTCGCCGCCGCCTGAGTCTCAGCCGTCGGCACCCGAGCGCGTCAGGCGCTCGATCACGCCGCGGTGCTGCGGGTAGCGCGCGAGCAGGCCGGCGCGGTCGCCGAGCTCGAAGTCGGCGAAGTCGAACCCCGGAGCGACGGTGCACCCGACCAGCGCGAAGCTGCCGGACGACGCGACCTCGGCCGCGAACCACGCGCCGGCGGGGATCACCACCTGGGGCGATTCGCCGCGGGTGGGATCGCGACCGAGACTCGCGGTCGTGAGCGCGCCCGCGCCGTCGGCGTCGAGGATGGCCAGGGTCACGGCGCTGCCGGCGTAGAAATGCCAGAGCTCGTCGGAACGGATACGGTGGAACGCCGAGAAGGCGTCGCGGGTGATCAGGAAGTACACGGCCGTGGCGAACGCCCGGGCGCCGTCGAAGCGGGGCGGCAAGGCGTCCGCCGCGATGCTCTCGGCGGCCCGGTAGGTCTCGCGGAAGTAGCCACCCTCGGGATGGGGCCGGAGGTCGAGGCGCTCGATCCAGAACGCGGCGTCGGTCACGCGCGCAGGGAGTACACCCAGGTGGTGAGCCACGCCAGCGACAGGAGGTAGGCGGCGATCTCGATCGCGGGCAATACGGCGACCGACGAGAATCCGACGAGCGCCGCGAGGCCGAAGAGCACCCCGCTCCAACGCCACCAGCTCCCGTCCTGCCAGATCGGATACGCCACCAACGCCGACGTCCCGAAGAGCGCGTGCCACTTCATGATGGTGAACGGCCGAAGCCGCGTGAGGCCGTCCGTCATCGCGGCGGGATCGGTGAGCTCGGCGAGGCCGAAAAGCTCGCGGTTCTCGAGCAGGTCGCCGAGCCACATGACGACAGGCAGGAACAGCAAGAACCGACCGAGTGGGACCGGCCGCCGGCCGCGCGCGCGCAGCAGCAGCACGTACCCGATGTAGAGCGTCGGGTACGCGATCATGAAGAGGAAATCGATGCGGTTCCCCCGATTCATGCCGGCGACGGCAGCGGGACGGGCGGGATCGTCCGGCCGCCCGAGGATGCCGAGGACGTGCTCGGGCGTCGAGGCGAGCTCGAAGCCGATGACGGGGCTCACGAACCCCGGCACGTTCCGCTCGACGGGCGCGACGGGAAAGATCGCGAGCATGACGACGCTCAACAGCAGCACGAGCGCCCCGCTCACGCGCAACAGCACGATGGCGCGACGTTCCGCTGGCATCGGGTCACTCCTTTCCGAAGCGCTCGCGAACGTGGCCGGCGAGGTAGGGCGCGAGCTCGTCCATCGCCGTCCGCTCGGTCAGCGGATAGTCGGCGACGTAGGCCGCACGCGCCAACAGGTGGGTCGCTGCCGGCGTGGTCAGGAACTGGAACGCGATGGCAAGCAAGCCGCGGATCGGAACGCTCGCCCCCGCCGGGGCGAAGAACACCACCGCAGCGAGAATGATGAGGCAGACGCCGAGCGTGCCGGCCTTTCCCGCCGCGTGCATGCGGCAATAGACGTCGGGGAGGCGCAGCAGACCGATGCCGGTCACCAACGTGAGGAACGTGCCGAGCACGAGCGGCACGGCGACCATCAGATCGAAGAGCGACGGCATCATCGGAAGAGCCGTCCTTGCTCGAGGTAGCGCCCGATCGCCGCCGAGCCGAGGAAGCCGACCAGGGTCAGGATCCAGACCGTATCGAAGTAGATGTCCGAGCCCCACACCATGCAGAGGATGCAGATGATGCCGACGAACACCATGGTGATCGTGTCGAGGGCGACGGCGCGGTCCGCCGCCCGCGGCCCGATGATGAGGCGGAGGATGGTGAGCGCCCCCGCGAGCAACAGGGTCGCGAGGCAGCACACACACACGGCGTAAAGAAACGGGCTCATGCGCGCGTCCACTTGAGGATGTTGGCTTCGAGAGTCTCGCGAACGTCCAGGCGGACGGCCTCCGGATCGTCCCCCACGTGCAGCGCGTGGATCAGGATGGTGCGGCGCGCGCGATCGACGTGGACGGTGATCGTGCCGGGGGTGAGCGTGATGGAGTTGGCGAGGCTCGTGATCTCGAGATCCGTCGCCGCTTCCATCGGCACCGCGATGAAACCCGGACGAATGGCCATCGTCGGCGCCAGCACGAGCTTCACGACGTCCCAGTTCGCTTTGGCGAGCGCTTTCATGAAGATGAAGCACCAGCGGACGAAATAGTAGACGCGCCTCATGGACGCGGCGCTCCCAACACGGCCGTGACGTACGCCCGCGGGTCCGTGATCTCGGTCGCCGCGTCGGCGGCCAGACGCAGGAACGGCTGGGCGGCAAATCCGATGCCGATCGTCATGGCGACGAGGGCCGCGGTCGGCGCCATGAGCGCGCGGTACGGAGCCACCGGTGCGGCGAGCTCGCTTCGGCCCCAGAAGACGTACGTCCAGATCTTTCCCATCGAGTAGAGCGTAAGGAAGCTCGTCACGAGCGAGATCGCGACCACGACGTAGTGCCCGCCGCCGAGCCCCGCCCGCAGCAGCACGAGCTTGCTGAGGAAACCCGAGAAGGGCGGCATACCCGCGAGCGACATCGCCGACACCAGGAACAATCCGGCGACGCCCGGGGCGAGGTCGAGCACGCCGCCCATGCGCTTCAATTCCTGCGTGCCACTCACGCGCTCGGCGATGCCGCCGATCAGGAAGAGGCTCGATTTCACGATGATGTGGTGCATCACGTAGAAGATGGTGCCGGCGACCGCCGCCGTCGCCACCGACGCGTTGGCGGCGAGCCCGATGCCCATCACCATGTATCCGACTTGGCTGATGATGTGCCACGAGAGGATGCGGCGCACGTCCCACTGGCACATCGCCCCGAGCACGCCGAGCAGCATGGTGAAGCCCGAGAGCACGAGGATCACCTGCAGCGCGAGCTCGTGCCCCGGCTGGCGGAAGACGAGCACGAAAACGCGGAGGAGCGAGTAGACGCCGACCTTGGTGAGCAAACCGGCGACGTAGCCGCTCACGCCGACCGGCACCACGGGATAGGAGTCGGGCAACCAACTGAACAGCGGGAATGCCGCGGCCTTGAGCGCGAAGACGACCAGCAGCAGCATCGACACGGCGGTCACCAGTGCCGCCTGATCGCCACCGAGCCGTGCGGTGCGCTCGGCGAGGTCGGCGAGATTCAGGGTCCCGACGGTCGTGTAGACGAGCCCGCAGCCGACTACGAAGAACGTCGATCCGATGCTGTTGATTGCGAGATACCGCATGGTTTCCCGGACCTGCGCCTTGGTGGCCCCGACCATCATGACGCCGTACGAGCCGATCAGCATGACCTCGTAGCCGACGAAGAGGTTGAACAGATCGCCGGTGATGAACGACCAGTTCACCCCGAGCAGCAGCACCTGGAGCAACGGATAGAAGAAATATTCCTGCTGCCGGGGCTCGACGGTCCAGATCGTGTAGATCGTCACGAGGGTGCCGACCGTCATGGAAAGGCAGAGCATGATGCACGCCAGCCGGTCGGCGACGAACGCGACCCCCCACGGTGCCATCCACCCGCCGACGACCATCGTCTGGATGCCCTGCTGATCGACGACGCGCAGCAGCCAGAACACGAAGGCCGTGAGCCCGATGCCCGACGCGACCGCGAGCGCCTTCTGCGCTCCCGGCTTGCCGGTGAGCAGCGCCAGAAGGATCGCGGTCAGGAACGGCACCAGGACCGGGATGATGAGCACCCTCACGTCAGCTGCTCCGGGTCGTCGGTGCCGTGATCGAGGTAGACGCAGTAGCTGAGCGTCAACAGCAGCGCGCCGACGGCGAAGCTGATGACGATCGCGGTCAGGATGATGTCGGGCGGCAGCGGGTCCATGAGCGGCGTCTCCGCGGCGGCGGCGCCGACGAACGGCGCGCCCCACTCTGGCGCATAGCCGCCGCAGACGATCAGCAGGAGGTTGGTCGCATTCGAGTACATGCCGAAGCCCATCACCACCCAGATCAGGCTCGGGCGCAGGATCATCGAGGTGCCGGCCGCGAACATGATGCCGATGACGGCCGCCATGACGAGCTCCATCTCAACGCTCCTCGAGCCCGAGCTCGACGAAGATCGTCATCAGGGTGCCGAGGACGATCAGGTAGACGCCGAGGTCGAAGAACGTCGCCGTCGGGACGTGCTGATGCCCGAGCAGCGGCACATGGAAGTCGAGGATGCCATGGTCCATGAACGTGAACCCGCGCGCGAACGGCACCGCGCCGGTCATGACCGAAATCAGCAGGCCCACCACCGAGACCCGCCACCACGGGATCCGCGCCGCGCCTGCGACGCCGAAGGCGAGGAGGTACATGGCCCCCGCGCTCGCCGCCATGACGCCGGCGATGAAGCCGCCGCCCGGGAAATTGTGGCCCTGCCAGAAGATCAGCACCGAGATCACGACCGTGATCGGCACGGCGAAACGCGTCGCCGTCCGCAAGACCGGTGAGTCGATCATTCGTTCACCCTTCGTCGCGCCCGCAGCAGCCCATAGATGCAGAGACCCACCACGACCAGCACCGTGATCTCGCCCTGCGTATCCATGGCGCGGAAATCCACGATGATGACGTTGACCGCGTTCTGGCCGCCGGCATCCGTCAGGCTGCGCGCGAGGTAGTCCTGGCCGAGGTTCCGGGTCTCGCGGAAACGCGATCCGGTCGCGAGCACCACCAGCACGAACATCACGAGCCCGACCGCGATCGACAGGCCCGCGTTCCACGTCCGTTCCCCGAGCGACGGCAGGCGCGCCCGGAAGACCGGCATGAAGTACAGCACCAGGAGCACGAAGATGGTCGAGACGGTCTCGATCAGGATCTGCGTGAGGACGATGTCGGGCGAGCGATAGACGACGAAGGCGAGAGCCACCATGAAACCCACCGCGGTGAGCGCGATGGCAGCCGCGAGACGGGTCGTTGCCCGCACGACCGCGTACGTCGCGCCGAGCAGCAAACCGGCGAGCGCGAGGCCGTACCAGGTGAGGTTCGAGAGATCGACCGTCGCGTCCTGCAGCGAGAGCCCGCCGCGCGAGAGCGTGAAGAACGTGAGCGCAACGGTGAAGACCAGGATCGCGGAGAAGTACCAATGCAGCGAGCCGCTCTGCCACCGGGAGCTGAACCGCGTCGCCACGGTCGTGACGCCTTCGATGCCGCGATCCCAGAGCCCCTGCATGGACGGGCTGACGGCGATGGCCTCCAGCCATCGGTCGACGACACCGCGGCCGGCGTAGATGGCCACGCCGAGCGCGGTGGTGAGGAGCGAGAGCCCGAGCGGCCCGAAATGGGTCGGCACGAACGCCACGTGCAGGTGCGCATGCGGATCGGACGAGAACCCGTTGACGAGCTGCTCGGTGAAGGGCGTGAGCCCCGCGAGGCCGAAGCCGAGCGCCAGCGCGGCGAGCACGGCGGGAGGCACCCAGAGCCCTGGCGACTCGCCGTCGTGATGGTCGTCCTCGTCGTGGACGGCGACCCGGAGGGGGCCGAGGAACACCCCGAGAATCAGCTTGCACGTGGTCGCGAAGAGGAACGCGTTCGCCACCACGACGACGGCGATCACCGCCGGGCGGAGGCCCGCCACGCCGCCGAGCGCGACGTTGGCGAGCAGCTCGGCATAGAGGCCCTCCTTGGCGAGGAACCCGAGGAACGGCGGCATGCCGGCCATCGACGAGCCGGCGAGCACGGCGACCGCGAACGTGATCGGGAGGCGGGTACGAAGGCCGCCGATGTCGCGCAGGTTCCGGCTGTGGGCGGCGTGCTCGACGATGCCCACCACGAGGAAGAGCGCCCCTTTGTAGGTAGCGTGCGAGAGGATCTGCAGGGCGTCCAGGCTGGGGGCTTTCAGACCGTAGACGAACGTCACGAGCCCGAGCGCACCGACGGTGGTGTACGCGAGGAGCCCTTTCAGGTCGGTCTCGCGGAACGCCCGATAGTTCCCGAGCCAGAGGGTTGCCAGGCCCGTCGTCGCCACGACCGGAAACCACGCGTCCGCCGCCCCGAAGATCGGCAACATGCGCCCAAGCAAGAAGATGCCGGCCTTCACCATCGTGGCCGCGTGCAGGTAGGTCGAGACCGGCGTCGGGGCGACCATGGCCCCCGGCAACCAGAAGTGAAACGGCACTTGGGCGGACTTGGTGAACGCGCCGCCGAGGATGAGCAGCAGCGCGGGAACGAAAAGCGGTGACGCCGCGAGCGTCTGTTGCAACTCGGCGCTCGTGGCGAGTGTGCTGATACCGTAGGTCCCGGTCACCTGACCGACGAGGACGAATCCGGTCACCATGACGAGGCCACCGAGGGCCGTCACCAGGAGGGCGGTCACGGCGCCGCGCCGCGCGATGTCCTGCTCGTACCAGAAGCCGATCAGCACGAACGACGTGAGGCTGGTGAGCTCCCAAAAGACGAAGAGCAGGATCAGGTCGTCGGCGAGCGCGACCCCGAGCATCGCGCCCATGAACGCGGCAAGCGCAGCGTAGAAGCGCCCGAGGCGACTGCCGCCCAGATCGGACAGGTACGCGAGCGCATAGACGCCGACGAGCGTGCCGATCCCCGCAATGAGCAACGCGAAGAAGATGCCGAAGCCGTCCGCCCGCAACGTGAAGGCCACCTGCAGCGCTGGCATCCACTCGTAGCGGAACACGGGCGGACTCGCGGGCGCCGCCCCGGCGAGCCGGCACGCGAGCAGGAAGCAGCTCCCCGCGGCAAGCGGCATCACGACGCCAATGCGCGGACCGATGGCGCGGCCGCCGATCAACGCCACCGCGGCGGCGAGGAACGGCAGCCCGACGAGCGCGGGAAGCAGGCTCTCGAGGCTGGTCATGCCGCGGCCCCGTCGCGCCTCACCGCACCCGTCCCGGATCGAGCCATGAAGGCGACCTATATGCGCCGAACGGTGCGCGGCCACAAGGCACGCGCACCGTTCGGCACCGGAAGGTGCGCTCCGGGATCTAGTCGCGCCGATACATCGCGATGACGCAGGCACCGCCGAGGCCGAGATTGTGCTGCAGCGCCACCTTCGCGCCCTCGACCTGCCGCTGCGCCCCGACCAGACCGCGCAGCTGCTGGTTCAGCTCGAAGCACTGCGCGAGCCCGGTCGCCCCGAGCGGGTGCCCCTTGGAGAGCAAGCCTCCCGAGGGATTCACGACCCACTTTCCGCCGTAGGTGGTCTGGTTCTCGTCGATCAGCCGCCCCGCCTCACCCTCGCCGCAGAGGCCGAGGCCCTCGTACGTGATGAGCTCGTTCGGCGTGAAGCAGTCGTGGAGCTCGATCACCTGGACGTCTTTCGGACCGAGACCGCTCTGCTCGTAGACCTTCTTGGCCGCGTTCGCGGTGAGGTCCTGGCCGACCATCTTGATCATCGATTGCTCGAAGCTCGACGGGTAGTCGGTCGTCATGGTCATGGCCGGAATGGAGACGCCCTTGTCGACGCCGTGCTTCTTGGCGAACTCCTCGGAGCAGATGATCGCCGCAGCGGCACCGTCGCTCGTCGGGCAGCATTGAAACTTGGTGAGCGGCTCGAAGACCATCGGAGCCGCCATGATCTCTTCCAGGCTCGACGCGACGCGGAACTGCGAGCGCTCGTTGGCGACGGCATGCTTGCGGTTCTTCACGGCGACCTTGGCGAGCTGCTCCTTGGTGGTGCCGTACTTCGCCATGTGCTCGCGGCCCGCGCCGCCGAAGAGCTGCGCCGCCGCCGGCGCTTGCACGTAGCCCTGCGTCGACATCATGACCTGCATGTGCTGATCCATGGGGTGGGTGCGGTCGCTGTACTTGGCGCCGAGCGCGCCCTTCTCCATCTTCTCGAAGCCGAGCGCCAAGACACACTCGTTCATGCCGCTCGCGATCGCCTGGTAGGCGAGATACAGCGCGGTCGAGCCGGTCGAGCAGTTGTTGTTGACGTTGTAGACGGGGATGCCGGTGAGGCCGAGCTGGTAGACGGCGCGCTGGCCGCAGGTCGACTCGCCGTAGACGTAGCCGACGAAGGCCTGCTCGATCAGCTCGTACGGGATACCGGCATCCTGCAACGCCTGCTCGCCGGCTTCCTTGCTGAGCTCCGGGTAGTCCTTCTCGCCGGGCTTGAAGAACTTCGTCATCCCGACGCCGATCACAGAAACTTTTCGTGGATTCTTCACGTCTCTTCTCCTCGGGCTGCGGGACTACAGTCCCATGGATTTGGCGATGATGATCTTCATGATCTCGGTGGTGCCCGCGAAGATCGTCTGGATGCGGGCGTCGCGGTAGGCTCGGCAGATGGGATACTCCTCCATGAAGCCGTAGCCGCCGTAGAATTGCAGGCAGAGATCGATGTTGCGTTTGCACATCTCGGTCACCCACCACTTGGCCATGCTGGTTTCTTTGATGATCGGGGTGCCGGCCATGTGCTCGGCGATCAGGCGATCGACGAAGACGCGGCCGATTTCCACCTCGGTCGCGATCTCGGCGAGCTTGAACTGGGTGTTCTGAAACTTGGCCATCGGCTTTCCGAACGCCTGCCGTTCCTGGGTGGATTTGACGTTCTCGTCGAGCACGACCTCGATGCCCGCCTGGCCGCCGATCGCGCACACCAGGCGCTCCTGCTGCAGCTTCTCCATCAAATAGTAGAAGCCCTGCCCTTCCTGGCCGAGCAGGTTGTCGGCGGGAATGCGGCAATCGGCGAAGTGCAGCTCGGAGGTGTCCTGCGAGTGCATGCCCATCTTCGCGAGCTTCCGGCCTTTCTCGAAGC
>CAZWAX010000136.1:0-13107 GCA_964631985.1 uncultured Polyangiaceae bacterium | reverse complement strand
TCACTCGTCGAAGACGTCACGCGCGGCAGGCGCCTTTTTCAACGGGCTGCTAGGCATCCGAGGCACCAGCGAACACACGCTCGCTTCGTTGTTGGCTCCTCGCCCGGTAACCCAGCCAAGTGCCGTGGCCACCGCAACCGTGCCTGCCCCAAGCCCCACCCCCTCGTCGACAACCGTATCCGTCACTCGTAGCGACGGCGGCACCATCACCACTAACCTCGGATACGGGATCGCCGTAGCGAAAGAGTCCTCTTTGCACCGCGAGTGGATGACCGTTCACGACAGCGCATTCCCGGCGGATCTCGACGGCACTGTGGGCGTCACTACGGTCTACGAGAGCAAGCAGTACGGCGGCGACTACAAGTATAGGGCCAACTTCACGATGCGTGCCCGTTCTTCGTTGCGGGCCTTTGAGGTCAAGTTTCTCGTCTTCAGCGTGTGGGGCGCACACGTCAAAACTCTGAGCTACGAAGAAGTAGCCGATATCCCCGCTGGCGACACGCGAACGTTCAAGGGATCCTGGGATTTGCTTTCCGAGAACGAAGTTGAGGAACACTATGCTTCGATTGCCTTTGTCGCGCGCGTGCGTCTCGACGATGGACGAATCCTCGACGCAGACACTAGTGTGCCCATCGCTGAGGCACTGAAATTTGCGGATCGCTTGACCGCGGCAGACCTCGAAACCAAACCCGCCAAGTAGCTTCACAACTCGTCCGACTCCGCTGCCGCGAGCGTAGAGGTTGCGATACTTGCTTCCCGCCGGTCGCTTCTTCATCGTCCTACGACCCCCCTTCGTCGTTCGTCCCACGCATGTAGTGCCACAACGAATATCGGACTTTCAAGCGCCTATAATCCCCGGCGCCTGAAAGGCTACGCTTCTTGTCGCTGCTCCCAGTTTCCTCCATCGTTCGAGCAATGGCGGTGTGGAGGGTAGGTTCATGGTGAAGCCGAAACGCACAACCCGCGCGGCAACTACGGAGACTGCGCCGCGGCGCATCGGCCGTCCGGCGATCGAGCGCGAACGGACAATCAAGGCGGGAGTTGTGTTCCTCGCTCGCCATCTCGGTGCCCTCGATCGGCTGGCACTCGACATCCGGGACGCGAGCGGCAAGACCATCACCCGCTCGGATGTCCTGCGCGGCATCGTCGAGGGTGTCATCGCGAGCAAGCTGGACCTGACGCAGGCGTTGTCGGAGACCGAGATCGCCGAAGTCATCGCAACGCGACTACGGCGGTAGGACCTATGGCTTGGGAAGCTGGGCCAGATCTCGGAATCATCTCGGCATCGGGTATGGTCGACGCTGCGAACCGATCCCTCGCGCGTTTTCGAGAGCTTCATATTCCTATTCCCGAGAATTCGAGGCTCGAGCGGGCACGGGCTATCGTCGAAGCGGCCAATGCCGATTTTGCCTCCGCCCCACCGGATCGCCTCGCGGAGGCGTTCAGGACCATCTACGAGATGCGTTGGATTGCGCGTGCGCTCGGGAGCGGAACAACACGCCCGCCGAATCGATTGACGAACGCACTGGCTTCGATGCTTTCCGGGCCTGACATAGAGGCCGAGGACGACAGCAAGACGAAGCCGCGAAGCCTTCAGTTCGAATTGTACGTCGCAGCGATCCTCGCCGCCGGCGGTGTGCGCGTCGACTACGCCGAGCCTGACCTTCGCATGTACTATCTCGACGATTGGGTGGGGATCGCTGTGAAGCTTCCTCGAAATCGCCGCCGGATCGCGCACCACCTCGAGAAGGCGGTGGAGCAGATCGAGAAGTGGACACCCCGGGGAATGATCGCGCTGAACGTCGATGGGCTCTTGGATGAGGTTGCAGCCGAGGGGGTGCCATGGGAACAAATCGCGAGCACGGTAGATCAACTTCCCGAAGTGCTCGAGGGCCTCGCAAACTTGAGCACACGACCACGAGTTCGAGGGCTGCTGGCCGTTGGGACCGCAACTCATTGGAGCATAGGCGCCACGTCGAAGCCGCAACTCGAACGCTTAACCTTCGTGAAGTGGAATCTTCTCGGACACTCTGAGGCTGAGAAGCAAGCCAGCGAGGTCTTTGACCGCGAGTTCCAGGCGACGTTCTCCAAGAACGCGAGCTACTAGAGTGATCGGCTCCGTTCACCCGCGCATTGGTCAGGTCGATGCCCGCTCGCTCGCGGCGGTGTTCTCGAACCACACGCGCTGCGCGACCTGCCGAGGGCACAGCGACATACGGGTGCACTTCTGTCCGGGGTGCCCCACGATTTCTGGCAGCCACTACCACCGCCACTGCCCGTGTGGCGCTACGTGGCCCGAGCGGTCGGCCGGGCATGCGACGAGCGACATCCAGCTCGGGAATCCACGGTGGGTGCCGCTCTGCCAGCACTGCGAAGCCAAACACACCGACCTGTCGAGCATGTCTCCGCGATGCTGCCGGCGATCGGAGGTCAGCTACCATGACACGACCGATCCCTGTGAAGCGTGCCAGGCGTTCGCCGCCGTATGACCGACACGCACATGCGGTTGCTCCAGTGGCTGACCGACCACGAGGGCGCCCGGCTGGCCGTCGCCGCTGAGGCTCTCGGGTTCACCGTCGACGAGGTGGAGCGTCTCGCCGCCGATCTCGTGGCCGCCGGCATGATCGAGCGCCGCGCCATCCACTAGCAGGACAGAACCTCTGGAGGTCCCACAGTGACGCTGATCACCTGTCCCGACTGTCAGCGCGAGATCTCGAGTCAGGCTCCGGCGTGCCCAGGATGTGGACGCGTCGCGCGCTCCAGCGGCGGCGTCGGACGCGCGATCCGTTGGGCGATCCTGGCCATCGTCACCCTGGTGACATCCATGGTCGCCGGCAGCATTGGGCTCTGGTTCCTGTTCTCGCCGCGCGCCGCGGTGATTCTGAGGCAGGAAGGCTTGCTCGCTTCCCCAGCACCACGGGCGACGCCGATCGGTCCCGTTGGTCACATCACATTCCTTCGCGAACGCGACCGGGAGCGCGTGGCCGGATTCATCGAGGGTCGCGCCACTTTCGTGAATGACTCCGAATGGTGGCTTATTGGCGTGTTGGGTGAGTGCACCGCCCGCGATCCGAACGGAAAAGATGTCGGTAGCGGGCCGTTCATGATCTCGTACGAACACGGCGACGCCCGCGTGCCTCCGGACTCCACCCGGAGTCAGCGCGTTACAGTATCCGTGTACGAAAAGAGCTCTCGGGTGCGTGAAGTGACATGCGCCGTCGAGCAGACGTTCGTCGATCTGTCTCGCTGACTGCATCGCCCCGTCCACTAGACGTCCTCGCCTGAGCGCCGGAGATAGACCCGCATCGCTATGTTCCCGATCGACTCGAGCCGCGCGGCTTCGCGTAGCGTCGTTGGGATCGGCACCCCGGCCTTGTGCAGAAAATGGCAATCTACGGCGTCGATCAGGTTGTACACGCCGCGCTCAACAGGCTGCGGGAGAATGCCGCGCTGGATCAAGTCGTGGAACCGGCGGATGTCGATGCCAAGCGCGCGGACAACCATCTCCCTCGAGACGCGGCGCAGCGGCGCCAAGTCATCAAGTATCGCGCGTTTCGCCACGCTTACCTCCTCTTAGTGCGAAGTGCGTCGAAGTTTGAAAACCAAAATATCGTCGCAGGCCGCTCGTCGCCGTCCCGCAAGCTAGGCCGGCGCCGGAAGAACCTCCCGAATTGTCTAGCCTTGCTCATCGCAGCGCGGGGTGTAGACGCTTCGGATGTGTGTTCTGTATCCAATCGGTTACGACGTCCCAGAAATCGTAGCAGCCGTCAGGGCGTCGCATGATGCGTCGCTCAAGCTCGGCCTTACGCACAGCCGCTTGCGACACTCCAAGCCATCCGGCCATCCCCCGGCGATTGATGATGAGGATACGCTCGCCGTTCTGGTTGTCGGTGCAGGTGCAGCGACTGCACTCTGGACACGCACAACTTTCGGCGTTGTCGTCGTCCGCGTACGCGCAGCGTGAACCGTACCGTGAACCTTGTTGAGGCCCTGGCTCTAGATGCATAGCGACCTCCGCGGGCCCGCACCGCCGGTGAGTCACACCCCAGGACCCCGATGGCCGGCGACGCACCGGACACATGGACGAAATACGAGAGAGCGCGCGGTCGTTGGTAGCGACCTTCTCATGGCACCGCCAACGTCAGCCTCGTATGTAATGGGAGCTGGATACGACCGAGGCCGGGAAGGCCGGCGGACGCGTTGACTGCAGCGTTGGTCTTGCCGACGCAGAAGAGCGCCGCGAACCTGGGATCGGCCTCGCCGTTGGCGTCCGGCGGGTCAGTCATGCCGATGGCGATAACGCTGCCGCCGACGGCCCCGTTGTCGAGGTAGCAGAGCCGCGGACCCGAGCCGCAACTGTCTCCGGGCGCCGGGCAATCAAGGTTGACCAAGCACCCGCGGAACGTCTCGATCACGCACTGCTGATCGACCGGTCCCTCGGGGCAGTGCCCCTCGGTCTGGGAGTCGGCGGCACAGAGCGTGCCGTCCCCGGGGAAATCGGTGGTGTCGATGCAGGCGCTCGGACGCGTGCTTTGACCGTCAGACGGGCAGAAGCACTTCTTGCCGGCGGCGTCGCTGCACCCGGGGCTGTTGGCGGAGAGCGTCATCGTCTCCGTGCCGGTCGAACCGTCGAGCGCGATCGACAGCGTGGTGATGAGCGCCCCGGTGTTCGGCGGGCAATCGAAGCTGGTCGTCCCGAACGACGGGACCGGCGAACGGCCGTTGCCGTCGCAGGTCTGGCCGTTCTTCGGACCGCCCGAGCAGGTGCCGGCCTTGTTGCCGTCGTTGACGGTGCCGTCGCCCACACAGACCGGACAGGGAAGCGCCGTCTCGATTCCGTTGAAGACGCGCGAGCTCAGGTTCAGCGTCGAGGCGAAGGTGCCGCTTTCGACGTTCGCCGTACCGCTCACGCTGCCGTTGATCTGGTTCGTCACGCACGTCGACACACCGCCCGCCGAGAGTGGCAACGGCGAGCCGAAGTAGAACACGCACTTCCCGGGCGCCGTACAACCGGCGTCATCGTTGCATTTGATCGACGTATCGTTGCTGCAGCGGTGTGCGTTGATGTCGCCCGCATCCGCGTTGACGTTCTGGATCGGGCCGCCGATGTCGCAGACGCCGCACGGGCGGACCGTACTGTCACAGCCCGAGACCGTGAACGTCAGCTTCCCGTCCTGAATGACGGTCTGGTTGTGGGCGAGGCCCGTCCAGCCGGTATCCAGCACTTTGTTCGCTCCGGCCATGCCGATCACCTCGAGACGATTGGGACATTGCGCGGTAGTCGAAGGCGTAGGGGTCGGAAACGGTTGGCTGCTGTCGCAGATAGCGACGCCAGGAAAACTGACTTGGAACCGTTTGTAGGACCATTTGCAGGTTTGGACGGCATCGCTGAGAAACGCCACGGCCTGGATCGAGGTTCCTCGAATGGTTGCCTTCCCGTTTGGCTTCGTCGAGATCGTCAACCGCCCGACCTCGTGAAGTCCGAACGGATAGAAGGAGTCGCTAGTCCCGCATCGCACGATACCCAGGTGCCCAGTTCCAAGCTTCTTGGGATTTTCGATCGCGATCGCGGAAAAGCGAAAAAATCCATCTAGCTCGATGGCTACGTGTGGACCGGCTTGGAAGATGGCGAGTGTACTTCCAAGGTTCTTGATCGCAATCTTGCCATGATCAGTACCGAAGCCGGTACACGTACGCTTGCCAATCCAGATGCCGCTCGCTTCAAAAGCGGCGGCCACACCGGAGCAGCCGATCGCGACCACGATCACGATGAGAGCTTGCAAACCACGGCAGATCATCGCGAGCGCCTATAGCACAGCAGAGCTTGATCCAGGCACCGACCGGAAGTGCCTACTGAATGCGAAGCTCTCGTGAGCGGCATTCGTCAGCTCTCCATCACCGCGGCGCGCGCCGCAGGGTGTTCGCAGCGGCGGAAGCCTGACAGCGCGCGCGCGGTTCCCGGTTGGCGAATTCCAGCCGGGACGGTTGAGTTGGGCAGACGGCACGGCGCCCCAGAGGGAGTCCAAAGCGCCGTGCCGTCCTGCGACCCGCGGACACTGCGGGCCGCAAGCTGATGGGTCTGCTCGTTCATGCCGCCGTGACACCTGGTTCGAATTGCCTGGGGCGGTCGATTCCCTGCTTCGTCGCGAGCTCGCGGCAGGCCCGCGCGAGTCGACTCAGGGTCTCCCATCGGGACGCGATGGCCTCGAGCGGAGCGGCATAGCGCGCCACGATCGCCTCATGCTCGCCGACGGCCGCCTCGTGCTCAGCGAGGGTCTCCTCACGGATCGCCCGTGACACGGGCGTGCGCGATGCGTGCTCGGCATCGCGGCGGGACACGGCACGGCGGAAATCGGTCTCGGCGTCGCGGTGACGTTCCTGAGCGTCGTGGCGCGCCGCGGCCATCGCGGCCGTCGCGGCCTCGAGCGCATGGAGTCGGGAGACGTCGATCGTCGTCGGGCGTGTCGTTCCGACGAGGTCAGCATCGAACGCGAGCACCACGGCCGGGTCGGCATCGTCCCGGCGATCGATGCCGCCGCTGGCCGCTTCCTCGGCGCGAATCGCGCGCTCTTCGGCCAGCTCGGCCGCGAGCCGCGCGGCGCGACACTCCTGCAGTTGCGACCGGCGTTCGGCATCGGACAGACCCTCGCCGTGCGCGGCGTAGAATTGCGTGAAGCCCGCGTCGGCATCCGCGCGGAGCGCATCTGGGACGATGCTCGCGAGCGCGGCGGTGAATGCGAGCTCTGGGTCGTGCGTGATGAGCGCCCGCTTTTCCCAGCGGAGCACCTTCCTAAATTCGAGCGGCACCTCGGCCACCGTCAAGGTGCCGACGTTGACGCGCGGCCCGGCCGCGGCGGCGTCCATGAGCCACTTTTCGAACCGCGCCTCTGCTTCCGGGCGCGCGATGTGCGCCCGGAGAATCTGCCGCTCACGTTCGGTCTCACGCGCGATCGTCGCGCGCTCCTGGTCGACGTCGGCCGGCGGCGCGGCCGGCCGCGTCCAGCCCAAAAAGGGGATGATGCCGCCGGAGCGGCTCACGATTGGGCCCCGTTGCGGGCGCGTTCACCGGGCGCCCCGTAACGCTTGGCGTTCGCCTCCAGCACGGCTTGCTGCCAGAGATCTTTGTACGCTGCCGCGTCAACCTTCGGCGCCGACGGCGCCGCCGCGCGCGGCCGGAGTCGCCCTTGCACCTCCGTGGGCATGCTGGACGCGTTCGTGATGACTAGCCCGTCGTTGACATCGATGCGCTTGCTCGTGATGTATCCCCGCTCGGCGCGCACGTCCCACAACCCGTCCTCGCCGCGCACCCAAACGAAATGCTGTCCCACCATTTTTCAGCCCCTCCTCGTGTTGTTCGTGATGTTGCTGCTCAACTGCCGTCTCCGTTCGGACCCAGAAGCCCGAGGAGCCCGAAAATCCCGAGCCCAACCGACAAGATCAGGCTCGCGCTGCGTCTCGAGCTCGAGCTGCAGCCCCATCAGGAGCCGGCATGCCGCGTGCTCGATGTTTTCGGGGTCGGGGCCGACCTGCCACTCGATGACGTGCTTCAAGGCGCGCGCGACGTGCTCCGCGCTGCGCATGCCGCGCCACGCGCGGCCGTGGGTCGGGTTGGCCGTCGCAATCACTGCGGCGATCCGACCGAGCGCGCCGTCGAGGTCGCCCATCGTGGTCGTGGCCAGGGTTGCCACGTCGCAACTGTCATCGGATGACAGTTCGGCAACGTCGATGTCGAACGGGCTCACGGCTTCACCTTCCCGGCCTTCACCGCGGCGGCGTATTCGTCGCGAACCGCGTGGAGGGCGGCCACCAGCTCACCGACGGCGCGTCGGAGGGCCACCTCGTCGCCCCCGGCCACGAGCTCCGTACAGCGGCGTCCCCAGACGCAGAGCGCATCGACCAAGGCCGCGTTGCCGTGCCGTTCCACCCAGGCGATCGGGACGGCATCGGCCGGCGTTCCGTAGGTGTCGGCCGCGTCGACGTAGATGACCGTCTCACGGGCCACCGAAATCGTCTCCGGAGTCTCACGGTCGTGAGACGGTTTCGTCTCATGGCCGTCTCGGCGGGTGTCTCGGCGGTCGAATGCTTCCGCCAACGCTTTTAGGCTCTTCGTCTCAGCCATCGTCTCACGTCTCGTCTCAAAAAACGGGGTCGAGTCTCACCGTCTCAATCTCTTAGGATTGAGACGTGAGACGACCCCGCCCGGTTGACGCCTCCCATTCCTTCCGCAGCCGGAACGCCGTGGCCCTTGAGACTCCGAGTTCGGTCGCGACGTCCTGCCACCCGCACCCTTCGGCGTAGAGCCGAGCCGCGCGTTCGCCGAGCGCGACGTTCTGCGCCTTGACGGTCCAGATGGCGCGCCCATCTTCGACCCGCAGCGCGGCCTCGATAGGCGACACGTCCTGCCCGTACAGGGCGCGGCACTTCTCGAAGTGCACCTCAAACCGGGCGCCCTGCGACGGTTCGTAATCGCTGGGGTGCCTGAGCCCGATGACGAGGTCGAGAATGTCCTCGCGGCGGGAGGTCCCCCGCTGCTGGCCGTTCTTCCCGTCATGGTGAACGAACAACAGGGTTTTGCCCTGCCGGCGGAGCCGGAGCGCCCACTCCTGGAGCGGGAGCCACGATTCCGCCTCGTTCTCGGCCCCGCTCTGGGTCAACGTCGAGATCGAGTCGACGATCACGAGCTCGGCCTCGGCGATGAGCGGGTCGAGCGCCTGCTGCCATCGCGGATCGGCCAGGTTCATCGCCGGCCCGTCTTGGAGGTCGGCGCAGACCAGCCGCAGGTTGTTCGGGTTGATCCTCTTGTCGCTGCCGCGGGCGATGTCGGCGAGTCGCTCTTGCATCGTCCGCGCCGGCATCTCGCCGTCGATGTAGAGCACCGGCCGCGGTTGGGGTGCCGTCCACGTCAGATATCTGCCGCCACTGGCGACCGCGACCCCGACGTTCAGCGCAAACTGCGTCTTCCCGACCCCACGCTTGGCGTGCTCCATGGCGACGTCCTTCTGACGAAGGATCGGCTCGAGGATGTACTCGCGGGGTGGAATCTCGAGAGCGAGTAAGTCCTCGATCGTGACCGAGCTAACCGCCGGGATCTCGCCCTCGTTCTCCAGCCCGCCCGCTGGCCGGAACGCGATGCCCTGTCGCGCCAACGCCGCGATGCCCGAGGTCGCCATCACGATAGCGCCCCCCGGCGCCGTGCTTCGATCCTCGCGATCGAGTCACAGGTCCTCACCACCTCGTCGTCGGGGAGCGGCGGCCGGCATTTCCGGGCGTTCCAGGCGAGCACGAGCTCGAGCGCCACGAACGGATCGACGCGCCGAAGCAGGTAGCCGGCGAGCCGAGCGACCGCGTGATTCCGGCCGCCTTCGTCGACACCATCGCACACCAGGGTCCGCCAGAAGTCGGGCGGGTGCGCGACGACGGGCCCCGCCGCCGGCCGGATCCGATCGAGCAGCCAGGAGGGCGCCACCATGGGGGCGAGTTCGTGCGGCCCGTGGCCGGTTTCCCAGGCGTACGCGCGGGCATCGCCGAGCGTCGTCGGGGCCGTCACGACGTAGCCACCATCGCCGCGGAGATCGATTCCGGGCCACATGCCGGCGCGGTTGCCGACGTGTCCGCCGGGATGCTTCACGTACAGATGGAGTCCGCCGCCCGGCGTCAGGCATCGCCAGGTCGGGGGCATCTCGCCGTGCTCGCGCTCGAGGGCGGCAATCGCATCGTCACCGCCGTGGCGGGGGTCGACGTCGATCACGATCACGCTCGAGTCGGCCCCCGTCGCGATGCCGACGCCGGCCCCCGGCCATCGGGTCCACCACTCGGCGATGCTCCCGGGGTCGACGGTCGCGCGCTCCTGCCACCGCGACAGCATCGGCAACTTGCTGCCGGGTCTCAGTGGATGAACGCGCAGTCCACGCCGGGCGTACCAGAGCGCGGCGCGTCCCATCGGCGAGACCGGCATCATTGCCGATCTCTCGTCATTCATCACCGCCGCCGCCGTCCCCATCGCGCCCCCCGCCATGTTCTGTCGCGATCTATTTCGATGCCTGCCCAGAAATACCCGGCCACGCGCTCAGGATGTCGGTGAGCGAGTTGCGCTCGGCACGTTCGACCACTTCCGCTCGTTCCCAGGCGTCGGGGTCCAGATGCCGAACGATCGCGCGCTCGACCCGCTCCCGGAGCACGGGCGGGCTCAGTGCGTCGAGCTCCCAGCACCTCGCCCCGTACCGGGTCGTGAACCAATGCCACCGGGGATCTTGTCGTTTCGTTTCCGCCGCGAACGACGGTAGCGCCTCGGTGCAGTCGCCGGCAGCGAGCGCAAGTCGGGACAGATGCAGCTCGGCCCCGTACTCCTCGAGCCGGTGCGGTAGATCCACCTCGCTCATGTGAAGACCGCTCGGGTCCCAATCGCCTACGTAATAGACGAGCAGCGGACGGTCCTGCTGGCGACTCTCCTGCGCGGCTTGGTAGATCGCGGTCGCGGACCCGTAGCCGTGCATCACCCGGAAGGTGACGCCGTACTCGTACAGCACGGGGGCGAGCGTCCCCCGGATCGTGCCCTTCTCCGACCAGATCTCGATGCGTACCGGCTGGTTTGTCCAACGGTCGCGGCGGTAACTACGCTTCACCGTTTCGACGAATTGCGCCGGTTCGGCGAACATGGACACGCGCTCAGGTTCCCGGGTCTCGTCGGCAATCCCTTCCCAAGGGATCACGCCGTGTTCGCGTGCCCAGGTGAGCTGCACACTGACGCCGTTGGTCTCCGCCTTCTTCATCGAGTCGATGAGGCCGAGAGTGAAGAGCCGATAACAGACAGCCCGAACGGTCGCCGGCTGGATCTCTGTGAGGATCGCATGGGCGGCCTCGACGAGGGCCTGACTGCGCCGTGATCGGCCGCGTGGCACTACAGGGCCTCGGCGCGATACGCGGCACGGTCGAGCCGCTCGAGTTCGACGAGCAGGCGCTCACGTTCGTCGTCAAGGTCACTGAGCCGGTCACAGTACGCTCGACGCCGCGTGCCGATGAGCCGAAGTCGCGCCCGGATCGTTGTTACTCGTCGCCGCTTCTTGCCATCCGCCTCCGACATATTCGCCTCCACGTCCCGCCCCCTTGTCAGCGATTCCGAATCCGGAACCGCTGGCGTCGATCACGTCCCGCTGACGCCTCCGCCGAAACCGCACGGCAAGTTCTCGTGCTTCTCGGGCATTGCAGGGACTGAGTCGCCGCGCCCTGAGCGCCCGCGTACAGCAGCGATCGTCCCAGTACCTTGAATCGGCCCTACGCCTTCCCCTTCAGCTTCCCGACTCGCCGAGCCTCGAACCACGTTGTCACCTCGGATCTTCGAAACCGCAGATACTTGCCCACGCGATAGCCAGGCAGCGGCGGGCGCGTACGATCTTTGCTGCGCATGAGTTCGTAGATCGCCGTCGCACTCTCGAGCTTCCATTCCGCACGGAGTTCGTCCGGCGTAAGGATCTCCTCACCGCCGATGTCCGCCTTCGATGAGCTCATCGGGCAGCCCCCTGCTCGTGCTCCCGGAGCAGCTCCTCGGCAGCGTGACGGGGCACCCCGAGCGCCCGGGCTAGACGCGCAAGTTCGGGCTGGTACGGCCGCACGCGACCCGCCTCGATCTTCGACACCTGCGCTTGATCGACCCTCGCGCGCCTAGCTAGCTCAGCTTTCGTCCAGCCCCTACGCGTCCGTTCCCTAGTCAACCGAAGCACGTTCCCACCTTCCTGCTCTTGTTCTTGAGCCTGACGTTGAATACTCAGATCGCGTGAAGTACAGCAATTTGACGCATGCACTACACGCGCTATTCACGCTGGTGGCGTTTTGACGCCTACCAAGTCCGCGGCGGGTACATCTGCGCCGCGCCAGGTGCCAAACTCACGCAGTACGATCCCCGCGCAAGGTACGCCCCGGCCGCCGACAAGGACCGTCCCTACGAGGCCCTCTTCGAACTCTTCGAACGTCTCAACGTCGATTGGAAACGTCCATTTGTCACCACGGCCAGGGGCGGTCAGATCCTCGTGCCCATAGCCGAGGAGATGTACGGTCGACTCGAGGTCTGGTGCGCTCGCTACGGCCTTCTCGGTCTCGGGCTCCAGAAGATGACCGCCGTCGCGCTGGCGCCGAGATGGCAACCGACTGCGACGAGGAGCACACCTCGGGAACGCTACCTAGTCCCTACTCAAACGATCTGCGCGCGGAGTGGGGGGCGATGGATGGTTCAACGATCCCAGTGTTCAGAGACCGCGCCGGAAGGAACGATCGAGGGCGATCTCGTGCCGCGGAAACTCTGGCACGCCTCATGGCCGCAACCCGGCGCCTTAGTCGACCCCGTTTTCGCACCTGTCATTGGCGGGCTCGGTGATCTCTCGCGCGCACTGCGGCCCGAACCGCTTCGCAAATGCTGGAGTGACTATTTTCCCGACGTCCCCGTCGGCCAGGAGGACAGCTACGCCTATCCCGTGCCGAGCAGACCAGAGGAGTTCTGGCGCGCATACGGGGAGCCAGTGCACGAATTCCTTGGAGCCGTGATGACGCTCAAGCGTACGTTCGAAGCGTTGGCTCTCCGCCCGGACCCGCGGGCGGAAGTCCCCGACAACGTCGTCAAGGAACGCGGGGATCGCCTGCTGACTGATTTCCTGAGCGGCATTTCGCCAGTACTGCAGCGGGACGAGGACAGTCGCCTTCACGCTACCGCGCAGTCGCCCTCGCTCCTCGCCTCGTTTGCTTCGATGATCCTAGAGGACATCGCGCATAGCGGGTTTGTGTCGCGGTGTAAGCGTACAGCGTGTGGCCGCTCGTTCGTGAGCGGCGCCTCGCGCCGATATTGTACCGAGCGATGCCGGCGCGCTCATCAGCAAGCGCTGTTTCGCGACACTCAGACACAGCAATACATGTCGGCGCTGCGAGACGTTCTGCCGCGGTCGCAGCTTCTACCGGTGGCCCGATCGCTCCGCCGGAACCTCGGGAGCCTTCTTCAGAGCACGGAGCCAAATCAAAATGGCGAATTGAGCGATCTACTTCGACGACATGGAGTAGATGTTAAGGGGGTTAGCAGCCCGTTGAAGAAGACCGAATTTCTCGAAGCACGGACGCCGGCGTCGA
>CAZWAX010000135.1:0-13111 GCA_964631985.1 uncultured Polyangiaceae bacterium | reverse complement strand
GCGCTCCACCAAGTACGGCGCCAATGCGGTCGTCTACTCGCTGATCTTCTTGGCGATCCTGATCGTGGTGAACTACCTGGGGTCGCGCCACAACCACCGCTTCGACCTCACCAAGCAGAACGTCTTCTCGCTGTCGTCGCAGTCGACCGGGGTGCTGTCGAAGCTCGACAAGCCCGTCGAGGTCTACGCCTTCGTCGAGGCCGGCACCGATCCGATCATCGACGACCTGCTCGACAGCTACAAAAACGCGTCGAACAACTTCAGCTACCACATCGTCGACCCAGTGAAGGACCGCGACCTCGCCGAGCGCTACAAGGTCACCGAGATCCCGTTCCTCCACATCCAGTACGGCGAGGCCGGGGACGAGAATCCCCCCTCCTCCGAGGGCAAGCAAACCGCGACCGTCACCCGCGACATCAGCGAGCAGTCGATCACCAACGGGCTCCTGAAGGCGACCGCCGCCACCAAGAAGGTCGTGTGCTTCCTCGACGGCCACGGCGAGGCCGATCCCGACAACCGGGACGCGCGCGGCGCCTCGGGCCTGCAGGACGCGCTCCGGAACGAGAACTACGAGACCCGCAAGGTCCTGCTCGCGAGCGAGGCGGCCGTCCCCGCCGAGTGCAACGTCTTCGTCGTCGCCGCGACCGAGCGGCCGCTCTTCGACCACGAGGTCACGCAGCTCCGCGAATATCTCAAGGCCGGCCGCTCCGCGCTCTTCCTGGTGCCGCCGCAGCGCGGCCAGCAGCTCCGGGACGTGCTGCAACCGTGGGGCGTGAAGCTCACCGACACCGTCGTCGTCGATCAGGTCGTGCGCCTCTTCCAGGGCCCGGCGCTCGGGCTGCAGATCCTCGCCTCGACCTACGGCGCCCATCCGGTCACGGCGGCCTTCACCGAGCGTACCGTGTTCCCGATGGCGCGCGCGGTCCAGGCCGACGCGGCCGGCAAGACGGGCGTGAGCGCGATCGAGCTCGTGAAGTCGAGCCCCTCGTCGTGGGCCGAGTCCGACGTCGAGGGCGTGTTCAAGCGCGGCGAGGCGGCCTTGGACGAGGGCGGCGGCGACGCCAATGGCGACATCAAGGGTCCCGTCTCGCTCGCCGTCGCCGTCACCGGCAAGCACAAGGAGATGGGCTTCGACAAAGAGGGCGAGACCAAGCTCATCGTGGTCGGCGACGCCGACTTCGCGTCGAACCAGTTCTTCGGTCAGCTCTTCAACCGCGATCTCGTGCTCAACATGATGGCGTGGCTGGGCGGCGAGGAAAAACAGATCTCGATCCGGCCGCGCGCAATCCAGGCCTCGCGGGCGCAGCTCGGTCCCGACGAGACGCGCCGCATCTTCTACCTCTCGGTGCTGGTATTGCCGGAGCTGCTGCTGTTCCTCGGCCTCACCGTGTGGTGGCGCCGGAGCAACAAGTGAACCCGCGGAACACGCTCCTCCTCCTCCTCGTCCTGATCGGCCTCGGCGGCTACCTCTACTTCGTCGAGCGCCCGAGCCAGGAGCGCGAGGCCGAGGCGAAGAAATTCGTCAGCCTGAAGAAGGACGACGTGACCGGCATCACGCTCGCCTATCCGGACCGCACGATCGCCCTCGAGAAGAACGCCGAGGGCCACTGGCGCCTGACCCAGCCGGTCGCGGCCGACGCCGACGATCCCGTCGTCAACAACATGCTGGTCGCGATCGCCGAGGCCGACGTGTCGCGGAGCCTCGACGACGTCGGCGACAAGCTGGCCTCCCACGGCCTGGCCCCGCCCGAGGCGACAGTGACGCTGACCGTGAAGGAAGGCACCGTCCCGGCGCTGAAAATCGGCAAGACCACCCAGGTCGGCTCGGCCGCCTACCTCCAGAAAGAGGGCGACCCCAAGGTCCACATCGGCACCATGGCGTTCCAGAGCGCCATGAAGAAGCAGGTGAAAGACCTCCGCGAAAAGACCCTGCTCACGTTCGAGGACCAGGACGTGAAGAAGATCGAGCTCGCGAAGCCCGGCGTCGTCGTCACCGCCGAGCGCGGCGAGGGCGACGCGTGGCGCATCACCAAGCCCGGCGACTACCCCGCCGACTCGGCCGAGATCCGCGCCCTCTTGGCCAGCGTGCGCGGCCTCCGCGCCGACGACTTCGTGAACGACGACGCGGCCGCCGACCTGGCCCCGTTCGGCCTCGTCGAGCCGCAGCTGAAAGTGACGGTGTGGAGCGGCAAGGACGCGGCGCAGAAGGCCCTCCTCCTCGGCGCCTACAAGGACGACGACGCCAGCAAGAAGAGCATCTACGCCAAGCGTGCCGAGCTCCCCGCGGTCGTCACCCTGCCCGACTTCGCGCTCAAGAACCTCGACAAGAGCCTGAGCACGCTTCGCGACAAGACCGTGCTCCGCTTCCCGAAGGATCAGGCGGCAAAGCTCGCGGTCACGCGCAAGGACGGCAACGGCTTCACGCTCGTGAAGCGCAACGGCGCCTGGCACATCGAGGAGCCCGGTGACGGTACCGAGCGCGCGCCCACCATGACCCGCTTCCTCGACGACGTCGCCGCCTTCAAGGGCACGGACATCCTGTCCGAGGATCCGGCGGTCGATCTCCGCGAGTACGGCCTCGGGACGCCCGACATGACCGTCGTCGTGAGCGATGCCGCGGGCAAGACCCTCGGCACGCTGATCGGTGCGCGTGGCCCCGAGCCCGTCGGCGATCCCAACGCGAAGGCGTTCGTCACCGCGGTCGGCAGCGGCGTCGTCTACGTCGTGAAGCCGTTCGTCTACGACCGGATCGACAAGAAGCGCGCCGACTTCCGCGACGCGCCGAAACCGGCGCCCGGCGTGAGCCCGGCCGCGGCCGATGGCGGGGCCGCCCCCGCCATCGAGGACGACGAGGAAATCGAAGGCGTCGACATCCCGAGCGACGATGGGGAGTTCGAGGATGACATGATGGATGGGGAGCTCGGCGATGACGGCGGGGGCGAGGAGTAGACGTACTCCTCGCCCCGCTGTTTCCCGTATTCCTCCGCGCATAGCGTCCCCGCCGCAGTTGCGGCGGCGCATCGCGCGTGCTCTGTGCTCCCGGTGCGGCGCGCGACCCTGAGGCGATTCGACGGCACGAGGACCTCCCGCTGAGCCTCCTCGAGATCGTCGTGTTGCTCGCGGCCGGCGCGATCGCGGGCGCCATCAACTCGCTTGCCGGCGGCGGCACGCTCGTGTCGTTCCCGATGCTGCTCTGGCTCGGCCGCGACCCGATCATCGCCAACGCGACCAACACGCTCGCGCTCTGCCCCGGGGCGCTCGCGGCCATGGCCGCCTTCCGGCACGACCTCGCCCCGATCCGGCGCTGGATGCTGCTGCTCGTGCCGCCGTCGCTCGCGGGTGGCCTGATCGGCGCGTTGTTGCTGCTCCGCACGCCCGAGCGCGTCTTCGAAGCGCTCGTGCCGTGGCTGATCCTCTTCGCCACGGTGCTGTTCGCCGCCCAGGGGCCGATCATCACCGGCATGCGCCGGCTGCGGCGTCAGGCCGTCGACCAGCCGGCCCGCGTCGGCCCGCGCGCCGAGGTCTGGCCGTATGTGGTCGCCTTCGAGTTCGCGGTCGCGATCTACGGCGGCTACTTCGGCGCTGGCATCGGCATCATGACGCTCGCCGCGCTCGGCCTCGTCGGCTTCACCGACATCCACCACATGGTCGGCCTGCGGAACTTCGCCGCGCTCTGCATCAACGGCATCGCCTCGGTCTACTTCGTGTCGCAAGGCGCGGTCGTGTGGCCGGACGCGCTCGTGATGATCGTCGGTCAGATCGTCGGAGGCTACGGCGGGGGCCGCGTCGCGCGCCACCTCGGGCGCACGTTCATGCGCCGCGCGGTCGTGGTGATCGGCGTCGCGATGGCGTTGTCGCTGTTCTTCTGGCGGTGACGTCGGCCCACTCCCGACCGCCGAGGGGCTACCTTCGGGGGTAGCGGCCGGCTACCAGGCGCAGTACAAGCCCGCACGTCCGAGAGACGCCCATCAACTCAGGAGCCGCGGGAGGAATCGATGACTCACAGCCGCCTCGGGGTTTCGTTGCTCGCCGCCTTGGTCGCGCCGTTCCTTGCGGGCGCCTCCAACTTCACCAAGGGCACGGAGGTCGCGCCGTTCCCGGAGGAGATGAAGCCTGGGAGCTACGTCTGGACTCCCGAGATCTCTCCGGCGGGACCCGTGGTGGTCGTCGTCAGTCTGCCCGACCAGGAGCTGTACGTGTTCCGGAACGGTGTCCGCATCGGACGCTCGACGGTGAGCACCGGCAAGAAGGGGAAGCGAACGCCGACGGGCGTCTTCACGATCCTGCAGCGGAAGGTCGACCACGAGTCCAGCATCTACAAAGGGGCGAAGATGCCGCACATGCAGCGGCTCACGTGGGACGGCATCGCCATCCACGCGGGGCGTCTTCCCGGCTATCCGGCGTCAGCGGGGTGCGTGCGCATTCCCGAGGACTTCGCCGAGAAGCTCTACTCGGTGACGAGCATCGGCACGACGGTGATCATCGCCGACGACAAATCCGCGCCGAGCACGACGACGAATCCGGGGCTGCTCTTCGCCGGCTCCGGGGGCGGCGCGGCACCCGCGGGTCCCGTCGTCTGGCAGCCCGCGAAGGCGCCGGAGGGTCCCGTTTCCATCGTCATCAGCGCCGCCGACGGCGCGGCCTACATCTACCGGAACGGCATCGAGATCGGTCGCGCGCCCGTCGGCGGGTTGCGAGGTGTCTCCGGCTCGCATGCGTTCTCGGCCTTGGAGAACGTCGACGCGAAGGGACGGCGCGACTGGCTGTCGGTCACCAGCGTCGGCGGCGCGACGCCGGATCTGAAGGCGCTGGCGGACCGGATGACGGTCGACCCCGTGATGCTCGCCAACGCGCGCGCCTTGATCGTGCCGGGCACGTCGATGGTCCTGACGGATGCGCCGGTGAACGCGGACACCCACGGCACGTCGGGCGACTTCCGGATTCTCACGACGGAGGCCGAAGACTAGTGCTACTCTCGCACGCGCAGCGTCGTCAGGAGCGGGTTGTGGTCCGACGATGCGACCTCGGGGGCCTCGGCGTGCACGACCTCGAGGCCGCGCACGAAGACGTAGTCGACGTGCCGGCCGAAAAACCGGCTGCGGCCGTCGATCGTCGGCTGAACGGCCACGAGGTCGAGGCGCTGCATCACGTCACCCACGACGGCGAGGCGCGTCGGACTCCACGTGTTGAAGTCGCCGGCGACGATCACCGGGCCGCGGTGGCCGGCGAGCTCGCGGGCAATCGCCTCGAGTTGCGCGCGGTACCCGACGAGCCCGAGCGTGAAATTGATCGAGTGCAGGTTCGCCACCGCGAGTCGTTCGGTGACACCCTGCACGTCGTAGCGCGCAATCGCCGCCGCCTTCGGAAGTCGGAGCAGCGGCTCGAAGGACCGCTGCACGCACGCGCCCAACGGGCGGGCGCGCGCCGCGCTCAGAACGCCGGTCGCATGGCGGTTCAGCGTGAACGCATTGGCGAGCAGCCAGTCGTAGCCGCCGTCGGCCAGCACGCGCCGTAGCCCGTCGGTCAAGGCCGCCTCCTGGATCAGCAGCAGGTCACTGCGGGCCGCGAAGCGCGCGAGGTCCGCATCCCATCCCGGGTCGGCGTTCTTGTGCAGGTTCCAGCTGAGCACCCGCACGTCCGGGCCCGGCAGGGGGAGGATCGCCGCATCCGTGTCGGCCATCGTCACCCCGCCGTCGCAGGGGAGCGGACGTCCGATCGGGCTGCCGTCGCTGCCGACCATGAAGGCGTGCTGCACCACGGGGACCGTGGCGCACGCCGAGCAGAGCGCGAGCAGTGCCGCGCCGAGAGCGGTGAGGAGTGCGTGGGGGAGCGACAATCTTGGAGATCCTCGCGCCGCGGCGGCCGCTGGGTCAATGATGTTTCTCGTGTCGCCTCATCCGAGAGCCCGCGCGACGTCCGTGGGCTTCGCATTCTTCAAATGCGCGCGATCGATGGCGAGGATCCAGAAGGTGCGGACCCCGTGATACAGCGCCGTCACGATCTGCCAGGCGGTGATCAGGTAGAAGGCTTCCAGAGCGAATCCCAAGGCGTAGCCGACCATGAACATCGGCAGCGTGATGTTGCGACGCGCGATGAAGGTCCGGACGCGGCCGTCGAGCTTGGAATGCGTATGGAAGGCGCGCTGGAAGAAGCGCGGATAGATCTTCAGGGTCAGACGGTCGACGACGTAGAACACGACCACGAGGACGGCGGCGGAGCCGAGCGGCGAGCCCCAGTCCAGCGACCCGCCGCCGATCCCGTACGCCCAGGCGAGATACCAGAACGGCGGATGCACCATGTCGAAGCCGTGATCCAGCCGGTTGCCGGTGCGCGATTCGGTGAAGGTGAGCCGCGCCAGCTTCCCGTCGACGGAATCGAGGACGCTCATCCCGTAGGCCATGGCGAAGCCGGCCCAGACGCTCCACGTCTCGCCCATCGCCCACATCGGGATGGCGCCGAGCGCGAGGATGATGCTGACGATGGTGACGGTATTGGGCTGGACGCGCGCGCGCGCCAGGGGGCCGAGCGCGGCCCAGACCAGCGGCGGATACACGTAGCGGGTGAAGAAATCGGTCGAGCCCTTGTAGTTCGCCCAGAACATGAACTTCTCGACCCGCGCGACCTGTTCGCGGGTATCGACGCGGAAGACATAATAGGGGACGGTTCGGCGCAGCTTGCGGATGAAGCCGGCGAACTCGTCCTGCGCATAGGCGCGCAGAGTGCCGTCCGCGATCAATCGTTCTGCGAGAGTGCCGAGGTCGGGGGCCGTCACCACGCGCCCGGCGAGACGGCCGGGTTCCGCGCGGATGAGCGCGGCACGCTCGCCGGCCTGCGGTGACGTGACCGCGACCGAATCGCCGAGCGGCACCAGGGCGGCGTGCAGGCGCGCATCGGGGAGGGTCGCCCCGTCCAGCAATAGAACTGGCTCCGCGCCGGTTTCCGCGAGGAAGGCGGTGAGGCGGGTGCCGAAATCGCCCGGGTCCCGGCGCCAGTCGATCGCGAAGGCCGCCTCGAGGCTCGGGTCGATGCGCGGCTCGACACCGTTCGGACCGAGATCGATCACGACACGGCCTGGCCGCGGCACCGCCCGTTTCAGCGCCTGCAAGTGGCGTTCGACCAGCGTCAGGCCGAAGACCTCGAGCATCCTTCCGCCGGCGGTATCAATCCAAACCAGCATGGTCAGCCTCCTGCGGCCGGTGCACGCGGGCCTGCCACAGCGACCGAATGCGGGTGAGGACGGCGGCGAGCTCGTCGGCGGCGCCGGATCCCGGCGCGGGTGGTGTCTCGCATCCGAGTGGCACGGCGATGCCGTTCTCCACGAGGCGCTTCGAGAGCCGCCCGATGTCGCGGCGGGGCCGCGCCTTGCCGCGTCGGGTCCACAAATCATAGAGCCGGTCGCCGAGATCCGCCTCGAGACCAGCATCGCGGCGCTCTTTCCGTCGCCGCCGCCAACTCCGCGACAGCGCCGCCTTGAGACCAGGCTTCCGCTTCGGTGCCAGCTTCGGCAGGTCGAACAGATAGATCGGCTTCCGCCGCGTCGCTGCCTCGGCGACCATCGACGCGCTGTCGATGGTGATGACGAAATCATCCGCGAGCGCGAGGAGGCCCAGATAGGGATTGTCGCCGCCGGCCGCGAATGGCAACAACAACTGTCGTCGCGAGCCGCGAAGGTTCGCGCGCAGGGTGTCGGTCACCACCGCCGGCGTCCGCGGCGAGGTGGTGACGAGTAGCCCGCCCCCATGGCGCGCCTGCCAGGTGCGGAGCTCGCTCAGCAATCGTCCGGCCTCCTCGCTGCCGAAGGCGAGCTGCGGCGTCGGTCCGCCGACCAACACGGCGTGCCAGGGCCGCGGCAGCGCCGCGAAACGCTCACGCCAGGCGGCGGCGGCGCCGGCGATCTCGTCGCCGTCGACGAAGACGATCGGCACGCTGATCTCCATCACGTTCGGCGCGGGCGGGAGATCGTATTGCGGCGTGGTGACGATGAGGTCGAAATGATCGAGGTCAACCCGGGGGCGACCGAGATGAATCAACAGCGTGTTGGCCCCAGCCTCGCGCGCCTGCTCGCGAATCCAGCGCACGACCGGGACGGAGCGGCGGCCGATGGCGATGACGACCTCAGGCCAGGGGGCCTCCAGCCTGGTGCTGGCTGCGCGATCGACGCCGATCAGGCTGGCACCGCGATCCTGGAAGTCCGTGGCTTCCGCCTCGTCATAGCGGATCTGCTTCACCTCGGCGGGCCAGTCGAGCGCGCGGCCGAGCGCCCGAACCTGGGCATTGTCGCCGGCGCGTTGGCCGAGGATGAGCCAGGTCCGGGGTGACGGCACGGCGCTAGTCTCGTCGCTCTTTGTTGATGTCCCGCTGGCGCTCCCTCACGTCCTGATTCCGCTCATGCGCTCTTCGGGCCGCATCCGCCTTGTTGTCGTCATCCATGTTTTCGATGGCCTCGCCCTGGCGTTCCCTGCGGTCCTTGTTCTTCTCCAGTTGCCGCTCCTGGAGACTGTTGTCGTTGTCTGCCATTGCCGCTCCGCTACTCAAGAGCATCAACACCACCGCGAGTGCTAGCTTCCTCATGATGTTCTCCTTTCTCGATGTCACTGCGTGCCCGAGGGCGAGCGTGAGAAAGATCGCGAGCTCGGGATGCTCCCACAAAGTGGCCGCGATCCAGGGTAGGCGATCTGGGGGTCAGAGCAAGACCTTCACGAGCTGCAGCAGCACGTCTTTCACGGGGATACGGATCGCCACGACGAAGAGCATCGGGATGATCGCCGGGATCACCACCGCTCCGATCGCGACCGGGCCGATCGGCAGCGGCCGCATCTGACGAATCGCGTCGTACAAGGCGACCGTATCGGCGACCGGGCCGAGCTCCGGGGCGGAGAGAAGGGGGTCGTCCTCGACCGGCTCGCGGAGTATCCAGCGTCGCCGCACGCGGCGCCCATGCTCTCCCACGAGCACTCCGTATTCGAGCAGCGCCTGCCGCTTCGCAGCGCCCAGCGGGCCGGCGAAAGCCACCAGCGGGCCGAGCACGAGGAGCAAGCACGTGACGATCAGCGCCGCCGCCGGCAGCTTCAAATCCGCGAGCGCCACGTCGTGGTACATGACGTCGTGCGCCAACCGGGACGACGCGACGGCGGAGATGGCGAGCACGATGGGCGCGAACGCGAACGGGACCTTCTCGAGGAACGCGAGCCCGCCCACCCGGTCTGGGTGCGTGGGCACGATCGAGAGATCGAGTCGAGCGATCCGCCAGAACAACATCCAGAGGATGACGATCCGCCAGAGCCATGCGAGGAGCAACGCGGCGAACACCGGACGGACGATGGTGAGAAACCACCACCCGCCGAAGCCGGCCGTGAATAGCGGCGCCGCTTCCGCGTCGGTCGCCCATTTGATCTCGTGGAGATCCGCCTGCCACGGCCGCCAGACGCTCCCGACGACGACCAGCGCGAGCATGATCACCCACGGGAGCGAGCGGTTCCGGAGGCGCGTCACCTGCTGCAGCACGGTGATGAAGCGGGCCCGCGTCGACTCGCCCACCAATCCCGACGTGATGAAGTACGGGAGCAGCTTGGACGACGTCGCGTGGGTGGTGGCGTCCGCGAGCACGAGCAACGGGATCGCGACGAGGCAACGCACATGCACGCCGAAGTGCGCGAAGAGCGGCTCGGCGACGGCGTGGCCGAGCGCGCGACCCGTTGCGAGCGCCCACACGACGATCGGCACCCACGTGATCAGCACGAGGAGTGCGACGCGACGGCTGATCCCGAAGCCCTGCCGAGGGATCAAGCCCAGCGTCTGCTGGAGGCGGAAGAGGGCGTCGCCGACGACCAGTGAGAAGGCCGGTTCATCGGTCTTTTTCGGTTCACTCATGCGCTGGCCAATCGCAGGTGCCGGGTGATAGCAGGCTTCCCAGCTTCGCTCCAAGAGGGAGGTTACCTATGGACGAGCGCGGTTCGTTCTTCGCATCGCTCACGCGGGGGACCCATGTCCTCGGCGTCGCATTGATCGGCCT
Source organism: uncultured Polyangiaceae bacterium (assembly GCA_964631985.1). Taxonomy (GTDB): domain Bacteria; phylum Desulfobacterota; class Binatia; order UTPRO1; family UTPRO1; genus UTPRO1. The sequence continues at coordinate 3,099 of CAZWAX010000135.1, read as the reverse complement.
CGGGATCCTCTCGGCGCTCGCTCCCGGCTTCACCGCTGCTCCGGTCGTCATCATCATCGGCCTCCTGGTCGCGCTCGCGGGCATCGCCCGCAGCGTGTTCGCCTGGCGGGCCTGGTCCGCCGGAAAGAGCCCGCTCGGTCTCCTCACCGGCGGCCTCGCCGTCGCCTGCGGGCTCGCGCTCGTCTTCAATCCCGTGTCGACGGTCGGCGCCGTCTCCTCGCTGGTGGCGCTGTACATGATCCTCGACGGCGGATCGGGGATCCTGTTCGCATCCGAGCTCGGGGACGACGAGGAGCGCACGTGGATCCGGGGTGATGCGTGGCTCTCGATCGCGCTCGGCGTGTCGATGTGGGTGGGCTGGCCGCTCTCGGGCCTGCGCGCGCTCGGCGTGCTGGTCGGGATGAAGCTCGTGTCGGCGGGGGCGGTCGTCCTGCGACTCGAGCGCGGTATGCAGCGCGTCGGTGCGGGGGTCACCGCGCTCCGCTCACGGCTGGGCGGCTGAGACTAGCGGCCGCCTCATAGGATTCGAGTGAATGGGCAGGAGCCCCAGGAGATCGGCGTTGAAACGCCGCCACCAGCGGGTCTCGGGCTCCTGCGTCTACACCCGAGCCGTACCGTCTTGCATCTCGGCCGCCAGGGTCTCGACCTCCTCGTCGACCGGTTAGGGGAGTCGCTCGCTCGTCATCTGCGCGCGCATCGCCGCGATGGCGGCGGCGGCCTCCGCGGGCAGCGGCCTGGAGACGAAGGCCGCGTGAACGCGGTGCCCTGGCCGCAGCGGGTTGCTCAGACGTCGAGCCCCACCGCACGCATCAGCGCCAGCGCGTTGCTCTTCGTCACTACGCCCGGCCGCATCGTGTAGTCGAAGCACATCCGCCCGTCCTCGAGGTGATCCTCGAAGTGGACGTTCACCGCGTGGGCGCCGAGATTGTCGGCGATGCGCGCGAGCGCGAGGTCGTGCGTGGTGACCAGGCCGAGGGCGCCGCTCGCCTCCAGGCTGCGGACGATGGCCTCGGCGCCGATGGCGCGGTCGTGGGAGTTGGTGCCGCTCAGGATCTCATCGAGCAGGAAGAGCAACGGCAGCGGACCGCGGGTGACGTCGACGATTTGCCGGAGCCGCTTCACCTCGGCGTAGAAGCGCGACGTGCCGTCCTGGAGCGAGTCGACGATGCGGATGGCGGCGCCGACCGCGAGCGGGGTCAGCACGAGCCGCGCAGCGCGCACCGGGGCGCCGGCCTGGGCCAGGACCACATTGACCCCGACGGTGCGGAGCAGCGTGCTCTTCCCCGACATGTTGGACCCGCTGACGATCAGCACGCGCTGCGCGCCGCCGAGGTGGACGGCGTTTCGGACGCAGCGGTCTTCCGGCAACAGCGGATGGCCGAGCGCGGTTCCGTCGACGCGCGGCGGGCCGTCCACGAGCTCGGGGAACGGATCCGCGGGATGCTCGTACGCGTGGCTTGCCAGCGCTAGCAGCGCTTCGAGCTCGCCGATGGCCGCGAGCCAGCGCGGCACGGCGGGCCCCGACTGGGCGCGCCAGGCCTCAATCGCGAGCGCGAAGTTGGTCCGCCAGAGCAAGAGGAAGGACACGAGGGCGAACACCTGGTTGCGATGCGCGTCGAGGAGATTGATGAGGCGCTGCAGCCGGGCGATCCGCCGTGAGGGCGGCTCGCCGGCGCTCTGCACCGCCGCCTGCAACGCCATGAGCCCCGGGGCGTGAAACGTCTCGCGCTCGAGCAGCGCGAGGAGATCGGCGAGCAGCGCCAGGTGGACGGCCGGCTGGGTCGCGTGGCGCAGCGCCGGCAGGACCCGCGGCCGGAGCCGCAACGCGAACGCGATCTGCACCGCGCCCGCGACCAGCATCGGCCAAGGTCCGAGCCAGCCGAGGTCCCACGCGGCGAAGCTCCCGAACGTGACGGCCGGCAGGGCGAGCGCGAGCCCGCGCTCGGCCGCGGTCACCTGCCAAAGCGGCTCGTTCGCCCACGCCGTGAGACCCGCGGGATCGATCGCCCCGCGGAGATCCTCGCCGACGAGCGCGATCGTCTCGCGGAGATCGAGGCGTGGGCGGAGCTCGTCGATCGTTTGCTGCCGGCTCCGGACGTCGGCGGGCGCCGCCGGTGCGAGCAGCCAGCGTGCGAGCGTCTCCTCGCCGGCCTGCGTCCGCGCGGTGCAGAGCAGCTCGAAGAGCGAGCCCCGGCCGAACAGGTCGAGGTCGGGTGCGTAGGGATGGGTGGGGTCGAGGAAGCGCTCGCCGGTCACGCCCTTGCCGGCCCAGGTGTGATCGAGGCGCGCGAGCCCGGCCTCGTAGAAGCGCATCGCGCGGGCGACCCGTTGTTCCTCTCGTCGCGTCCGCTGGTGCACGACCACGAGGCCGACGAACACGACCACCGGCACCGCGACGAGCCAGCGCGGCACCAGCCGGAAGTCGAACGCGAGGAACAGCAGGACGATCGCGAGGCCGGCCGTCACCATGCGGGCCCACGACAGGCGTTCGGCACGCGCCGCGAGCGCCTCACGCGTGGCGCGGCGCGCGCTCGAACGCTCCTCGTATGCAGCCCGCGGCGTCACTCGGGATCGCTACCTAGCGTTTCTTCGCCGGGGACGGATCGGCCACCGGCGCCGCGGCCCGTTTCCGTCCGTTGTAGGTCCAGCCGTCGACGCGCAGGCCGGCTTCGACGGTGAAGCCCGTCTGGTACAGGCGCACGACGCCCTCGGGATCGACGATGACGAAGCTCGGCGTGCCGCTGACCCCATAACCCTGGAACGTCACGCGATGGGGGTCGATCGCGACGATCTCCGGGAACGGCTCCTTCTGGTCGGCGATGAACTTTCGCACCAGATCCGGATCCTCGTCGGTGATCGCGATCAGGTCCACGCCGCGCTCTTTCGCGAACGTCATGATCTCCGGCAGCGCGTGCTTGCAGATCACGCACCACGTCGCCCAGAAGTAGAGGAGATCGGGACGGTCCTTGGAGAGCTGGTCCTCGCCGCGCACCACCTGGATGTCGAGCGACGGCGCGACGGCACCGACCTTCGGCGGCCCGGGAAGCTTCGGCAGCTCGAGCGGATACGGCCCGGGGCGGGGCGTGATGGTCCGCGGCG
>CAZWAX010000134.1:0-13236 GCA_964631985.1 uncultured Polyangiaceae bacterium | reverse complement strand
CGCATCGCCAACGACTCCGTCTACGGCCTCGGCGGCGCGGTGTGGTCGTCCAACAAGGAGCGCGCCGTGGCGCTCGCCAGGCGCATCGAGACCGGCACCGTGTGGATCAACGATTACCACATGATCAATCTTCGTTTCCCGTTCGGCGGCTACAAGCAGAGCGGCGTCGGGCGCGAGCTCGGCAAGTGGGGTCTCGCCGAGTACCACGAGATGAAGCACATCCACATCGGCGAGGACACGCCGCCGGAAGGAAAGTTCTACCTGCAGCTGCTGCTCAATTAGATTTCGTCCCCGTGCGCTTCGGGGGCGCGCTCTGCGCGCGCCCCCGAATGCTCCGATGGACCTCGGCGCGCGGAGTGAATTCGCGCGCCTCGCTCTTCGCTTCGCGAGATCCGCCCCATGCCTACCATTCGCATTACGCCGCGTGCCGCCGTCGTCGTCGCCCGCGTGCGGGCCGAGCGTCGTGGGACGCTCACCTTCACGATCGACGGCGGATGCTGTGAAGGTACCGCTCCGCATCTCTTCGAAGACGCCGTCCTCGTCGGTGTCGATCGGGTCGGCGAAGCCGCCGGGGTGCCGGTCTATCTGCAGGCAGCCATGACCAAGCTCTACGCCGACGCCGACGTTGCGATCGACGTCGTCGATGAGTTGCTCTCGGACGCCATGTCGCTCGAGACTGAGTACGGCGTCCGCTTCGTGTTGCGCGAAGGCGCACGCTAGCTCGCGAGCGCGATCGGCCGCGCCATGATGGCGCGGCTGCGCCGGAATGGTGCACGGAATCGAGGACGTAGGCCGCCGTCTCACTTGACCGGGTGCGTGTTCCCGATGAGGATCAGAAGCGAAGTTCAAGTGGTGGCGATGAGCTCGTATCCCCCTTTCGAGCGATCGCGAATGCGACCGGACGCCGACGCCTCGGATCACCCGCACAGTGCCCACGGCGCACCCATTCGCGTCGTCCTTGCCGACGATCGATGCTTGTTTCGGCAAGGGCTGAAGCTCTTGCTCAACCTCCGGGCGGGCGTCGTCGTGGTCGCGGAGAGCGATGACCCGCATGAGCTTCCCGCGTTGCTCACACGGCAGGACTGCGACGTCCTGTTGCTCGGGATCCGCTTCGGGGCGGACGGGGACATCGATGTCGCCGTCCTCAGCACGTCGACGAAGGTCCTGCTCATGTGCGACGGCGGGGACCTCGAGGATGCGGTCGTCGCGATGCGCGCCGGCGCGCAGGGCGCGGTCTTCCGCCACACGACCGCGGACGCGCTCGTCGAGGCGATCTCGACGGTCGCGGCGGGGCAGGTGTCGATGCCCACGGAGATGCAGACGCGGCTCGCGGAGACGTTGCAGGTCGATCCGCAACGGCGACTCACCGGCCGCGAGCGTGAGGTCGTGCGGCATGTCGCGCGCGGTCTTCGCAACGCGGAGGTTGCCCGCGAGCTCTTCATTACCGAGCAGACGGTGAAAACCCATCTCGGCAACATCTTCCGGAAGACGGGTGTGCGCGATCGCGTCGAGCTCGCCCTCTATGCCGTTCGTCTCGGGCTCGTCGTGCTGTCTACCCCGCCCCGATAGTCGATCGGGTCGTTACCCGACGCACGGGCGTCGCTTCGTTTCGGGGCACCCGCGACGCCCGCTGGCAATGCTCGACACGCGCGAAACGCAGGGGGGCGGGCGGTACCGGCATGCAAGCGGGGAACGCGTGCTTCACCTGGGAACAGTTCGCGTGCCGCGATCGCCGTGATCCTCCGGGCGTTGCTTCGCGACGCATCACTCCAAAGTCGCAGAGAAAATCACTCCGTCGGCCAATTGAGCCTTACAGCCTCGGATTCGGATGATGCGCCCTTCCTCGAGCGGTCCGAGGTCGGACCGTTGGTCGGACATGATGCGGCTCGGTGGAGTGCATTGCAGGGGGGCCTCCGCCAGACCAGACGTCATGTCCGGCCAACCGTCCGACCTCACGCTCGGCAACCAGGAGGTCGATCATGTGCCGTCTCAGTGCCCTTCGGATCGCGCTACGGGCCGGTCGCTTGCTCGCAGCGGTTGGTACCGTCACGACGCTGTTGCTCGCGGGTACCGCGCTGGCGGCCAACCCGACTCCGGTGCAGCTCTTCTACGTCCCATTTCCCGAGGACCAGTTGCTGCAGGGGCTGCAGGGGATCAACGCGAGCGATCCCATCAGCCCCGTGACGACCTACATCTCGATCGCGGCCGTCGCCAGCAATACGATCATCTACTACGACCAGTGGGAGAACGGGTACGACACTGACATCGCCAACCCGCTGAATCTCTACAGTGGCGTGAATCTCGGCGGCACGCAGATCTGGGGCGACGCCAACACCACCAACGGCGCACCGCCGGGCGTCCCGTCCGACGTCATCAGTGCCGGGACGGTGATCATCCTGAACAACGCCGTCGACACCGCCAACCTTGTGGCCATCGATTTCGATGGCCGGGACAAGATCGCCGCCACCAAGACCGTCGCGATCACGCACACCGCCTGGGCGACGGACTCCGGGACGCTGCTGGCGGGCTCGGTCGAGGTCTTCGACACCAACAGCTGGGGCACCGACTACCGTGCCCCGGTGGGTGTGAACATCCCCGACGCCACCGACCACCAGATGTTCGAGTACACGAGCTTGGTCATTCAGGCCGGCGAAGGCGGCGCCACGATCCAGATCGACAAGGACGCCAACGGCGTCTTCGAGACCACCCAGCCGTTGAACGAGGGTGAGAGCCATTTCGTGAACGGCGGCGTCAACGTCGGTGGGCACGTGATCTCCGACAACCCGGTCCAGGTCGACATGCTCACCGGCGACATCGGGTCGACCTACGAGAGCCGCGACTCGTCGCTGCTGCCGACCGATCTCTGGTCGACGAGCTCCTACACGCCGGTTTCCACCGCGGCGACCGCGCAGAGCATCGCCGGGACGGCGACGACGGTCTGGCTCTACAATCCGGGCGCGACCGCGCTCACGGTGCAGTACACGACCCGCGACGGCGGCGGCAGCCTGACGACCACGCCTCTCTCGGTGCCGGGCGGAGCGGCCGGTGGCTACCTGCCGCAGATCATTCCCGACGGCTACGGCGCCCGCTTCACGGCGGCGTCGAGCTTCTACGCCTTCTCGACCACCAACTCGACGGATCCCAGTACGGGCGGAAATCAGGCCTGGGACTGGGGCTTCACCCTCGTCCCGGAGGATTCGCTCACCCCCCAGGTGCTGATCGGTCTCGGCATCGGCCGCGATCCGACGTCGGGGACGAACCCGAACGAGAACGGCAACCCGATCTGGGTCACACCGCTCGGCAACGGCGATACCGCGGTCACGGTCTACGTCGACTTCGACGCCGACCCGCTCACGGGATCCTTCACCGACGTCAACGGCAACAAGTACGATCTGGCGCTCACCTTGAAGGAGCTCGAGCGCGCCAAGATCTTCGACACCGGCGATCGCAATCAGACCGGCACGCTGATCTACACGCTCACCGACGACGTCAAGCTCGCCGCGGCCTGGGGGCAGGATCCGTTGGCGGCCGCGCCCGCCGCGCCCGGCCTCGACGTCGGGACCGGCGTGCCGCCGCTGCCGCTCTTCTCGGCCGGCAAGAACGGGACCTTGTTCACCGACAATGACGGCGACGGATTCGTCAGCCCGGGCGACGTGCTCCTCTATACGATCTCGATCGTCAACATCAGCCGCGCGCCGGTGTCGGACATCCTGCTGAAGGACGTGCTGCCCGCGGACACGACCTACGTGCCCAACAGCACCTTCTTCGAAAACGCCGCGAGCGTCGTCACCCCGATTCCGGACGACGGTAGCGGTACCGCGTTTCCGCTCGACGGCAGCGGCGTCGTCCTCGATCCCGTCACGGCGCTGCCGGTGGGCGGCGCGTACGAGGTGACGTTCAAGGTGACGATCGACGCCTTCGTCGATCTCACCCCGGGCACGACCAGCATCGTCAACACCTGCGCGGCGAGCTCCGGCGGCATCACGGTCCCGTGCCAGGATACGACGCCGCTCGCCGGCTGCATCGGCAACTTCGTCTGGTACGACGTCGACGGCGATACGATCCAGGACGGTGGCCCCGAGACCGGGATCGTCGGCGTCACCCTCGAGCTCTACCGCGACGACGGCACCACCAACGGTGTGCTCGACGGCGGCGATACGCTGATCGGCACCCAGATCACCACCGGCTCCGGCGGCTATCTGTTCAGCGGGGTGCTCGCCGGCAGCTACATCGTCAACGTCATCGACGGGACCGTGCCGGGCGGCTACGCGCTCACGACCGCCAACGACCCCGCCGTGCTCGCCCTGGCGGGCGGCGAGTGCCGCCTGAACGTCGATTTCGGGTATCAGGCGATCCCGACCCCGACACCCACACCGACGGTCACGGCGACACCCACGGCGACGAGCACACCGATCGTTCCGCCGACCGGGACGGCGACGCCCACGGCGACCGCCACGGCGACGGTGACCGAGACACCCACGCCCACTCCCACTGCCACGGCCACACTCACGGCCACGGCGACCCCCACCCCGACGGTCACGCCGACGCCGACCACCGTTCCGAGCGATACCCCGACGTCGACGTTCACGACCGGACCGACGGTTGCCGTGACGCCCAATGGCCTGACGTGCGGCAACCTCCAGTTGGACCCGGGCGAGACCTGCGACCCGCCGGGTACGCTGCTCCCGCCCAACAACAACCCGTGCCGAACCGATTGCACCTTCTGCGGCGACACGGTCGTGCAGCCGGCGGACGGGGAAAGCTGCGACGACGGCAACCCGGTCTCCGGGTGCCGGCCCGACCAGCCGCAGCGCCCGCTCGACGATTGCCTCAACAGCTGCCAGCAGCCGATCTGCGAGGATCCCTCGCGCATCCAGCTCGACCCCGACGGCCACGACGCGATTCAGGTCCACGGTCGCCTGATCACCTCGTCCGTCGTCGACTTCACGAGTGGGGACCTCACGCTCAGGATCTCGAGGCGCGTTTGCTCGCATGACACCGAGCAGCCGTGCGCGACGGATCAGGAATGCGACGCCCTCTCGAGCGGCGCGACCTGCACCGTGCGCGGCACGGTGTTGGAGCAGACGGTCCCCGGTTCTGCGATCGACGGCAACGCCAAGCGGTGGCGCTATCGGAACTCGCTCGCGAAGACCGCGGGCGGCATCTACTCCATCAAGATCACCAGCAAGACCACGCGGAAGGCGTGCGCCGCCGGTCCGAACGACGGGGCGCGCTGCACGGATGCCAGCGCGTGTCCGCAGGGGACCTGTATCGGGTACTACGCGCTCAAGATGAAGGCCTACGGCGACGCCGGGCGCGCGGTGTCCGACATGCAGACGCAGATTCTCGGCGGCGGTCACGGCTGGGCGGTGCGGGGGGTCTGGCAGCAGCTACCCAAGGGGTGGCGGCTCTACAAGAAGAGCGAGCTGCTCGAGCCGTGGTTCTGACCGCCACGGCAGCCGTCGTCCTCGAGATGTCGCAGTCTGGCTGACGGCGCCAATTCACGGTCTCGGTTGTTTCACGCCCTCTGATGTCGCCGGTCCGACCGGCACGGGAGATCCTCATGGAAGCGCGAAGTCACCCTCGGTTCGTTCGTCCTCCTGGTCGCGATGTAAGCCGTGCCGCGCGTCGCGTGGCGCTGATCGCGTTGGCAACCGTCACGCTGGCCGTGCAAGCGTCCGCCACGTGGGCGGCGATACTCTGCGTGGACAATTCGAGCATCGGAATCTCGTGCACGGTCGGCGGCGTGCCCTGTTACTGCACCATTCAGGATGCCATCACTGCGGCGGTGGACGGGGTCGACACCATCAACGTCGCGGCGGGCGGCACGTATCCGGAGAACGTCGTGCTGAACAAGAGCCTGGTCTTGAACGGCGGCCAGGCCGGTGTCGATGCGTGCGGACGCGTCGCCAGCGAGACGACGATCGCGCCGGTCGCGGGCATCGGTATCGAGCTGCTTCTCACGGCGGCCGGATCGGTCATCGACGGTTTCACCATCACGGCGCCGGTGAACTGCATCGAGTCGAACACCGGGTCGATCGCCAGGCTCCAGATCCGCAACAACCGCATCCTCGGGTTCGCGACCGCGGGCACCTTCCTGGACGATCCCGGCATCGACATCACGATGCATCAGAACTTGGTCGACGGATCGAGCAAACCCGGGGGTGGCGGCATCGTCCACTTCGACACCGACCCGTTTCACGGTCTCCATCTCACGGACAACTGCATCGTCAATGCCGTGAACGGCACCGGCGTCTTCTCCGACGGCAACCACAACATCAACCCGAGCACGGGGACGTGCATCGGTGGCGGCAACTCCGGCGCGGTATGCGCCTCCAACTCCGTCTGTCCTGGTGGGACGTGCTCGGGTCGCGTGCCGCTCATCAGCGGGAATCTGATCGACAACAACGGCACCGGAATGAACCTCGGGACGCGGGCCTTCGGTGGCAGCGCCGCTGCGGGAGACGCCTCGATCATCGGCAACACGTTCAGCAACAATTTCTTCGACGGACTCCAGGGCGGCATCCAGCGGACCTTGATCAGGAACAACCTCTTCACCGGCAACGGGCGCCATGGGCTTTCGCTCACGAGCTTCGGCAACGCCGGCGCGGACCGCGGGGGCCAGTTCGACACGGTCACGCTCAACTGCGCCCTCGACAACGGTTTCGGCATCGTGTGTTCACGGGCGTGTGTCGGGGGGGTGAATGCCGGGGCGGTCTGCACGAATTCGACCGAGTGCCCGGGATCGACGTGCTCGTCGGCGTCCGTTCCCTGTACGACGAACGCGCAGTGCGTGATCGGTGCGACCTGCACCGTCCCCCTGGCCGGCGCGGGCCTTTTCTTCAGCTCCACGCAGGCTGCAGGGACGATCGCGACCAACGTCGCCAACAACAACAACATCGTGGGCAACCAAGCGGGGGCGACCTATCTCGGTGGCGAGACGATCAACGTCGAGAACAACTGGTGGGGCTGCCCGGCGGGCCCGAACATGGCCGGCTGTGACACCGCGTCCCTGATCCTCGATACCAACCCGTTCCTCGCCGCGCCGCAGCCCGGGACGATCTGCGCCCCCTTGCTGCCGACGCCGACCGCGACGCCGACGCCGACGGACACACCGACGCCGACCGCCACCGACACACCGACGCCGACCGCGACCGACACGCCGACGCCGACGGATACGCCGACACCGACCGCGACCGACACGCCGACGCCGACGCCGACCGGCACAGCGACGCCCACGGCGACCGCGACGAGCACGGCGACGCCGACCCCGACGTCGACGCCCACCGCCACCGCGACGGGGACGCCGACCGTCAGCGTCACCGCGACCGCCCCGACGCCCGTGCCGACGCCTGCTTGCGGCAACGGCATCGTCGAGCCCCTCGGAGGAGAGACCTGCGACCCGCCGGGAGCGGTCCAGCCCCCGAACGGAAACAACTGCCAGGCCGACTGCACCTTCTGCGGCGACGGGATCCTTCAGCAGCCCCGTGAGTCGTGTGACGACGGCAACAACTTGCAGTGCGATCCGGTGCATCCGCAGAAGCCCGTCCAAGGCGACACCTGCAACAACCAGTGTGCCGGGCTGATCTGCAAGGACCCGTCGACGATCAAGCTGACGAGCGGCCTCGACGTCTTCAAGGCGCACGGTGTGCTCGTGCCAATGGAAGCTGGGCTCATCGACTTCAATGGGAAGGCCGTCGCCGTGGGCCTGATCACGGATCAGGGCACGATCTTCGAGGCCGCGCTTCCGGCCGGCGCGATCCAGCCGACCGGCAAGAGCTTCAAGTATCGCAACAAGGACGCGCGCGTGACGGGCGGCATCTACAAGCTGGTCGCCATCGGGACACACGACGGCACCTACAAGGTCACCGTCACCTCGTACGGCGAGATCATCGGAGCCGGCACCGACATGGTGACGTACTTCGCGATTGGCGATCGCCAGTGGACGGTGCATGCCGTCTGGAAGCAGCGTGGGTCGGGATGGAAGTTCGTCGCGCCCATTCCATGAGCTGACGACCGGTCGAGGTTGTGGGGGCACGAGCGATGGCTCGTGCCCCCACTCTTTTTCGAGGCCGCCCGCCTGCCGACGTCTCAGTGCGCGAGGTCGAGTCTGACGACGACCGATCGCAGGACCTCACGCCGGAGATCGTCTTCGCACGGGCGGCCGTCGGTCCCGCGGCGCACCTCGTAGAGCATCTCACCGGTCTTCGGGTTGGCGCCGAGGAAGGCTCGAAGCGCCGTCAGGGCCTCGGTCGAGGTCAGGTCGACGATCGCCGGCGTCGCCGTCACGCGCCGACCGCGCAGGCGGAGCTCGACGGATTTGCCGTTCCGAAGATTCGTCCACCAGCGCGAGCTCCGAGTGCAGAGGTAGAGCCGCCCGTCGACCTCGACGTAGGAAAGGGGCAGCGTCCGGGAGACCCCGCTCTTGGCGCCGACGTAGGTGAGCAGCCGGGGGGGGGGGGCGGCTCGTCGCACCGTGGAGTGGCGACCGCAGCGTCCAGGCGATCAGCGGATTCAGACGCCGGAGCACGCGGATGGCGAAGGGCAGCGTCGTTTCGGCGGCAGCAGCGGTGCGGGGCATCGACAATGTGGGTTGGCTCATGCCGCGGACCCTAGGGGCGCTGCATGGATTCAACAAGCATGTTCGATTCACTACACTCGTGACATGCGTTCACAAGTGATCGGTGCCCATCTCGGAGCCGTGCGCTCGCTCGTCCTCGCCGTCGACGCCGGGAGCCTGAGCGAGGCCGGACGTCGCCTGGGTCTCACCCCCTCGGCGGTGAGCAAGCAGCTCACGCGGCTCGAAGCCGCGCTCGGCGCTCGTCTCCTCGAACGCACGACCCGACGCGTGCGGCCGACCGCGGCCGGCGTGGCGCTCGTGCAGCGGACGCGGCCGCTGTTCGAGGCGTTCGACGAGGCCGGGGCCGCGGTGCGCGATCTCCAGGCCGAGGTCCGGGGTCGCGTCCGCGTGTCGGCCTCGCGGGCGTTCGGTCGGGTGCTGCTGACGCCGATCCTCGCGCGTCTCGTCGCGGAGCATCCGCAGCTCGAGCTCGATGTGGTCCTGGATGCGCGGCGTCTGGATTTCATCGAGGACGACCTCGACCTCGCGGTGCGCGAGGGGGCGATGCCGGACTCGTCACTGACGGTGCGGAAGCTCGGCGAGGTCGCCGTCCGCCTCTACGCGGCTCCGACGTACCTCGCGCGTCGACGCGCGCCGCGGAGCCTCGACGATCTCTCGCATCACGACCTGCTGGCGGTGCCGGCGTCGGGGCCGGCGAGCGACGTCGCAAGCCTCAAGGGCCGGAACGGCCGGCGACTCGGGCTCGTGCCGCGCATCCGCGTGAACGACCTGATGACGCTTGCCGAGCTCGCCGAGCGTGGCGCCGGGATCGCGGTGTTGCCCGACTACGTGGCTGCGTCCCGCACAGGCGCGCCGGACGCTGGTGCCGGTGCTGGCGCGCACGACGCTCGCCCGCATCCCCCTCCACGTCGTCTATCCGAGCCGCCCGCCGCCACCTGGCGGGGCGCGTGCGCGTCGTGCTGGACGCGCTCGTCGCCGCGCTCGCCGTGTAAGCCCCCGGCGGGCGCGTCGGCAAACCCTACAATCGACGCCCGGCATGGCCCGGCATGGCCTGGAAAGGCCCGAGAATCTCCGGGTACGAGGATTGCTGCTCCAGGGCCGAGGAGGATGCTCATGGATAGCTTCGTCGATAGCTTCGTCACCCCGTCGGTCGCTCGCGTGCCGCTGCATACCGCGACCGCGACCAATCAACGCATTCGCGAGGAGATGCTGCAGCGCGTGGACTACTACCGTGCCCACCCCGACCAGATCGGCCGGCGCATCAAGGAGCTGAACGAGGAATGGGACGTCGAGCGGGCGCTCGCGACGGGATCGTCGTGCCTCTCGCTCCTCGGGCTCGGTCTGGGGCTTGGCCGTAGCCGGCGCTGGCTCGCGCTCACGCTCGGCGTGCAATTCTTCTATCTCCAGCACGCGATTCAGGGCTGGTGTCCGCCGTTGCCGCTGCTGCGGAGCTTGGGCTTCCGCACGCCGATGGAGATCGAGCTGGAGCGGGCGGCCTTGAAGGAGATCCGCGAGGGCGTGAGCGAGAATCCCGTGCCCCCTGCGGGCCTCGATTGCGGCGTTGGCACGCACCGGCGCGCCGAGGAGATTCACTGAGCGTGGAAGGTCCGGAAGGTCAGGCTCCCTGACGACGGGGCGTGGTCGAGGTGCAGACCTCCGGGGGGCGCGTCGCCGTGGCCCCGGACGTACGTCCAGAGGGTCACCGCGTCGGGGGTGGCGTCCGGCGCCTCGACCCAGAGATAGAAGTCGCGTCCGCCGCTGTCGGGCACGGGCGGGAAGACGGCCGCCACCCAGGCTTGGTCGGCCGCTGCGCTGGCGTCGACCACGATGCGGCGGAGCGCGGTCGCGCGCGCGTCGGGTGAGGCCGCGAGCTGGAAGACGAGCAGATACGCGTGGCGTCGCCCATCGGTTCCGACCCGGACGTCGATGCGACACAGGCCGTCGGCGCTCGCGCGGAAGCGTTGGCCGACGCTCCGTCCCGGCGCGAGGACTCCGGACGGCGTATCGCTCGCTTCGACCGCGCCCCCGGCCGCGAGGTCGTGCGGGGGCAGGTCGTGCCGACCGGTTTCGCCGCCGAAGCGCGACGGATCCGGGGCGTCCGTGGCGTCGTTGCCGGCCGGCGATCGCCGTGCCTCCGTGCGGCTCGCCGCGAGCGCCGCGACCAGAGCCTCGGCCTGGGCGGCCGGCGTCGCGCGCAGGAACACGTCGTCGCGGGCGCGATTGCCGAGCCGGCGCCGGAGGCCGGCATCGTCGATCAGCCCGAGCAGGCTCGCTTCCCATTCGCGTGCCGTCGTCGCCAGAAGGCCGTTCTCGCCGTGGCGAATCACGCGACGAAACGCGTCGGTCGGGCTCGCGATGGTCGGGACGCCGAGGACGCCGGCTTCGAGGTATTTCACCTCGCTCTTGGCATCGCTGAAGGCGTCGCCGAGACGGAGCGGGGCGAGCTGCACGTCCGACGTCGCGAGGGCCGCGAACATGTCGTGCCAGGGCAGGACGGGCAGGCGCTCGATCCGTGCCGCGAACGGCGCCAGCGCGGCATGGGGCAGCAGGTGTCCCCCGAGTCGCAGCCGAGCGCCCGGCCGGGCCGCCAGCACCCGCGCGAGCACCGGGGCGACGACGGCGAAGTCGAGCTCGTGCATGGTGGTGCCGCTCAAGTACGTGAGCGTCACCGCCCCGGTCGGGGTGGTGGATGACGCAGGCTCATACAACGTCTTCCGCAGCGTCTCGGCGACGGCGAGCCCGCGCTCGCCGAGCCCGTTCCGCACGACGAACGACGGAACGCCGAGCCGCGTTGCCGCGGCGGCCAGCGGCTCGGTCGTCGCGAGGAAGGCGTCGCAGGCGCGGAGCGTCGCCGCGTAGCGCGCGGTCGCGGCGCGCCACCACGTGCGCTGGTTTTCGGGCAGGGCGGCGAGCGCATCGTGCGGGGTCGCCGCGGCGTCGAAGAGGAGATCGTCGCACGAGAAGACCAGCGGCTTCCCGAGCGCGCGGGCGTAGCCGAGACACGCATCGAGCCACGGGCTCATCGGGACGCGGTAGACGACGACGATGCGGGCCGCGGCGATCGCGGCCGGCACGTCGGGATCGCTCCACCAGAGCGCGCGGCTCGCGATGCCGCGGGTCGCGAGCGCGTCGCCGAGGTGGGTGACGCGGTAGCGGAAGGGTGCGCCGTCGCATCCCGCGAGAAACAGCACCGGGCCGAGGTCGGGCGCCGGCGCAGCGGCGAGCCGGAGCCCGCCGCGCGGCCGCATCTCGGCGTACACCCGCTCGAGCTGATCGATCTGCTCCGTGGGGGACGGGATCGCCGTCGCCGCCGCGCCCGTCGCGAGGGTCCCGGCGAGCCCGGGCTCGAGGACGAAACGCCGCATGCACGTTGCCAGGTCGCCGGCCTCGTCGGTTGCGAACACCAGGCCGTTCCGCTCCGGCCGGACGATCTCGAGCGGACCGCCGCTGTCGCTCACGATCACCGGCACGCCGGCCGCGAGCGCCTCGCGCGTCACCAGCGAAAACGACTCGCGCATGAGCGACGGCACGACCAGGCAATCGAGGGCCCCGAGCACGGCGGGCAGCTCCGCCGGCGCGAACGACGGGGCGAGCCGCACCCGATCGTCGACCGTCAGCGGGATCGGCACGGTGAGCCCGACGCGATCGGTGAGACGGCGGGTGAGCCCGCGGCGGCCCGCGTCGCCGCCGACGTGCAGGACGAGCTCGAAGCCGCCGCAGTCCATGCGGTCGGCCGCCGCGAGCAGCGTCGGCAGGCCCTTCAAGCGATGGTCGGGTCCGCCGAAGTATCCGAATCGTACCGGACCCGGCCGCCGTTCCGCTCGCGGTCTCGGGCGCGCCACACCGTTCGCGCACACCGCCACCCGCGCCGCCTCCACCCCGTTCGCGATCGCCGCGTCGGCGAGGAAGCGTGACGGCGTCAGCACGCGGTCGGCATGCGCCAACATCGCGGCGAGGTGGGCACGGCGCGCGACGAGATCGAAGCCGGGCGCGCAGTGGCAGCGTTCCGAAGCGACGCGCGGTGGACAGACGAAGCCGTGCTGGTCGACGAGGAAGAGGCGCGCGCACCACCACCACCAGTCGTGCATCGTGACGACCACCGGGATGCCTGCGTTCGCCGCGACCGCGAGCAGATCGGCGCCGAGCGCCTGGATGCTGTGGAAGTGGACGACGTCGGGACGCGTGTGCTCGAGAAAGCGCGCGAAGACGGGCCCGATCTCCGGATGCCGATACGAGCGCGGGGCGAGCGCGTCGTAGCCGGCCGCGGCGTTCACGCCGGTCACCGGAATGCCGTCGACCTCCCAGGTGCTCTCCGCATAGGGCTCCGCGTCGCCGTGCGGCCGTCCGCAGAAGACGGAGACCTCGTGGCCGCGCGCGCGCAGGCCCTGGGCGACCGCCGCGCACGCGAGCGTCGCGCCGCCCACGAAATCGGGGAGAAACAGGGTGATGACCTGGGTGATCTTCAGGTTTCGGCCCCGTGCCGTCGGCGCTTCGCGCCGATCCTCCGATGGCCCGCGGAGCGCGAGGTCAACTCGCGCTCCGCGACACGCCGGCTTGGTGTCGCGCGCGTCGCGCGACCTTCCGTCACCAAAACCGCTGGGCTATAGCTCCACGACTTCATGCAACGGCTCTGGTCATACCTGATCCGTTACCGG
>CAZWAX010000133.1:0-13360 GCA_964631985.1 uncultured Polyangiaceae bacterium | reverse complement strand
GCCGCTCGCTCCGCGGACGGCCGCGAGCCTCGAGGCCGGGGCCGCGGTCGCGGCCGTGATCGCCGCGGGGGCGACGGGTCTGGCGCTGCTCATCTCGACCGGCGGCATGAGCGTCGTCGCGGTGCCGATTCTCGTGCTCGCGCCCGTCGCGGTGCTCGCGGCCGACCTCCTGCCGCGCGCGCTGGCGCAGGCGCAACGGCGCGTGCTGCCGGTGCACATCCGGACGTTCGCGCATCGCACGCTCGCATTCGCCTGCACGCCGCTCCGCTGGATCGAGCAGGCGGCCGCGCGCGTCACCGGCGGTGCCGGCGAGCATCCGGTGCCGGCGCTCGGCCAGGTGTTGTCGGATCTTCTGCGGCGCGAGCGGCCCGGTGAGGAGGTCGCGCTCTCGTCGCCGCAGGTGATCCGCCGGATCTTCCAGTTCCGCGAGACCCGAGTCCGCGAGGTGATGGTGCCCCTCATCCACATCTACGCCGTCCGCGACGATGCGCCGATCGAGGAGGCGCTCGTGCTCGCCGCGCGCGAGAAGGTGTCGCGGGTGCCGGTCTTCCAGCAGCGCATGTACAACATCATCGGGGTCGTGCACGCCTTCGACCTGCTCGGGGAGACCCGCCTCACCGAGCCGGTGCACACCATCATGCGTCCGCCGCTCTACGTGCCGGAGAACCGCCTGGCGCATCAGCAGCTCCGCCTGATGCAACGGCGCGGGATCAACATGGCGGTGGTCGTGGACGAGCACGGCGGTACCGTCGGCATCGTCACGGTCGAGGATCTGCTCGAGGAGATCGTCGGCGAGATCGAGGACGAGTACGACGAGCGCGAGATCCTCTTCGAGCCGCGCGCCGACGGCTCGGTTCGCGTCGAAGGGGCGATGGAGATCGACCGGCTGAACGAGATCTTTCCGTGGCGTCTGCCGTCCGGCGACTACGAGACGATCGCGGGCCTGGTCGTGACCCAGCTCGGGCGCGTCCCGCGCTCGGGTGTGCGGGTGAAGCTCGCCCGCGTGACGATCGAGGTCACCCGTGCCGATGCGCGTGCGGTGCGTGAGGTGATTGTGCACCCGATCGCTGCGGGTTAGCGTCCCGCCCGATGAATCGGCGCAGCCTCGAGGAGCTGCTCACACGCGTGCAGCGCGGCGACGAGAGCGTGGAGGGCGCGCTCGCGGCGCTCCGCGATTTGCCGTTCGCCGATCTCGGCTTCGCCAAACCCGACCTGCATCGCGAGCTTCGCACCGGCGTGCCCGAGGTGATCTTCGGCGAGGGCAAGACGGTGGAGCAGATCGCGGCGATCGCCGCGCGCTTGGTCGCGGACGGACAGAATGCCGTCGTCACGCGGCTCGACGATGCGCGCGCCGCGGCCCTGCGCGAGCGGTTGCCGAGGCTCGTGTACCACCCCGACGCCCGCCTCGCGGTGCTCGCGGTGACGCCGGTCGCGACTCACGACGGCGGGATCATCGTGGTGGCGTCCGCCGGCACGTCCGATCAGCCGGTCGCCGAGGAGGCCGCATGCACGGCCGAGCTCATGGGCAACCGGGTCGACCGCGTCTACGACGTCGGCGTCGCGGGCTTGCACCGCGTGCTCGCGAGCGGGGAGCGGCTGCGGGCGGCCCGCGTCGTCGTGGTCGTCGCCGGCATGGAAGGAGCGCTCCCAAGCGTGGTCGGCGGCCTGGTCGCGGTGCCGGTGATCGCGGTGCCGACGAGCGTCGGCTACGGCGCGAGCTTCGGCGGGCTCGCCGCGCTCCTCGCGATGATGAACAGCTGTGCCGCCGGGATCACGGTGGTGAACGTCGACAACGGCTTCGGTGCCGGGGTCGCGGCGAGTCGGATCAATCGGCGGTGCGGCGAGCCGCACCGAGAGCGCGGCCCGACGTGAGTCATCGCACGCCGCCGCCGTCGACCGAAGCGCCACGGGCGCGCAAGCGCGCGCCGGCCGCAGCGGGTACGGCCACGCTCACCACCGGACGCGCCCGGCGCGTGCTCAAGGTCGGCAGCCTCACCACGTCGGTCGGCTCGAGCTATCTCTGGCAAGCGTTGAAGCGACCGTTCCAGTCCCAGGCCCAGACGGACCGCGGTCTTCTCGATGCCCACGTGCGGAACGCGATTCGCATCGTCGAAGGCTCGACCGAGCTCAAGGGCGCCTTCATGAAGCTGGTGCAGATGCTGAGCATGCGGAACGACCTGCTCCCGGCGGAGGCGCTCGAGGTGCTGGCGACGGTGCAGTCGTCGGTGCCGCCAATGAGCGCCGCCGCGATCCGGAAGCAGATCACGCGCGAGCTCGGCGCGCCGCCCGAGCGGCTCTTCGCCGAGTTCGAGCCCGAGGCGTTCGCGGCGGCGTCCCTCGGCCAGGTGCACCGGGCGCGGTTGGCGAACGGCGACGCGGTCGTGGTGAAGATCCAGTATCCGGGCGTCGAGGAGACCGTCGTCCAGGACTTGAAGAACGTCCGGGCGCTGATCGCGGCGCTGGTGCGGATCGGGCGCGACGTCATGGGTCAGAGGATCGACGCGACCGACGTCATGCGCGAGCTCGAGGATCGCCTGCGTGAGGAGCTCGACTACGTGAACGAGGCGGCGAACCTCACGCGCTTCCGCGCGCTCTTCGCCGACGATCCCGAGGTGGAGATCCCGGAACCCGTGCCGGAGTTCTCGTCACGTCGCGTCCTCACCATGCACGCGGTCGACGGGTATCCGCTCGCCGACATCCTGGCACCGGGCGTCGATCAGAGCCTCAAGGATTGGGTCGCGATCAAGTATTTCCGAGTGCTCTGGCGGCAGGTCTTCGAGTTCGGAAGCCTTCACACGGACCCGCATCCCGGCAACTACATGGTCACGCACCATCCCCACCTGTGCATGCTCGACCTCGGCAGCGTGCGCGTCTTCGACGAGCCGATTCGCCGCGCCTACCTCGACCTCGCCGTGAGCATGCTCGCCGACGACGAGGCGGGGATGCGCGACTGCTTCGTTCGCCTGGGCTTCCTCGAGGCCGACGACGACCCGGCACCGATGATCCAGATCATGCGGATCGTCTTCGAGCCCGCGCTCGTCGACGCGGACTACGATCCCAGGCAGTACCAGTCCGTCGACCGCGCCATGGAGGTCGCCCAGATCGCGCTCGAGCATCGCATCTTCAAATCGCCCGGGCATCGCGTCTTCCTGGTCCGGGCGCTGGTGGGGCTCGAGTCGTACGTGCAGCAGCTCGGGACCGTGACCAATTGGCGCCGCGTGTTCGCCGAATGCGTCGAGCGGGCGCGGGTGTCGGCGCGGCCCCGTCGCGGCAAGCGCTGAGCCCCCCGGCGCTCGGGCGATGGCAGGATCCGTTGGGTCGTTGACCTTGCGGCCAGAAGCGGAATGGCCGATTGTCCGCGTATGCCGCATATTTCGGCCACCCGCCACGTCGCCATGGTCGCGTTCCCTGAGGTGCAGATCCTGGACGTCACGGGGCCGCTCGAGGTCTTCGGCTGCGCTGCCCGCATGCTCGCCGAGCGCAGCAACGCACCGGAGACGGCCTACCGCGTCGAGGTCGTCGCGAGTCGTGCCGGGACGCTGGCCTGCTCCTCCGGCCTGCGCATCGTCGCCGAGCGTCCTCTTCGTGCCGTGCAGGGTGGCGTGGACACGTTGTTGGTCGCTGGCGGGCTGGGCACCGCGGCGGCCCTCCGGGATACCGGCCTCGTCCGTTGGCTCCGCGAGATGGCCCCGCGCGTCCGTCGTCTCGGCTCGGTCTGCAGCGGCAGCTTCCTCCTCGCCGAGGCGGGACTGCTCGACGGCCGGCGTGCGACCACGCACTGGGCCTGGTGCGACACGCTCGCCAAGCAGTTTCCGACGGTCACGGTGGCGCCCGATCCGATCTTCGTCCGTGACGGCAACGTCTACACCTCGGCCGGCGTGACCGCCGGCATGGACCTGGCGCTGGCGCTCGTCGAGGAGGACCACGGCCGGGAGCTCGCCCTCGAGGTCGCGCGCCAGCTCGTCATGTTCCTCCGCCGTCCGGGCGGGCAGTCGCAGTTCAGCGCGCAGCTCGCGGCGCAGACCGCCGACCGCGAGCCGCTCCGCGAGCTGCAGGTGTGGATCGCCGAGCATCCCGACGCCGATCTCTCGGTGCCGACGCTGGCGCGGCGCGTGGCGATGAGCCCGCGGAACTTCGCCCGTGTCTTCACGCGCGAGGTCGGCATGACGCCGGCACGGTTCGTCGAGTCGGTGCGCGTCGAGGCGGCCCGGCGTCGCCTCGAGGAGTCGGCGCACGGGGTCGACCACGTCGCCGCGGCATGCGGCTTCGGCACCGCCGAGTCGATGCGGCGCGCGTTCCTGCGCATCGTTCGCGTACCGCCCGCCGCCTATCGTCATCGCTTCCGCGCGACGCTTCATTAGATCGAGAGGAGCTGCCATGAAGATCGTGATCCTGCTCTACGAAGGCTTCACCGCCCTCGACGCCATCGGCCCCTACGAGGTGCTGTCACGCCTTCCGGGCGCCGACCTCACGTTCGCTGCGGCGCGTGCCGGTGTCGTCACGAGCGACACCGGTTTCTTGAAGATCACGGCGACGGCCGGCATCGCCGACATCGCGGCCGCCGATCTCCTGCTGGTGCCGGGCGGGCCCGGCGACGAGGGGGTGCGGGCGCATGTCCCGACGCTCGAGTGGCTCCGCCGCCTGCACACGGGCACCACCTGGACGACCTCGGTCTGTACCGGTTCGCTGATCCTCGGCGCCGCCGGTCTCTTGCAGGGGCAGCGCGCGACCACGCATTGGGCGTTCTTCGACGAGCTTCGTGCCTACGGCGCCGAGCCGGTGAAGGCGCGCGCCGTCGAGAGCGGCAAGATCGTCACCGCGGCCGGCGTTTCCGCCGGCATCGACATGGCGCTCCGGCTGGTGCAGCGGATCGCCGGTGACGATCTCGCGCGCGGCATTCAGATCGGCATCGAGTACGATCCCGATCCGCCCTTCGACGCCGGCTCGCCGGAGAAGCTGCCGCCCGAGATGGTCGAGATGGTGCGCACGTTCGGCCGCGCCGCGCGGGCCGCGCGCCCCAAGGTCGCCTGACGGTGGAGCGCACCCGGGTGGGGATCCTCGTCTTTCCGGACGTCGAGGTCCTCGATTTCTGCGGACCGTTCGAGGTCTTCTCGGTGGCGCGCCTCGACGACGCGCGCCGGCGCGAGACGCCGTCGCCGTTCGAGGTACGCCTCGTCGCGGAGAGCCGCGACGTCGTGGTGGCGACCGGCGGGCTCCGGGTCGTCCCCGACTGCACGCTCGACGAGTGTCCGCCGCTCGACGTGCTGGTCGTCCCGGGCGGCTGGGGCACCCGCGCACTGCTCGAACATCGGCCGCTCCTCGATTGGATCGCGGCGCGCGGCGCCACGGTGCCGACGCTCACCTCGGTCTGCACCGGCGCGTTGCTGCTCGGCCGTGTCGGCCTGCTCGACGGTCGGCACGCGACCACGCACTGGCGGGCGCTCGACCTGCTCCGCGAGGTCGCGCCGCGTGCCACGGTGGAGGACGCGCTGCACGTCGTCGAGGATGGTCACGTCGTCACCTCGGCCGGCATTTCGGCCGGGATCGACATGTCGCTCCGGGTGGTGGCGCGGCTTTACGGCGAGCGCGTCGGGCGGGAGACGGCGCGGCATATGGAGTACCCTTACCCCGACGACAACCGCCGCCGCGTGGCGGCAGGTTGCTGAAAAAGGGGCATCTGCTTCGTTGCTCGGTCGCTCACTTGTGCGGCGTAGCTCCGCTACGCCTCCGCGTTCGCTCGCTCGCGCCTCGCATCTGCCCCTTTTTGAGCAACCTGCGGGCGCTGGTCCGCGTGTTGCTCGCGAAGACTAACCGCTCTACGGCGTCGGCTTGGGGGCTGCCGCGGCCGGGGTTGTCCATGGGACCGGGGAGGTGGCGGGGAAGCTTTCGGGGGCGAAGAGCTCGGGCGGGGCGTCGGCCGACTGCGACCAGCGGACCGTCAACGTTGCCTTCGAGCTCTCGGGGAAGTTCTCGATCTCGATCGTGCCCGGGAACCATTTCTTGCCGATCAGCACGTGGTCGGCGTCGCTGCGCAGCTTCACCAGGTTGTTCAGGGTCTTGACGTAGAACTTCACTTTCAAGGGAATCGTGCGGGTCTTGTCGAAGGTATACGCGCGGTAGACGTAGGCCGACTCGACCTGCGGATGGCCGCCGGCCAGGACGATGTCGTTGTTCTCGTCGGCGATCTGCCAGAGCTTGAAATCGTCGACGACGAAGCGGCTGAGATCCTCGTAGCTGATGCCGAGGTCGGCGATCGGCTCGCCGATGGTCGTCGTCTTGAGGCTGCCGTCGCTCCGCTGCATCACTTTCCGCTCGCTGCCGCGCACCAGCGCCGCGAGTGCCGGCTCCTTCAGCTGCAGGTACCAGCGGGCGTCCTTGCCGGGGGCGAAGAACGCGATGGCCGTCGTCGTTCGCGGACCTTTGTGGGTCTCTAGCGCGATCGCGATGTCGGCCCGCATCACCGTCTGCGGCGTGTTCATGTCCTGGGCGCTCAGCAGGAGCAGCCGGAGCGAGTCGCTGTCGATGGCGCGGACGACCGGGGCCGTCAGGACGATCAGGGCCGCTACGATGGCGAGCTGCCAGGCTTTTCGAATGCCGCCGATGCCGTTCTTCATGCCGCCCCCCGATCCACGATGCTGCATCGATCTCGATGGTCTATCCGAGCGCGCTGCCGCCTTGTCAAGGCGAGGTGTCGACGAATGCGCTCTGAGGCGGCTGACACGACGCGGCGTAACAAAAATTTGGTTTACACATTCCGGGGCCTCAGCTACAGAGTTCGAGCCGATTCCTTTTCGTAGTGCCGTACGGAGACACCCTCGTGGCCCGTTCCCCAGTCGCTCTCGATGCTCGACCTTCGTCTCGTGCGCGGTCGTGCGACCTGACGGCGGTGGGCGGGCAGCAGCGTCAGTCGTAGACGTGGTCCCCTTTTCGACCATCATCCCCAGGAGGTCATCGATGAAAGCCATGCCATTCGCCCTCGCGCTCGGCGCCGTTGCGTCGCTCGCGTTCACCCCGGCGAGCTTCGCCGCGGTCTGTCCCGACCGCACTCCCGCTGTCATCACCGCCCCGTTCACGGAGGGGGGTAAGGCTTGTCAGAACGCGATCGCGAAGGCCGCCGCCGGTTTCGTGAAGACGCAGGTCAAGACCACCCAGAAATGCATGTCCAAGCAGGTCCCCGGCGCGTGCCCCAGCGCCAAGGACACCGAGAAGGCGGGGAAGGCGGCCCTCAAGGCCCGCGACACCGTCATCAAGGCGTGCAGCGGAGGCGAGCTCGCGGACCTCGAGACGTCCTACAGCGACTTCACCGATCCGGCGACGGTCGCGAGCTGCACCGTCTCGCAGAACAACGTCGAGAGCCGGCTGATCGCGTTCCAGGCGAACGGAACGCCGGGCGTGCTCAGTGCCAACAAGGCGCGCGTCAAGTGCGTCAAGACGCTCAGCGGCTCCGGCGTGAAGTACGCGCTGAGCGCGCTGCAGGCGATCAACAAGTGTCTCGCCGCCAACATCTCGGCGGGCACCGGGGGTGATCTGGCACCGATCTGCGTCGGTCGGTACTCCGCCGGCGCCTTCATTGCTCCCACCGACACGAAGACCGCCGAGGCCCTCGCGAAGGCGGTCGACAAGCTGGAATCGAGCATCGAGAAGGCCTGTTCGCCGGTGGCCCCGTCGTTCCTGCACGGGATCTTCGCCTGCCCGGACGCGACGACCGTCGCCGGGCTCAAGACCTGCGCTGCCTGCGGCATCTGGGACAGCAGCCTCACCATCCTCGCCGCCCAGTACTCCGAGACCGGCGAGCTGGTGTCACCCGGTACGGATGCGCTGCAGACCGCCATCGACGACGCCGGCCCGAACGCCAAGCTGCTGGTTGCGTCGGGTGTCTATCAAGAGGACGTGTCGATCAACGACAACCTCCTAAATGCCGGCACCCAGCTCGTCGGCTGCGGTGGGGCCAGCGGCGACCGTCCGAAGCTCCAGCCGCCGACGATTGGTGGACCGTACCTGAACGGCGTGTTCGCCGCGGGCGTCGACGGCCTCGTGTTCCAGAGCCTCGAGGTCTCCGGCGGCTGGCAGGAAAACGGCATCTTCGTCACCGGTGCCAACGGCGTCACGTTCCGCGACCTCGTCACCGACGGCGGCGACGGCACCAAGGAATGCATCCTCGGTCCCAACGACGACGCGGCGTGCACCGTCAACGCCGATTGTCCGGACGGCATCTGCGTCGATTCCGTCTCGACCTACGGCATCTTCCCGGTCGATAGCAGCAACGTCCTGGTCGAGCTCTCGACGGCCACCCAGATTCGTGACGCCGGCATCTACGTCGGCAGCTGCGAAGGGGTCGTCATGCGCTACAACACCGCGACCGGCAACGTCGCCGGCATGGAGCTCGAGAATTCCAGCGACGGCGTCGTTCACAACAACTACCTGAGCCAGAACGTCGGCGGCCTGCTGGTCTTCAAGCTCCCCGGCCCGACCGTACAGCGTGGGCACGATCACGACGTTCTGTTCAACGTGTCCGACAGCAACGACGTGACCCCGAACTTCGGCATTCCCGGCACCACCGTTGCCGGCATCCCGCCGGGGACCGGGGTCGTCGTCCTGTCGACGCGCGACGCCGACTACCACCACAACATCGTGACCAACAACGACACGTACGGCTATGCGGTCATCGATCAGGTGGCATTCGACGCCCTCGCCGGCGGCGCGCTCGGGGGAGAGTACAGCCACACCTGCGCGGCGCCGGATGTCCAGTTCCAGAAGTGCAACCCGATGAATGCCGCCGTGGATTGTCCGCTCTCGTTGTCGTGCGAGCAGGATCAGAAGCTCGAGAACAATTCCTTCTACAACAATCTGGTGAGCGACAACGGCGGGAGCCCCGCTGCCGGATCCACGACGCCGGGCGACGCCGTCTATGCGGCCATCGAGCAGGATCCAGGTGGGAACAACAACTGTTTCAACGGCCTCACCCCCAACAAGCCGTTGGGCGGCATCACGACCCAAGGGTGTGGCTTCTGAGGATGGACCGACGCAACTAGGGAACAGGAGCGACCATGAGCGGAGAGATCAGATCGTCCGGGCGGGAAAGCGCAGCACGTCTATTCGTCGTGCTGGCATTCATTCTCGCGACGGCGCCTGCGTTCTCCGCTCATGCCGCTCCCTACCCGACCACCCGTCGCGACTTCGATCTGCCCGGGACCCAGCCGCTCACGGTCTCGGCGACCTTTGCCCCACCTTCCGCCTGCACCCCGTGTCACTCCAACTACGGCCAACCGAACGTCGAGCCCTACCGTGCCTGGCAGGGCTCGATGATGGCGCATTCCGGCCGTGATCCGCTGATGCTGGCGGCCCTGGCCGTCGCCAACCAGGACCTCGAGCACGCCGGCGAGACCTGCCTGCGCTGTCACTTCCCCAAGGGATGGCTCGAGGGTCGCTCCGCGCCCGAGGACGGTACGTCGATGACCGCCGACGATCGGCAGGGCGTGCAGTGCTCGGTCTGCCATCGCCTGGTCGATCCGGTCGCCCACGCCGAAAATCCGCCCGAGGACGGCCCGATCCTCGCCGCCCTGCTGCAGCCGGTTCCCACCTTCAGCTCGGCCATGATGGTCGTCGATCCGCAGGATCGCCTGCGCGGGCCGTTCGACATCATCGCCGATCTCGGCAGCGACCCGCACCTGCCGACGCGCAGCACGCTGGTGTCGCCGTTCCACAAGAGCGCGGAACTCTGCGGCACCTGTCACAACGTCCGCAACCCCGCCTTCACCCGCAACATGCTCGGCGAATACGAGCTGAACGCCCTCGACACGCCCGGCGATCCGCTGCTCGGCTTCCCCGAGCAGTCGACGTACGACGAATGGGTCGCGAGTACCTACGCGAGCACCGGCGTTTACGCGCCGCAGTTCGGCCGCAACCGCGACGTCGTGTCGACCTGTCAGGACTGCCACATGCCGGCCGTGACCGGCAAAGACGCGAACATCGGTCTCACTCGCGACGACGTTCCGCTTCACGAGATGGTCGGTGGCAACACCTTCGTGCCGACCATCCTGCCGCACCACCCGGCCTTCGGGGGCGAGGTGAACCCCGCGATCATGCAGGAGTCGGTCGCCAAGTCGACGCGCATCCTGCGGCAAGCGGCGACGGTGACGGTCGACCTCGCGGGCGGCGTGCTCTCGGTGCGCGTCAGCAACGAGAGCGGCCACAAGCTGCCGACCGGCTATCCCGACGGCCGCCGGATGTGGCTCCACGTGCGAGCCTTCGATCCCGGGCGGAACGTCGTCTTCGAATCGGGTCGCTACGTCTTCGAGACCGCCGATCTGGTCGGCCACGAGGCGCTGCCGGGTGACCTCGACTACGATCCGCACCTCCAGGTGTGGGAGGCCGTGCAGGGGATCAGCCCGTCGGCCGCCGCCGCGTTCGGGACGACGTCCGGCGCGAGCCAGCATCTGGCTATGAACAACGTCCGCGTGAAGGACAATCGCATTCCGCCGCGCGGCTTCACCAACGCCGCCTTCGAGGCGTTCGACGGTGCCCCCGTGGGCGACACCTTCGCCGACGGCGAGCACTGGGACGACGTGACCTACCCGGTCGGGGCCGCGGCAGTCGGTGCCGAGGTGATCCTCTATTACCAGACCGCGTCGCGCGAGTACGTCGAGTTCCTGCGCGATACCAACACCACCAACGCCGCCGGCAACCTGCTCTTCGACCTCTGGGATCAGCACGGCAAGAGTGCACCGGTCGCGATGGCGCACGCGGTGTTCGAGCCGGATGCCCGCCGCATCGCCAAGTGCAAGACGGCGGTCGCGCGCGGTCAGGAGCAGTTCCGCAGCCGGTACGCCAAGGAGTGGGACAAGTGCTACGCCGTCGAGACGCAGGGCCTGACGTGCAACGGCGCGTCGCGTGATGCCCGCATCGCCGCGGCGGAGGCCAAGCTGCGCGACAAGATCGGCGGTCCGAAGGATCGCGTGTGCGCCGGCAAGAACATCACGCCGATCACGCTCGGCCACGGGAACAGTTGCCCGGTCCCCTGCGCGACGTCGGTGCTCTTCGACATGAGCGACGTCGCTGCGTGCTCGGTATGCATCGCCAAGGCGCTCACCGCCGACACCTTGAACGCGGCGTACGGTTTCCGGCCCCCCGCGTTGCCGGCGACGCTCACGCCGAGCGCGCTCAAATGCCAGAAGACGCTCGGCAAGGCCGCGGGTGGGCTCACCGCGGGTTGGACGCGCGGCCTCACGTCCTGCGAGGACGCGAACGCACGCGGCGTGAACGTGCCCCCCCTCGATTGCTCGACGGATCCGGACGGCGACGTCGCGCAGGCACAGGCGAAGGCTGCCAGCCGGATCGCGGGCTGCGACAGTCTGGCCGGGATCCCCGGCTGCGCGACCAACGGCACGCCGGCCGCGACCGCGGCCTGCTTCGAAAGCGCCGTCGGACCGATGGCGCCGCGCTATGCGGGGGTGGCATACCCATGATCATGTCGCGACAGATGAGTCGGGTCGGGGTGCTCGTGCTCGGGGTCGTGCTCGGGCTCGCCAGGATTCAAGAGGCGGAAGCGCGGCCGACGTACTTCGAGATCCTCACCAGCCGCTACAACATCGCGCCCGCCGACCGCACGTACGCCTGCGGCAATTGCCACATCAAATGGACCGGCACGGGGGCGCGCAATCCCTTCGGCAGCGCCGTCGAGCAGCAGCTCTACATCGGCAAGTCGATCACGCAAGCGCTCACGGACATCGAGCCGATGGACGCCGATGCCGACGGCTTCTCCAACTTGGACGAGCTCGCCACCTACCAGACGCTCCCGGGCTATTCCTGCGACAATTTCTTCTTGGCCGACGGGGCGCCGATCGGGTACGACACCTTCATCACCCCGCTGGTGCCGTCCTGTCTCGAGCCGATCGACATCCGCATCGACCCGACGGCCCTCACCTTCATCACGAAAGCGGGAACGGTCGACGTCGCGCAGCTCCAGATCATCAACAACGGCAGCGCCGATCCGATCACGGTGAGCTCGTACGGGCTCTTGGCCGGTGCCAGCCCGTCCTTGTCGATCAGCGGCCCCGCCGTGCCGTTCGACATCCCGGTGGGGGACGTGGTCACGCTCGACGTGTCGTTTGCTCCCAACGCCGCCATCATCGGTCTCGGCACGATCCGCATCGAGTCCAACGATCCCGACGAGCCGACGATCGACGTGCCGATCTCGGCCTTCGGGTTCGTCCAGACGCTCGCGCCCGCCGATGCGCGCGCGCGCTGTCTCAAGGCCGTCGACAAGGAGTTCCGGCGCTATGCCGACCGCAACCGCCGCGAGTGGAACCGCTGTTTCCTCGACGAGGTGAAGGGTCTCGCCTGCGACACCGGCGCGCGCGATCTCAAGATCCAGCAGGCCGAGAGCCGCTTCCGTGACGCCGTGGGCGGCCCGAAGGACAAGTTCTGCGCGGGAGAGAATCTGTCCCCGTCGCTGCTGGATCTCCCCGCCACGTGCGGCGGCGGTTGTGGCGTCACGGTCAACAGCATGGCGTCGTACGCGAGCTGTCTCGTGTGTCGTGAGGACGAGGCCCGGGATGCCATG
Organism: uncultured Polyangiaceae bacterium; assembly: GCA_964631985.1. Classification (GTDB taxonomy): domain Bacteria; phylum Desulfobacterota; class Binatia; order UTPRO1; family UTPRO1; genus UTPRO1. Next base: position 798 of record CAZWAX010000133.1, on the reverse strand, counting down.
CTGCGCGACGGTACGGGGACCGCGCCCCCCGACTCGCCGCCGAACGTCGCCGGAACCGCCGGCGCGAATCGCTGCGAGAAGCAGATCGCGACCCGCATGGCCAAGGGCATCGCCAACATGCAGAAGGTGCTCGGGCGCTGCGAGGTCGCCAACATCACGGGCACCCCCGTCGACTGTGTCGCGACCAATGCCGACGCGATCACGGGCATCCAGGCCCAGGTGAACGAGGCGGTCAACCGTTGCACGGACTCGACCGGCCTCCTCGGCTGCCTCTACGAGGGCGGCACCGCGACCTGCCTCGGCGACTCGGCGGCGGCGATCGGCACGACCCTCGTCGACGCCACGTTCGGCGTCTCGGAGTAGACGCTTCCCCGGCGGCAAGGCCATCCCCGCGGAACCGCCGCCGGCGCTACGCCGTCTCGACCGCCGCGCGTAGAGCGCGAGCAGCCGCCGCGGGATCGTCCGCGTCGAGGATGGCGCGGATCACCGCGACGCCGTGGGCGCCAGCCGCGCGCACCTGCGCGGCCGTCGCGGCGGTCACGCCGCCGATCGCGATGACCGGTGCGGGGCCGCGGACCGCGGTAATGGCCGCCGGGCCGAGGGCGGCGCCGAACGCTTCCTTGGACGGCGTCGGAAAGATCGGGCCGAGCACGACGTAGTCGGCGCCCGCGGCGATCGCCTCGTCGGCTTCGGCCGTCGCATGCGTCGAGCGCCCGATCCATCGGCCCGGTCCGAGCAGGCGCCGCGCGACCGCGCTCGGAAACGAAGCGGCCGGCAGGTGGACGCCGTCGGCGCCCG
>CAZWAX010000132.1:0-13367 GCA_964631985.1 uncultured Polyangiaceae bacterium | reverse complement strand
CCGAAGATCTCCTCGACGACGAGCACCACCGGGAACGACGCTCCCTGCGCGGGCTGGGCCCGATAGGCCGGCATCGCGCCGCCGGTGGCCGGAATCTTCACCTCGCCGGCGGTCAGGCCGTCCGCGTCGGTCGTGATCACCGCCTCGGCCGCCGTCGGACGGACCGCCGCCGCGAATCCGACCGCCAACGCCGTCACCAGGAACTCTCGACGCGTGAAGGGTGTGAGCGACATGGTGATTCGTCTAGCGGCGAGTCACGTGCGGGGCAAATCGCGGATTCGGGTTGCCTCGATTTCTAATCTTGGTTAGATTCGCCGCCACGTTCGATGGACCAGGCGACGCAAACCGGGCTCGTGGCACGCATCGAAGATCTCTTGCGCCGCCGGTCGACCGACCTCGCGGCGACCACGTATCGCGTGCCCGCCTCGGACTATACGGGCACGGCCGACCTCGCGCGCGAGCTCGCGCGGGTGTTCTTCGCCGGCCCGCTGCTCGCCGGCCTGAGCGGCGATGCGCGGGCGCCGGGCGACTGGTTCAGCTTCGAGGGCTGCGGCCGCTCGGTCGTGATCTGGCGCCACCCCGACGGCGGGCTCCGCGGGTTCGTGAACGCGTGCCGCCATCGCGGCATGCGGGTCGTGTCGGGGTGTGGCCACGCGCGCCTCCTGGTGTGTCCCTACCACTCGTGGAGCTACGATCCCGACGGTCGGCTGAACGCCATCCCGGGCGAGGAAGGTTTCGCCGACCTCGACCGCGCCGGCATGCGCCTCGCTCCGGTCGCGGTGCGCGAGGAAGCCGGGCTCGTCTTCGTGGCGCTCGACGCGGCGGCCGCGATCGAGAGCCCCTTGCTGCAAGGGGCGGAGGGGGAGCTCGCGCCGTTCGACCTCGGCGCGTACCACCAGGTCGAGCGCCGCGCGCACCGCTTCGCCACCAACTGGAAGCTCACGATCGACTCCTTCATGGAGGCGTACCATCTCCATTTCCTCCACAAGCACACGCTCCGGCCGCTCTTTCACGGCAACGTCTCGGCGTTCGACGCCTTCGGCCGACACTGCCGGATCGTCGGCGTCCGGCGGAGCTTCGACGGGCGCAACGCCGCGAACGGCGCCGATCTCCTGCCGCACGTGACGCTGCTCTATCAGCTCTTTCCGAACGCGGTGCTGATCTACCAGCAAGACCACCTCGAGCTGTATCAATCGTTCCCCGATCTGCACGACCCCGACGCATGCGAGGTGCGCGTGACGCTCTATGCCCCGACCGCGCCGACGACCGACGCCGAGCGCGCGTACTGGAGGAAGAACCTCGACCTCATCGACGGCGTCACCAGCAGCGAGGACTTCGCCGCCTGCGCCGCGATCCAGGCCAACCTGCGCGCCGGCGCCGTGCCGTTCCTCGTGCTCGGCCGGAACGAGCCGGGCGTCGCGCACTTCCACCGTTCACTCCATGCCGTGCTCGAATAGGAGGTCACCATGCACGTCGGCAGCAGCATCTTCTTCCAGAACCTCGGCAACGTCCGGCCCGACGGCGACGTCTACGCGCACGAGCTCGGCATTGGCGACCTCGTCGAGCCGCTCGGCTTCGACTCGCTCTGGGCCGCCGAGCATCACTTCACCGACTACACGATGTGCCCCGATCCCTGTCAGCTGCTGACCTACTTCGCCGGCCGCACGCGGCGCGTGCAGCTCGGCAGCATGGTGATGGTCCTGCCGTGGCACGACCCGGTGCGGGTGGCCGAGAGCTTCACCGTCCTCGATCACATGGCGCAGGGGCGGGCGATCCTCGGCATCGGCCGTGGCCTCGCCCGGGTCGAGTTCGAGGGTTTCCGGACGCCGATGGCCGAGTCGCGCGGCCGCTTCGTCGAGCATGCCGAGGCCATCTTGGGCGCGCTCGAGACCGGCTTCATCGAGTCGAACGGCACCTATTACCGCCAACCGCGCGCCGCGATTCGCCCGGCGCCGTTCCGCTCCTTCAAGGGCCGCGTCTACGCCTCGTCGGTGTCGCCCGAGTCGTCGCGCATCATGGCGAAGCTCGGCGTCGGCATCATGATCATCGCCCAGAAGCCGTGGGAGAAGACGCTCGCCGACCTCGAAGAGTACCGCGCGATCTACCGCGAGGTGAACGGCGAGGCGCCGCCGAAGCCGCTGCTCGTGAGCTTCACCGCCGTGCACGACGATCCCGAGACGGCGCGCGAGATGTTCGAGCGGTACGTAGTCGGGTACTGCGCCTCGACGGTCGACCACTACGAGTTCGCGAACGTGAAGCTCGCCGACATCCCAGGCTATGAGTACTACGCCGGCCTCGCGGGCAACATCACCAAGCACGGTCCGGAGAAGTTCAGCCGCTTCCTCGCCGACCTCCAGGTGTGGGGCACGCCGGCACAGGTCGCCGAGCAGATGATCGAGAACAACCGGCGGATCGGCGGGGCGGGCGTGATCGGCGTCTTCAGCTACGGCGGGATGCCGCACGAGATCGCGCGCGCCAATATCCGGCTCTTCGCCGACAAGGTCCTGCCCCGGCTGAAGGCGCACGGTGGTACGGCCGCGGACGCGGCCTGACGGCGCCTACGCGGTCTAGCTGCTCACGGGCCATCCGTGCGATGGTCCCGCCATGCGCTACCGCACCCTCATACAGGACAGTGCGCGATGGGAGGGCTTCGTCTTTCGGCCCGACGACATCGTGATCAGCACGCCACCGAAGTGCGGCACTACCTGGATGCAGATGTTGTGCGCCCTCCTGATCTTCGACGGTCCCGATTTCCCGGCGCCCCTCGACGAGATCTCGCCGTGGCTCGACATGTGCAATCGCCCGCTCGCCGAGGTGCAAAAGACGCTCGCCGCGCAAACCCACCGGCGTTTCATCAAGACCCACACGCCCCTCGACGGGCTGCCCCTCCATCCCGACGTCACCTATCTGGTCGTCGCCCGCGATCCCCGCGACGTCGCCGTGTCGTACGATCATCATCGCGAGAACATGGATTTCGATCACTTCATGGCGCTCCGCGCGGAGGCCGTCGGAACCGAGGATCTGGCGGATCTGCCGCCATCCGCGCCACGGCTCGAGGACCCGGCAGAGCGCTTCCGCTTCTTCATGACCGACCCCACCGTGGGCGGACCGCTGAACCTCGGGGGTGTGCTGCACCATCTCCAGGACGGATGGCAGCGCCGCCGCGATCCCAACGTCGCCCTCTTCCACTATGCCGACCTGGTGGCCGACCTCGGCGGCGAGATGCAGCGGCTCGCCGCGACGGTCGGCATCGCGTGCTCGGCCGAAAGGGCCAAGGCACTCGCGCCCGAGGCGGGCATCGGCCGCATGCGCGAGCGCGCGACGGAGCTCGCGCCGGCGTCGTCGCAGCAGAACTGGAAGGACCCGACGAAGTTCTTTCGGCGTGGCGGATTCGAGGAGTGGCGCGCCTGGGCCGCGCCGGCCGATCTGGCCGCCTACGACGCGCGCATCGCGGCGGAGACCGTACCCGCGTTCGCGGCGTGGCTGCACCGCGGCCGACTGGGGTCCGACGTCGGCCCCGCTAGCGCATGAGAGGTCCGCCGGCGATCAATCGGTGATTTGGGCGATCATCTCGATCTCGACCGCGATGTCGAACGGCAGCTCGGCCATGCCGACGGCCGAGCGGGTGTGGCGGCCCGCATCGCCGAAGATCGCGACCAGGACGTCGGAGCAGCCGTCGATGACCTCGGGCGTACGGTTGAAGCCGGGCGCGCAGTTCACCATCCCGAAGACCTTCACGATCTGACGGATCCGGTCGAGGCTGCCGAGCTCGGCCTTCACGGTCGCGAGCATCGCGAGCGCCGTCACCTTCGCGGCTTCCTGCGCGCGCTCGAGCGTCACGTCCCCGCCCACCTTGCCGCGGATGATGCCGCTCGCCGACGTCGGGCCGTGGCCGCCGACGTACAGCATGTCGCCGACGCGCTTGCAGCCGAGGTAGGTGCCGACCGGCTTGAAGACCGGCGGCAGCTCGATGCCGAGCTCGGCGAGTCGCGCGTCGATCCGGTCGGCCATGGTCGCGGGCGTCAGGGCTCGAGGACCGCCGGAGTGCCGCCCTGCTTCTTCACCACGTTCATGGCGAGCGAGAGCATCGACGCGATGTCGCTCAGGTTGGACGGGATGACCAGCGTGTTGCTCTCCTTCGCCAGCTTGCCGAACTCCTGCACGTACTGCTCGGCGACCCGCAGCTGCACGGCCTCGTAGCCGCCCGGCACCTGGATCGCCTGGGCGACCAGACGAATGCCGTCGGCGGTCGCTTGCGCGACCGAGCGGATCGCCTCGGCCTCGCCCTCGGCCTCGTTGATGTTCTGCTGCTTCTTGGCCTCCGAGGCCTTGATCTCCTGTTGCTTGTGACCTTCGGCGTTGTTGATCAGCGCGTCGCGCTCGCCCTCGGACTTCAGGATCGAGGCGCGCTTCTCGCGCTCGGCGCGCATCTGCTTCTCCATCGCCTCGAGCACGCCCTGCGGCGGCTTGATGTTCTTGATCTCGTAGCGCAGCACCTTCACGCCCCACGCCTCCGACGCCTTGTCGATCTCGGTCACGACCGCCTGGTTGATGTTGGTCCGCTCCTCGAAGGTGCGGTCGAGGTCGAGCTTACCGATCTCGCTCCGCAGCGTCGTCTGCGCGAGCTGGATCAGCGCGAAGGGCAGGTTGGCGATGCCGTACGAGGCGCGCTCGGCGTCGAAGACCTTCATGTAGAGGACGCCGTCGACCCCGACCATCACGTTGTCGCGCGTGATGCACTCCTGCTCGGGGATGTCCATCGCGTCTTCCTTCAGGCTGTGGCGGTAGCGGATGACGTAGAGGAAGGGGACGAGGATGTGGAAGCCGGCGCCGAGGGTCGAGTTGTACTTCCCGAGCCGCTCGACCACGTATGCGCTCTGCTGCGGCACCACGATCGCGACCCGCGAGATGATGTAGAAAACCGCGCCAGCCAACAACAACACCACCAGCAATGCACCCGACATGAACCCCTCCTATTCTGCGCGCAGCCAGAGCGTCAGCCCGTCGATGTGGTCGACGCGGCAGCGCGTTCCGCGCGCGAGCGCCGCGCCGTCGACGCCGCGCGCACTCCACGTCGTGCCGCGCAGCTCGGCGCGCCCGATGCCGCCGGCGGGAATGTCCTCGATCACGACGGCCGACTCACGGCGCACGTCGTCGACCGTATGCGTGACGTCGGCACCGCCGCGCGAGAATGTCCGCTTGAAGACGAGGAGCGCCGCGATCGACGCCAGCGAGAACACCAACCACTGCACCCACGGTGCACCGCCGAACCCGAGCCCGACCAGCGCCCCCACGATCAACCCGCCGACCCCGAACGCGAGCAGGAAGAAGTTGGTCGGGATCTGCGCTTCCGCGATCGCCAGGGCGAGGCCCAGGATCATCCACATCCACCACGCCATGGCGGTTCTCTGACACGAAACCGCGGAGCAAGTCCACGATCTCGCAGGTGCCTCCTACGGTCGGGTGGAGCGAAGCGACGCCGCTCCCCGGTGCGCGAGCGTCACGAGCCGCATGCCGAGCTCCACGTGATCGTGCGCACGGTGGGGGTACCGGCGTTCGTGTCGGCGAGCGCCGTCGCGACGTGGAAGTCGAAGGCCGGCGTCTGACCGGGCACGGGGAGCCCCAGGTTCTCGACCATCCCTTTGATCGCGAGCACGAGGCGGTTGTGGTCGACGTGGAAGGTGCCGTCGGTGTGCCACGCCGGATCGGCCGGATCGAGGCCGAGGCCGTCTTCGTGGGAGTGTTGCTCGCGATACGTGTTGAACTCGTGGCGGTCGTAGGTGAGCGCGAGGCTGTCGGGGGCGCCGAGATCCTCGATGGCGTAGATGCCGGCGTTCTCCGGGGTCAGGAGCTGCATCAGGAAGCCCTGCGTATTGTAGATCATGACGTCGGCGGCGCCGAACAGGAGGGGGTATCCCTCGCCCAGCCCGTTGAAGATCATGTGATCGGTGATCGCCGTGATGTCGAGCGGAATCAGAACTACCTGATCGGAGGTGACGGCGGCGCGGTAGCACGTGGCGATCGTGTCGCCGTCGCCCTGCTGGAGCGCGAGCGGCGCCTGCATCATGGTGAAGTCCTGCCTCAGGATGCGGAAGTCTCTCCCGGGACCCTTCACCTCGATCTCGGTCGGACCCGCGGGAAGCTGCGGCGCCTGGACGACCACCTGCCACTTGTAGCGGCCGTCGGCGAGATCACGCTTGTAGACCGCCTGTTTCTCGATCTTCTTGTCGCCGACGCGCAGCTCGTATTCACCCGGTTTGTTCTCGGGCGGGAAGACGGTGACCGTATCGCCCGGCGACGCGAAGGCGGGGCGGATCAACTGCATGAGCGGTGGCGCCTTGGCACATCCGCATCCTGCATCAGCGGGCGTGCTTCCGAGAACGGTCATCGCCATCACGCTCATCAGCATCACGGAACGCATACGCATCGATCTCTCCTGGCGGCTCGTGCCGGGTGGCGCCGGCGAGCATACCGAGAGCAAACGTTCGGCCATCGCCGAGGGCCTGCTGTCGCGCAGGGTTGCGCGCCCTGGCGAGGGTGCACGACGGGGTCGGTGCGCCGCGGCTGACCCGATGTGTGCCAGCGACGGCACGGTCGCGCGCGTCTGCCCGACGAATCACCCGGATGCGCGGGCGCTCGCGATGCGCTGCCGAGTGTCATGCGAGGCGTGCGGATCGAACCGTGCAGCGTTGCGAAACGCGGGACGCCGCGGGCGATCGGTCAGGGTGCGGCGAGCTGCTCGGCTTCGGGCTGGTCGCCTTCGACGGGAACCAGGATCAGGAAGCGGCTGCCCGTCCCTGGGACGGACTCGACACTGAGCGTCCCCTGGAAGCTCTCCTCGACGAGGTTCCGCGCGATCGAAAGGCCGAGCCCGGTGCCGCGGCCGGCGTCCTTGGTCGTGAAGAGCTCTTCGAAGATACGGTCGGCGGTTTCCGCCGGCATGCCGCCGGCCCAGTCCCGGACGGCGATCTCGACCGCCCCGTCCACGACCCGGGCCGTCACGACGATCCGGCTCTCGGTGCTGTGCGCTTCCTCGTAGGCATCGAGGGCGTTGGTCACGAGATTCACCATGACCTGGCCGAGCCGTGCCGGGTCGCCGACGATCGCGAGACCACTCGGGTGCTCCTCGAACACGAGCTCGCAGCATTCGAGTCGGAGCCGTTGGCCGAGCAACGCGCGCGTCTCGTCGACGACGGCGCGCACCGCGAAGCGCTGACGGAAGGCGGGATGAGGGTCGCGACCATGCTGCTTCACCCGGGTGATGAAGTCGGCGGCCTTCCGTGCCCATCCCGCGGCGGCCCCGGCGGTCGTGACGATCTCACGCGCGATCTCCCGGTGGTCGTCGGGGGTGACGTCGGCGTCGTCGATCGATTCCCGGTACTCGCCCCCGAGGTTCTCGAGGGTGCGCAACGCGTTCAGCACCGCGCCGAGCGGCGTGTTCACCTCGTGCGCGACGCTCGCCGCGAGCCGGCCGAGAGTGGCGAGGCGGTCGGCGCGCATGAGGCTCGTCTGACTCTGTTCGAGTTGCCGGAACGCCGACTGCATCGTCGCATACGAGCGATTGAGGTCGATATTGGCGATCTCCAGGGCTTCGGTCCGCTCGCGGACTTGATCCTCGAGTCCGGCGTTCAGCTCGGCGAGCTGGCTGAAGGCGCTCGCGTTGGTGATCGCGAGACCGACCTGGCTCGCCGCGGCGGCGAGAAACACGGTGTCCTGCTCGTTGTAGGAGCGTCCCGACGCCTTGCGATCGAGGGCCATCGCGCCGATGACGAAGCCGCCGCTCCGGATCGGGACCACGATCTCGGCAGCGAGCGTCTCCCAGAATGCCGGGAGCTGAGCGGTGGCATCGTCGTCCCAGTGATAACGCGTGACCACCGCGCCGGCGGCCAGGAGCGCGGCCGACGCGGTCGGGAGCGCGAGGATCGGGGTGTTCGTCGCCGCGGAATCGGCGCGGCGGAAGGCGACGCCGTCGTTCGTGAGCCAGAGCCGGACCTCGGTCGGTTGCAGTGCTTCGGTCAGCACGCGGCGCGAGTGTTGATCGACCTCGGACAGTGTCCGCGCCGAGGAGAGCGCCTGGCTCAGCTCCGCGAGCGCGCGCTCGGCGTCGTAGCCCTGGCGGTAGAACACGCGGTCGACGGCTCGCTGGGCCCGCTCCTTGATCGGCGCGATGAGCAACAGGAGCCCGAGGTTGACGATGGCCATCGTCGCCGGAGCGAGGCTCTGCAACGGAACCAGCATCCCGACCAGCGCGAGCGCCGCGAGGTAGACCGTGGTGATCGCGGCCAACGCGACGGCGTACGTCGCCGCGCGGCGCAGCATGACGTCGAACTCGAAGAGGTCTTGCTTGACGATCGCGTAACCGAGGCTGAGCGGAAAGACGAACGCGGTGAAGGCTCCGGCATTCAACGCCACCTGGCCGCCGAGAAGGGCCGAGGCCGCCATCAGTCCACCCGGCAACGCGAACGCGCCGAAGGTGCCGAGCGCGACGACCCCGATCCGCCGTCGCACCAACGGCGAGCGCGTCGTCGCCAGGTCGTACGCCACGGCGCCGATGATCGTGAGGGCGCCGAGGCCGTGGCTCGCCGACGCCAGCAGGTGAATGGAGGTGTAGGCCGATGGCGACGTCAGCGCGAATTGGTAACTCGCCGCGAGCAGGATGAACGGCAGGTACACCGCCACGAGGGCGCGTCTGCGCCGGGAGCCGAGACGATCGGTCGGAAAGACCAGCGCCAGATGGATGAAGCCCGCCGCGAGCATTGCCTCGGCGGCGACGTGGACGCGAAAGAACCAGTGCGGACCGTAGAGATCGGCCGCGGTGATGACGAAGACGCCGGTCGTCAGGCATTGGACCAGGAGGCCGAAGCTCGCCGCGCTCCGCTTCACCCACGCGACCACGATACCGGTCAGGAAGAAGGCGATGCCCGTCGAGAGGTAGGCGCCGAAGAGCAGGGCGTACTCGAGGCCCGAGAAGCGGCGCGAGCGGGCCTCGACGTTCGTGACGTCGCCGGACCGCGATCGCATCGTGTAGTGGTGGACGGTGCCCACAGGGCTCGCAGCGACGACGCGGTAGACCTCGTCGGCCGTGGCCATCGCCCGGCCGTCGAGCGCGATCACCTGATGTTGAAAGAGCGCCTCGGAGCGTGCCGCGTCCCAATCGGGCAGCGCGATCGAGGGGACGACGCGGTTGGCCATCAGCAGGAATCCCGGGAAGGTCCTGCCGACCCAGTCGATGCTGTTGAAGGTGACGACCGCCAGCAGCAGGCCGCCCAGCGCGGCGATCAGCGGCAGCCCTCGGTGCAGGCGTCCTCCGTTCATGCTCGGCCCTCCACTCCGCAGCGAGGCCAGAGGCCCATGACGACGACGATCCCGAAAACCGCGATCCAGGTGTCGCCCCAGCGCACGTAGGGGGTGAGCCCGTTGCGTAGCCGGACGCGCTCGACGAGCGTGCCGGCCGTGTTCCGGGGCACCGTCGCGACGATGCGGCCGTAGGCGTCGATGACACCCGAGGCCCCGCTGCCGGCGACGCGGATCAGGTCGCGACGGGTTTCGATCGCTCGGAAGACGGCCATCGAGAAGTGCTGGTCCAGAGCGGCGCCGTCACCGGCGTCGAGCCACGAATCGTTCGACAGATTCACCAACACCTGCGCGCCGCGCCGCACCAGATCGTTCACGAGACGCGGGAAGAGCACCTCGTAGCAGATCATCGCGCCGAGCCGTCCGACCGGCGTCACGATCGGATCCGCGCGGGGCCCCGGACCGTAGATCGGCTCCGCGGCGTCGGCGGCCCGCGCCGGAAAAACGCTCGCCTCGGCGAACGGCACCAGATGCTGCTTGTCGTAGTGGGCCGTGACCTCGCCGTTGGCGCCGAGTAGCTGTGCGGAGTTCCGTGCGTCGGCGTCGGCGGCGAGGCGCGGGCTGCCGATCAGCAACCCTCCGGGCGCGAGTGCCGCGGCCCGCGCCAATTGTTTCCGGAGAAACGGCTCGCGTTCGAGGTAGAAGTCGACGGCGTTCTCGGGCCACACCACGAGATCGGGGCGCTCGTTCCGCGTCGACTCGGTCAGGCCGACGTAGGTGGCGAGCGTGCGTTCCATGTGGGCGCGCTGCCAGCGATAGGCGTTCGAGACGTCGCCTTGCACGATCGCCACGCGGAGCGTCGGCGTCGGCTCCGGCATGCCGTAACGCGTCTGGGCGAACGCACCGTACGCGGTCGCGGCGACGAAAAGGGCCGTGGCGGGGACCAGGCGGCGCCCGGTAGCCAGGCCGGTGCGCGGGCTCCTGCGACCATCCCGCAGGAGCTCGCCGATCGTGACGCTGACGAGCGCCATCAGGAAGGAGACGGCATGGACCCCGCCGAGATCGGCGATCTGGACGAGCCAGAGAACGCGGAACTGCGTGTGGCCGAGCAACTCCCACGGCATCCCGGTGACGAAGGTGGTGCGCACGACCTCCATCACGACCCAGGCCCACGCGGCGAACGGTGCCCGGGCGGCGGCCGGCAGGCGATCCGCCCACCGCGCATAGGCAGCCAGCAACAGGCCGAACGGGATCCCGCCGTAAACGAGCCAGACCAGCGCCACGAAGGCCGCCGCGCTCGCGCGATTGAAATCGAAGTACTCGAGCGAGGCGTGGAAGGCCCACCCCGTCACCCCCACGCCCATCGCCATCGCGAAGACGACGCCGGCGAGGGCCGCGCGCCACGGTGGCAGTCCCCGGCACGGCACCAGCACTAGCGCCGGGATCAGCCATCCCGCCGCCGCCCAGGCGTACGGCGGACAGGCGATGGTGTAGGCGAGCGCGCCGCCGATCGCTCCCAGAAACGCGGCGGCGGTCGCTCCGAGCCCCGAGCGCGATCCGCGCTCAGCCGCCACGGCTCGCCAGCCGGCGCGGCGCGCCGACGCCCGGTGCTTCGCGTCCACTGCTCGCGTGGGGGAGCCGGAAGACGAACGTCGATCCGACGTCGATCTCGCTCTCGACGGCGAGATCGCCGCCGAGCAGGCGTGCCATCTTGCGGGCGAGCGCCAACCCGAGCCCCACGCCGCCGTAGCGCCGCGTCATGGAGCCATCCGCCTGGCGGAAGGGCTCGAAGATGACGGCGAGGTCGTCACGGCGGATGCCGCAGCCCGTGTCGCGCACCGCGAAGCGCGTTCCCGCCTCCTCGTGCGAGATCGTGAGCACGATCTCGCCCTGGGCGGTGAACTTCGCGGCATTGCCGATCAGGTTCCGCATGATGGTGCGCAGCTTGACGGGATCGGTCGTGACCTCGGGGGGTGCCTCGGCGAGATCCACGGAGAAGTGCACGCTCTTGTCTTCCAGGAGCACCTCGGCGAGGCGCTGCAACTCGCCGGCGAGGGTTGCCACGGCGATCGCTTGGCTCACCGGCTGGGAGACACCGGCTTGGACCTTGGCGTACCCGAGGAAGTCCGTCACCAACTCGAGCAGCGTGCGGGTGGCGTCCGAGATGGCCGTGAGCGGCGCCATCGCGGTCTCCGGAATCAGCCCGAAGTCCCCGCTCCGCATGAGCTCGGCATAGCCGCCGATGATGTTGAGCGGCGTGCGAAACTCGTGCGAGCAGTTCGCGACGATCTCCGTCTGCAGGCGCTCGCGCTCGCGGAGCTCGGTGATCATGCGGTGGGCTTTCAGCGCGACGTCCACCCACAGCAGCAGGCGCTCCGGCCCGTCGGTCTTGTCGTGATAGCCCTGGATCTCGAGCGCGGCGAGGAGCGCTCGCGGCGGGTTCTCGCCGGCGTACCCGGTCTGCAGAATGATCTGCACGTAGGGATCGAAGAGACGGACGCGCTCGACGAACTCGGCTCCCGTCATCCGCGGCATGAAGTAGTCGACGATGACGAGGTGCACCTCGACTTGCTGCAGCAGCTCGAGCGCGTCAGCTCCGGAAGGCGCCGTGCGGACCCGATGCCCTTCGTGCTCGAGCAAGGTCTGCACCGATTGCGTCGTGTCGACTTGGTCGTCGACGACGAGGATCGTGTAGCCGCTGTCGGCTCGGCGGGAACGGCGCGCCATCGATCAGAGCTCTCTCATTCGTGGCCGGTGTGGTCTGCGAGGTGTCGTGCGATTTGTCGTCCGCTCGACGAGACCTCCACGCCACCAAAAGCAAACCAGAGGCCATGTGCGTCGCATTGCAGAATGCGTGGATCCGTCCGGGAGCAGCGGCACCTGGGGAACGGATGCGGCGCATTCCCGACGCTACGCGGCCGGCGCGCGGCACGAAACACCGGGCGGGGACCTCGGACCGCCACCGGAGACGCGCCCGCTGGTAGTGGTCAGTTCCCCCCGTCCGCGCCCTCCAGCCTGCGATGCGAACGACCTGCTACCGCGCCGATGCCTGCGGTCGACCGCGGGGCCGCCACCGAGTACCCTCCGCCCGTGACCCGCGCCCGCATCGTCGCCACCATCGGTCCGGCCTCGAACGGCGACGAGCGCCTCGCCGCGCTGCTCGATGCCGGCGTCTCGGTCTGCCGGCTGAACTTCTCGCACGGCACGCACGCCGAGCACGGCGCGACCATCGCGCGTATCCGACGCATCGCCGGCGACCGCCCGGTCGCCATCCTGCAGGACCTCGCCGGGCCGAAGCTCCGCACGACCGGGCGCGTGCGCGGCGCGCCCGGCGACGTCGTCGCGCTCACGCTTCCGGACACCGTTCGCGCCGGGGACCCGGTGCTGCTCGCGGACGGCGTGATGCACCTCGAGGTCGTGGATCCCGAGCACAGCCGCGTGCTGGTCGGTGGCGACATCCCGGCCGGCAAGGGCATCAACCTCCCCTCGTCGCGGCTCACCATGCCGTCGCTCACCGAGAAGGATCGCGCCGACCTCGCGTTCGGCGTCGCCTCCGGGGTCGATCTGGTGGCGCTCTCGTTCGTGCGCCGCGCGTCCGATCTCGCCGAGGCGACGGCGAGCGGCATCCCGGTGATCGCCAAGATCGAGAAGGCCGAGGCCGTCGAGTACATCGACGAGATCGTCGCCGCCGCCGACGGCATCATGCTCGCGCGCGGCGATCTCGGCGTCGAGATCCCGATCGAGCGCGTGCCGGTCGTGCAGAAGCGGGTGCTGGCGCTCGCCAACCGTGCCGCCAAGCCCGTCGTGACCGCGACCCAGATGCTGCGCTCGATGGTGACGAGCCCGCTCCCGACGCGTGCCGAGGCGACCGACGTCGCGAACGCGCTCCTCGACGGCACCGACGCGGTAATGCTGAGCGAGGAGACCGCGATCGGCGACTATCCGATCGAGGCCGTGCAGGTGATGCGGCGGATCCTCGAGAACGCCGAGCCGCTGCTCGTGCCACCGACCGACGATCCCGGGAACGACGCGGCGGCGATCCTCGCGCACGCGGCGTGCGATCTCGCCGTGCG
>CAZWAX010000131.1:0-13382 GCA_964631985.1 uncultured Polyangiaceae bacterium | reverse complement strand
AGCTGGTGAAGATCTACAGCCTCGTGAACCTCGAGGAAGCGCTCGGTCCGGCGCAGATCGAGCGCGAGAACCGCGAGCGCAAGGTCGGCCTGTTCGCGAACCTGCACGACATTCCGCTCTCGGTCGCCGTCGACAAGGTGGAGGCCTTCGTCGAGGAGCTGGATTTGCCGCCACAGTACCAGATCAAGCTCGGCGGCCGCGCCAAGGCGCTCGACGAGACCGTGCAGAACTTCGTCACCGCGTTCCTGCTGAGCCTGCTGTTCATGTACATGGTGCTCGCCGCGCAGTTCGAGAGCTTCCTGCACCCGATCACCATCATGCTGGCGCTGCCGCTGACTATCCCGTTCGCGGTGTTCTCGCTCTGGGTCCTGCAGAACCCGCTCGACGTCTACTCGATCTTCGGCCTCTTCATGTTGTTCGGCATCGTCAAGAAGAACGGCATCCTCCAGGTCGACTACACCAACACGCTGCGCGCGAAAGGCGTCGAGCGCGATGCCGCGATCCTCGAGGCCAACCACGCGCGGCTCCGTCCCATCCTGATGACGAGCGTCATGCTGGTTCTCGGCATGCTGCCGATGGCGCTCGGCACCGGCCCGGGCGCCGCGTCGCGGGCGTCGATGGCGAAGGTGATCATCGGGGGCCAGACGCTCTGCCTGCTCCTGAGCCTGCTCGTGACCCCGGTCGCCTACGCGCTCTTCGACGACCTTGGCCGGCTCGGCTGGGTCGCGCGCCTCCGCAAGACGACGCGCGGTCTGGTCGATCGGGGGCGCGGCCGCGTCGCGACGACGGTGCCCGGGAATCGGCGCATCGGCGATCTGCCCTGATCCGGGCACAGCCACTCCCTAAGCCGGCGAAGAATCCTCCCCGATTCTACATTGCGTCGTGTAAGTTGGACGACGCCGGAAGCCTTGCACTCCCGTCCACCCAAAGGTGTGCGACGGCACGCACCGTGCTCTGCGTCGCTCACATGACGAACGACGACTCGCGCTGCTTCCGCTGTAACGGGTCCCACAGCCGCTGCACCGGTTGCGGGACGTCCTATCCTCGATCCTCCCTCTGCGCTTCCCCGCCGTGCCGGGGAGCCGCGCTCGTCTGTCGGTGCGGCGCCATCGTCCATTGGGACCGATGAGGTCCCATCCCACCCACGACGTCCTCCTGGTCGATCCTGCGCTCGAGGTCCGTGCCCCTCACGCGCTGTATCTCCAGATGCAGGGCTTCCGGGTGGTCGAGGCGAGCGCGGCCGACGACACCCTGCGGCGCCTGCGCTCGGGGTGTCGCCCGTGCGTGGTGCTCGCCAACCCGCGCGCAACCGGGAACGCCGCGTGGGAGCTCGTGGACTATCTCCACGGCGACTCCGTCCTCGCGACCGTCCCCCTCGTCCTGTTCACCGACGATCCGGTACACGTGAGGTCCGCGCATTGGCATGGGGTCCGGGAATGCCTCCCCACACCCACGACGCCAGCCGGCGTCGTCGCGGCCATCCGCCGGCAGTGCCGCCGCGTCCGATCCGACGCGTCCCTACTCACCGTCCCCGAGGCGCCGCGCCTGCGGCGGCGCGCGTGAGCCACCCTTTGATCGGCCACCCGCACCCGTTCCGGCTCCGCCTCTTCGCGCTCGCCTTGACCGTCGTGCTGGCCCTTCCCGCGGTCGGCGACGCCAAGCCAAAGGACAAGCACTCCCTCGCGCCCCGCGACACCTCCGAAGTCGACCACATCGTCGTCGTGATGATGGAGAACCGCAGCTTCGATCATTTCCTCGGCTGGCATCCGACGGCCGACGGCATGCAGGCGGGTCTCACCTATCCCGACGCGTTGGGCGGTGAGCAACCGACCTACGAGCTCGCGCCCGACTACCAGGGATGCACCTACCCCGACCCCGATCACTCGTGGGAAGGCGGCCGAGTGAACGTAAACGACGGTGCCATGAACGGGTTCCTGCTGGCCGGCATGAACGACGAGTACGCGATCGGCTACTACGACCAGACCGCCCGCCCGTTCTTCAACGCGCTGGCGCTCGAGTACACGACCTTCGACCGGTTCTTTTCGTCGATCCTCGGCGAGACCTACGCGAACCGCATCTTCATGCACGCGGCCCAGACCGATCGCCTCGACAACAGCCTGGCGATCTCGACCCTGCCGACGATCTGGGATCGTCTCGGCGAGCGCGGCGTCAGCGCGCAGTACTACTACTCGGACGTTCCGTTCCTTCTGCTCTGGGGCCTGAAGTACTTGCCGATCTCGACGCCGGTCGAGCAGTTCTTCCTCGACGCCGCGACGGGTAACCTGCCGAGCGTCTCGTTCGTGGATCCGCGCTTCATCGGCGAGGCGGAAGGCATCTCGGGCGACGATCATCCTCACGCCGACATCCGGACCGGCGACGCGTTCCTCGCCGAAGCCTTCCAGGCGGTCGCCTCGGGACCCGATTGGGGCACGACGGTGTTCATCGTCACCTACGACGAGTGGGGCGGATTCTTCGACCACGTCGCGCCGCCGCGGGCCACCGCACCCAACGCCGTCGATCCCGACCTCGTGAACGGCAAGGCGCTCCTCGGCTTGCGCATACCGGTGGTCGTCGCGTCGCCGTTCACTCGCGGGGACCCCGCGAGCCCCCGCGTCGTGTCGACGGTCTTCGACAACACGTCGATCCTGAAGCTCATCGAATGGCGGTGGAACCTGAAACCCCTCACGGCGCGACGCCTCGAACGACGTCGGCAACCTGGCGTTCGCCCTGGATCTCGCCAACCCCGACCCGACCGTGCCCGCGCTCCCGACCCCGGCGGCGCCGCCCGTGCAACCCTGCCCTCCCGGGTTCCCGATCCCGACCGATCTGGCCCTGGAGGACATTCTGGATCTCGTACCGTGACCGCCTGATTGACCACGGCGCCGGGATGCAGGCTAATCATGGGGAAGCATCGTTTCCCCCATAGAAGGAGGCTCCATGAAGCCCGCGTGCCGTACGTTGCTCTTCGCCGTTGCCGCCGCCGTCGCCCTCGGATCGGCGCCGGCATTCGCCGCTGCCGACCCCAATCTCGCCTGCCACAAGACCGTCGTGAAGCAGCTCGAGAAGTACAAGAAGACCCATCTGAAACTGTACCGGAACTGTCTCGACAAGGAGAACCGCGGCGACATCGCGTCGTGCCTCGACGCCGTATCGAGCGCCAAGCTCGGACTCACCGCGGGCAAGGTTTCGGCGGCGATCGCCAAGAAGTGCACCCCCGCGATCCTCACCACCCTCGGCTACCGCAGCGATTGCCAATACGGCCCGGCGACGCCCGGGGTCGGCGGGAGCTGCGCGGCACTGCCGGTCACCAGCGCGGCGGAGTTCGCGACCTGCATGGAGTGCTGGAAGGGCGCCGAGTTCGCGCGCTTCGTCGCGACGATCTACGCCTCCCACGCGCAAGAGGTCTGCACCGCGCTCGACGACACATCGCCCACCTGCTCTGCGCTCGGCTGCTCGTCGCCGACGCCCGAGCAACGCGACCTCGGCGACGGCGCCGAGAACGACTGCCAACGCATGCTGGCGAAGGCGAGCCTCAACTACTTGCTGAAGCGCGAGAAGACGTTGGATCGCTGTCTCCTCACCGGTCAGAGCTACGGCGCGTGCCTCGCCGACCCCAAGGTCCAGCTGCTCCTCGCCAAAGCCGAGACCCAGAAGGAAACGTTGATCCTGAAGTTCTGCAACAACTACGAGCCGGTCGCGAGCGCGCCGTTCTGTTGTCGGACGGGTCCGGGGCAGACGTGCATGGTGCCCGTCGATCGCGACGATTGCGTCAACAACCTCATGGGGACGGTGCAGGAGGGCAAGATCTGCGATCTCGGCTCGTGCGCCAACCTCCCGGGTCCCGGGAAGGCGCTCACCTGGTGGGAGCATTGCCCGACGAACGCCCCGTGCCCCGGGCCGACGCTCGGCGACATCGACGGCGTGATCGACTGCGTCGGCGACGTCGCGGACGGCGTGGTCGGCAACGTGCTCTGTCTGCAGTTCCCGAACGGCGGCACCTGCCCGACCCCGATCGTGCCGACGCCCACCGTCACGGTCACCCCCTAGCTCAAAAGGGGATCTCTCCACCCTGCACGAGGCGCGGCGCGACCGCGCCTCGTGCATCATCCCCCACATCGACAGCGTACCGGCGACGGCAGTATGACCGGCAGGCTCCGAAGGGGGACCTGCCGATGAATGCAACGATTCGTGCGCTCGCCGTGACGGTTGCCGTGCTGTCCGTGTTGGGGTTGGCCGAGGTCGCGGTGGGCGTCGAGCTGTACGTCACCGGCGAATCGGCGGTCGTTTCCGCAATCGATCCCGACGCTCACACGGTCACGCCGGTCGCGACCGTGTCCTTTCCCGATGCGCCCTGGCCCCCCGATATCGCCGCCTCGGCGATTGCCGCGACGTGCGACGGCACGATCTACCTGGCCCGAGTGGCGTACCACACGCTGTCGTCCACCATCGGCGGATTCCCCCTCATCCCCACGATCGCGTTCGGCGAGGGTCGGGACGGATTCCTCTACGTCGGCGAGCATGCCGCCCTGCTCCGCGTCGATCCCGCCAACGGATCGATGACGGAGGTCGGCACCGGCTCCTCCGACTACCTCGGCGACCTGGCCAGCGATCCAGCGACGGGTGAGCTCTATGGCGTGACCGCCGACGGCCTCGTGCGCGTGAGCAAGCTCGACGGCTCCCAGACGATCGTCGGTCCCCGTTTCTACGACTTGGGTCTCGCGTTCACCGCCGACGGGAGACTGTGGGCCAACCCGTGCTCGCACGGCCCGGCGCTCGGCAACAACCTCTGCGAGGTGGACAAGGAAACGGGCTCTGCGACGTTCGTGATGGACCTCGCGGCGCTCTCCCCCGACACCGCGACCACCTTCGATCTCGCGAGTCAGACCTCCTGCGACGACGCCAACCCCTGCACGGACGACGTCTGCACTCCGCTTGGCCTGTGCCAACACGTCGACAACGCCGCCCCGTGCGAGGACGGGAACTCGTGTACGGGCGCGAGCGTGTGCGCCCTCGGGGCGTGTCCGACCGGGGCCACGCTGCCCGACGGCACGGGGTGCACGGGTGACGGCATGTGCTACCAGGCGACGGCCGGGACGTGCGCTGCCGGCGTCTGCGAATCCACGCCGACGGCGGCGGGCACCCCCTGCAGTGACGAGGGCCTCCCATGCACCGTGGACGAATGCGACGGCAGCGGTACCTGCGCACACGGCGAAGCGCCGCGGGTGTGTCTCGCCGCGGGGAAAGCAACGCTGTCGATCGGGAATTCCTACGACGACCCCAAGGACAAGTTTGCCCTCAAGCTGTCCAATGCCCCGGCCACTGCCGCGGCCGACTTCGGTGATCCGACGGCCAAGGACGTCTACGCCGCCTGTATCTACGCCAATGCCTCTCTGGTGCTGCAGACGCATGCGGCGCCGAGTGGACGGTGCGACGGCAAGCTCTGCTGGCAGGCGAGCAAGACCGGTTTCAAGTTCAAGAGCAAGAGCGGCGGCGGCACCGGGATCACCGGCGTCACACTCAATGGCAGCACCAAGCCGGCCACCAAGCTCGCGATGAAAGGGAAAGGGGCGAACCTTGCCGACCCGGCCTTGCCGTTCGCCCAACCGGTGGTGGCGCAAATCGTGAACGCCCGCACCGGCCAGTGCTTCGCCGCCGACTTCTCGAATCCGAACGGCATCAAGAAGAACTCGCTCGAGGGGTTCAAGGCCACGGCACGCGTTCCCTGATTGCGCGCGAACCGCTGAGGATGCCTAGTCAACTTCCACCCTAATTCCACCGAGCGCGTCTTGTCGGTCGCGCTTCCCGCGCGCCAATGATGCGCCATGCCGAGAACCGAACGTAGACGACGCGCGCCGCGGCGGGAGAGCTGCCCTCAGCCATCGGACCCGTCGCCGCGGCTATCACCCGAGCGAGCGTTCGAGGAGCTCGTTGGTTTCATCAGCCGCTTTCGGGGAGGCGCGCGACGAAGGGTGCTCGTGCTCGCCGCGCTCCTGTCGGCGCTCTTCCCGTCCATGGCGCGCGGGGCCACGTCGGCAGCGACGTCCACTGCGGCCACCTCGACCGAGCCGGCGAGGGCCGGGCAGACTCCAGCGGGCCGGCCGGCCGTCAAGTGCCAAGCGGCCATCGAGAAGGCCGGCACCAAGTTCGTCGGCAAGAAGCTCCGGAGCCTCGACACGTGCGCCCACGGCGTCTTGAAGTGCATCCAGACCAAGGCCGACGCCGATGCGAAGCAGCAGGCCTGCGTGGTCAAGGCCGGTCAGAAGTGCGCGCAGGCGTCGAGCGGTGGGTTCGCGAAGATCGCCGCGGCGGAGGATCAGCTCGTCGCCACCATTCGCAAGTACTGCGAGGTCGAGGGCCTGAG
The DNA here is from genome assembly GCA_964631985.1 of uncultured Polyangiaceae bacterium. Classification (GTDB taxonomy): domain Bacteria; phylum Desulfobacterota; class Binatia; order UTPRO1; family UTPRO1; genus UTPRO1. The sequence goes on along the minus strand of CAZWAX010000131.1, from coordinate 7,021 downwards.
CCCCGAGGACTTGAGGCGGATCGACGGCCTCGGTTTCGACAAGCTCGCCGCCGACTGCCCGTCGCTCGCGACCGTTCGAGACATCGCCGCGTGCATCGCCGTCCAGCACGCGTGCCGCGCCGAGCAGATGTTCCAGGTGCAGGCGCCGAGGGCGCGAGAGCTGATCGACGAGGCGGTCGCCGCGGCCGGGCTGACCGCCCCTGCGTTGACGTGCCTCGATCACCTCGGCGGCGGCGATAATCTCGACGATCCGAAGCGCACCGGCAAGCTGATCGTGCAGTCCGAGTCGACGATCATGAAGGCCGGAACGAAGCTCGTGAGCACGAGGCGGCGGAGCCTCGGCAAGTGTGGCGACGCCATCCTCGCCGGCGTGCCAACGAACGCGGGCGTCGAACGGCAGGAGTGCCTCGCGAAGGCCGGCACCACCTGCGCGAAACAGTTCGGCAAGATTCTCGCCGAAGCAAGCAAGGTGCGGCCGGCGGTCGACAAGAAGTGCTCGCCCGATCCCGCCGCGCTCCCCGCCTTCTATGAGACGGCGCTGAGCGTAGCGGACGGCGCGAACCTCGCGGCGCCAACCGCCGAGTGCGCGCTCGTGGGCGCCGACCCCGCGACCTATGCGGGCTACAAGGTCTGCCTCGTCGACCAGCACGAGGCGCGCGCCGACGCCCTCCTGCGCTTCCAGGCCCCACGGGCGGACGAGCTGCTCGCGCTCGTCGGGTGTGATCTCGAGAGCCTCGCGTGCGGTCTCCCCACTGCCACGACCGGGGTGCTGCTGGAGGGCGACCCGGACGACCCGGCCGTGGGGGCGCTGCTCGACCTGCCGCCCGTGCCGGCGGCGGACGGCGACATCGTCAACGGGCTGATTCTCACCCGCCTCGACGTGGCGATCGCCGCCGACGCTACGATCGGCCAGGTGAACGCCGCGCTCGGCGCCGTGGGCGGCGGGATCGTGTCCATGCGAGCCGGGCTGCCGGCGGTGACGGTGACCATCCCTCGTCAAAACGGGCCCGCCGAGCTGAGAACCTTGGGCGATGTCCTGGAGGCTCAGCCCGGCATCCGTCTGGTGCTCCTGCCCCGCGAGGCCGAGCTCACTCTGGCGCCACCTCCTCCCGCCAACACCGAGGCCAACTTCGGATACCTGCAGAAGACCCACTTCCCGGCGGCGTGGAACGCCCGCACGGCGGCACCCGGTCTCTGCGTCAACAACAAGGTGACCGTGATCGTGGCCGACATGTTTCACCGGCCGATCGACGTGCTGTACTCGGACTTCGCAACTCAGGTGCCCGGGGTGACCAACCTCGGGATCGGCTCGGTGGCCGCCGCCGATCTCGGCGGCCACCATGGCTACGATGTGCTGACGACGATCGCGGCCACGCTCGACGCCACGGTGCCGACGGGCGCCAACCCGTTTCCCGATTGTCTGGATGTGAAGGCAGTGCAGATCAAGGGGCTGAGCCCGTACGAGATCAGCTTCGCGATCGACTTCGCGTTGCAGGCCTCCACCGGGAAGGCCGTCGTCAACGCCTCCTACGCGTTCGGCGAGTGCGGGGACCCCGAGGTGGAGAACGTGTGCACGCCCGCCAACCTGCGCGCTCCGAGGGCGCTCGAACGCGCCGGCTGGGGGGCCATGGCGCGGGCGTTGATGAGCTCGGTCGCCGACCGCGTGCTGGTGACGTCGGCAGCGGGCAACGACGCCAACGAGCAGTCTGCGGTGGTGTACCCGGGGGCCGGCCAGGCCCGGGTCGGCTCGGCGCTCAACGTGGCGGCCACTGCCGACAGCGCGATGTCGTTCGTGAGCGAGACCGCGCTCTGGGAACCGACCGTGACCTGCACCACGACACCGTGTCTGCCTTCGCTCACCGCCACGCCTGCCGAAGTGATCGTGCTCGAGGCCCTGCTCGACGATCTCGCCCAGACCTCGGCCCCGCGCGCCAGCAACGTGGTGCTCGTCGGCAGCATCGACGACTCCTTCAACACCTCCGATTTCTCGGAGCCGGGTGCGGACGTGTTCGCGGTCGGTGAGGGCATCCCCACCCTGCTCGTGGGATTTCCCGCCCAGGGCACGAGCTTCTCGGCTCCGCAGGTGGCCGGGCTGGCCACCTACCTATGGATGCTCTCGCCCGAGCTGCGCGCCCGACCAGTGTCGGACACCATCGCCGCCATCAAGGCCAACGCCGACTCGGACGGCATCATCAACGCCTATGCCACCGTCCTGTCCCTCGATGTGCCCGTAGCGGTGACGCCGGCGACCGCACCGGTGCGCCTGGCGATCCTCGACACCAACGACGACTCCCACTTCGACCTGACCGACCTGCAGGCGTTCCATGACGCGTACGTCGACGAGTTCGGCAACGTGATCGAGCCCTCCGCGCAAGACTTCAGCCGCTTCGATCTCAATGGCGACGGCTTCACCGGCGGGAGCCAGACGGCGCGCTTCGACCTCGATCCGACCGACTCGACCCGGTTCGGCGCCCCGAATCTCACCCCCGACCTGGTCCAGCCGGTGGGCCCATTCACCGCCACCTTCGACGAGCCCGCGGTGACCGACGCCGACGCGCTCTGCTTCTACGCCTGGTCCGGCCTGTTCGAGGGGTCGCCGCCGCCGAACGGACTCGACCCCAGGATCGAGCTGCTGAAGGACCTCTGCACCTTCGGCGGTGGGGTCTACGAGGGGACGATCACCTGGACCCACGAGGAGGACTTTTCCGGCAGCAACGACATCGACACCGGCAACTGGAACGTCGTCGCCGACGCGACGCTGGCGGTACAGGATGACCTGTCGTTGACGATCGCCGGGGGCACAGTCTCCTACGACGCGAACTTCTTGAACGTCGACGACATCGCTGCCGGCGCGCAGCCGTGCATCACGGAGCACACCGCCGAAGGCGTCCTCACGGGCTACACCGGCACGCTGATCAGCGCCGCAGGTGCGCTGTCGGGGTTCGTCGCGGGCACGGCGACGTTCACCCCGCCTGAATGCGGACAAGGCGGCGCGCTGGCGATCCTCTTCGACGGCCAGGTGCAGGCGACCCACGTCTTCGAGGACGGCTTCCTGGTGGAGATCAACTTCACCAGGACGGTCTTCGTGAACCTCGGCGACGGGATGTTCTCCAGCGACGAATTCGCCGGCTCGCTCGCCCTTACCCCTACCCCTTGAGGCCTCCGACCCGCCCGATCGCTCCTCCGGCCGACACTGTTGCTCATACCTATCCTCGGCACCCCGCGGCGTGCGATAGGGCCGGCTGGAGGATTCCCCCCCGATGCGCTCCCGCCCTCTCGCCCTGCTGCTGCGTTGCGTCGTCGTTCCCATGTGCGCGCTCGGTGTCGCGTCCGCGGCGGTCGCGCAGACCATCACCGCCCAGCCGCCGGCCGGACCCGTGACCGGTGTCGTCACGCCGGTCATGCATCGGTTCCTCGGCATCCCGTACGCCGAGCCGCCGGTCGGTGCGCTCCGCTGGGCTCCGCCCGAGCCGCGCCTGCCGTGGATGACGCCGCTCGACGCGAGCACGTACGGCAGCCGCTGCCCGCAACGGCCGAGCCCGTTCGGCGAGCCGAGCACCGGCGAGGACTGCCTCTTCCTGAACGTCTACACGCCGCATCGGAAATCCGTCCCCGAGCGGGATCTCAACCGCAAGCGGCCGGTCATGGTGTGGATCCACGGCGGCGCCTTCCAGAACGGCTCGGCCGAGAACTACGACCCGACCAAGCTCGTCGAGCTTGGCGACGTGGTGGTCGTCACCATCAACTATCGCCTCGGCGCGCTCGGTTTCCTGGCGCACCCGGCCTTGAGCGCCGAGTCGCCGGCCGGGGTCTCGGGCAACTACGGTATCCTCGATCAGCAGCTCGCGCTCCGCTGGGTGCAGGACAACATCGCCGCCTTCGGTGGCAACCCGAAGCGCGTCACGATCTTCGGCGAGTCGGCGGGCGGCATCAGCGTCCACGCCCACCTCGCGTCGCCGCTGGCGGAGGGAACCTTCCATCGCGCCATCGTGCAGAGCGGCGCGGTGTTCCAGCAGCCGACGCTCGAGGAAGCGGAGACCCTGGGGACGACCATCGCCGATGATCTCGGGTGTCTGGATCAAACGGCGGCGTGCCTCCGCGCGCTCGGCAGCGCCGACCTCCTCGCCGGTCAAGCGACGGGCCTGCAGTCGACGAGCCCGGTCATCGACGGCGTCGTGCTGCCGCTGGCGTTCCGCGAGGCCTTCAAGACCGGCGCGTTCAACCGCGTGCCGGTGATGCAGGGCTCGAACCACGACGAGATGAGGATGTTCGTGGCGTTGTTCTTCGATCTGCAAGGCGGACCCCTCGCCGCGGAAGACTATCCGGCGGGCATCAGCGCGCTGCTCGGCGTCCCGGAAGCAATCGGCCAATCGCTCGCCGCAGTGTATCCGGTCGGCGACTACCCGAGCCCGGGGCTCGCGCTCAGCGCGCTCGCGACCGATGCCGCTTTCGCCTGCAACGCGGAGGCGGCCGATCGTTGGATGTCCGAGTTCGTGCCCACCTACGCCTACGAGTTCAACGACGTGAACGCGCCCATGCCCTTCCTACCGCCCGTGAGCTTCCCGTACGGCGCCGCGCACGCCTCCGAGATCCAGTACCTCTTCACGGTCCCGGCAGCGTTCCCGCAGGAGCTCGACGCGGATCAGAAACTCCTCTCCGACGCGATGGTGCGCTACTGGACGCGTTTTGCGCGCACCGGGAAACCGGCGGCGCGCGGGAACCCGCGCTGGCGGCGCTTCGACCCCGATGCGGCGGGATTCGGCGAGATCCTCTCGCTCGTTCCGCCGCACGTGGTGACGATGGGGGCGAGCTCGTTCCGCGGCGACCACAGTTGCCGGTTCTGGGAACCGTTCCTCGGGAACCAATAGACTTCGCCCCCGTGCGGTCGAGCGCTTCGCGCTCGATCCTCCGATGGGCCGACGCGATCTCACCGGCGTGAGGCCGGGCCGTCTCGCGCCGCCCGATGAGGCGACTATACTGCTCCGTATGCTGCGTCGGTGGCGTTTGTTGGCGGTGGCGCTCGTCGTGCTCGCGGTCGGCGGGATCGCGTATCGCTTCCTCGTGGGCGACGAAAGCTCGGCGCCGCGCTATCGCACCGAGAAGGTCACGCGCGGCGACCTGAAGGCGAGCGTCACCGCGACGGGCACCGTGAACCCGGTGAAGACCGTACAGGTCGGCACCTACGTCTCCGGCCCGATCCAGGCGCTCGACGTCGACTTCAACTCGCCGGTCACGAAGGGACAGCGCGTCGCCAAGATCGACCCGCGGCCGTTCGCGCTCCGCGTTCAGCAGTCCGAGGCCGGGCTCGCGAACGCGCGCGCCGCGCTCGCCAAGGCCCGCGCCGACCTCGAGTACAAGAGCGCGAATCTCGTTCGGAACCGCGAGCTCAAAGCGCAGGGGATCGTCGCGGCCGACGCCGTCGACGTGCTGGCGAGCAGCGTCGACCAGGCCCGCGCCGAGGTCGCGGTGCAAGGCGCGCAGGTGCAACAGGCCGAGGCGCAGCTGGAGGAAGCGCGCGTCAACCTCGGCTACACCGACATCGTTTCGCCCGTCGACGGCGTCGTGGTGTCGCGCGCGGTCGACGTCGGCCAGACCGTCGCGGCGAGCTTCCAGACCCCGACCCTCTTCGTGATCGCCGAGGACCTCACCAAGATGCAGGTGAACGCCAACGTGAGCGAGGCCGACATCGGCGAGGTGCGCGCGGGCCAGGCAGCGACGTTCAGCGTCGACGCGTATCCCGAGCGGTCGTTCAGCGGCACGGTCTCGCAGGTGCGGAACGCGCCCCTGAACGTGCAGAACGTCATCACGTATGACGTCGTGATCGACGCCGCCAATGCCGACCTGGCGCTCCGCCCCGGCATGACGGCCAACGTCGACGTCGTGACCGGCACGCGCGCGCAGGTGTTGCGGGTGCCGACGGCGGCGTTGCGGTTCCGCCCGCCCGTCGGCGAAAGCGACGGCGAAGCCGCCGCCGCGCCCGCCGGCACCGTCGTCTGGCGGCTCGCGGGCGGACGCCCCGAGCCGGTGCCCGTTACGGCCGGGCTCGCCGACGACAGCCATACGGAGGTGCAGGCCGGCACGCTGACGGAAGGCGACGCCGTGATCGTCGCGGTCGAGCGCCCGCAGAACGCGAGCGAGGGCACCGGCACGCAGCGTCCGCCCGGCTTCAACATGGGCGGCGGAGGCCGGCGCCGCTGAGACGCGCGTGACCGCCGGGTCGACCCCACTGATCGAGACGGTCGGGCTTTCGCGTCGCTATGCCCTCGGCGACGCGACGGTGCAGGCGCTCGCCGACGCGACCCTCACGATCGACGCGGGCGAGCTCGTGGCCATCATCGGACCGTCGGGCTCCGGGAAGTCGACGCTGATGAACATCCTCGGCTGCCTCGATCGGCCGACGACCGGCACCTATCGGCTCGCCGGCCGCGAGGTCGGTGAGCTGGACGGCGACGCCCGCGCCGAGATCCGCAATCGCCGCATCGGCTTCGTCTTCCAGAGCTTCAACTTGCTGCCGCGGACGACCGCGCTCGAGAACGTCGAGCTGCCGCTCTACTACGGTCCGATGCCGCTCGCCGAGCAGCGCACGCGCGCCCGGAGCGCGCTCGCCCGCGCCGGCATCGCGCACCGTGCCGACCACCTGCCGAGCCAGATGTCGGGCGGCGAGCAGCAGCGGGTCGCGATCGCGCGCGCGCTCGTCGGCGAGCCCGACCTGCTGCTCGCCGACGAGCCGACGGGCAACCTCGACACCAAGACCTCGACCGAGATCATGACGATGCTCCGCGAGCTGAACCGCACGACCGGGCTCACCATCGTGATCGTGACGCACGACCCGGAGGTGGCGGCGATGACCGACCGGGTGATCGCGTTTCGCGACGGCAGCATCATTTCGGCCGCGCCTTCGGCGCGTGCCGCCCGCACGACCCCCGGCGAGACATGAGCACGCGCACGGCGACCGCCAAGATGCTGACGATGACCGGGCGCGCCCCCGCGCGGGCCCTCTGGCGGGACCGGGTGCGCCCGG